>DXAZ01000140.1 GCA_019116785.1 Candidatus Atopostipes pullistercoris
ATAATTGAGTAGTATCGCTTTCATAAATTCTATATACTAAATATACAATATTAAAGAAGAAAGAAAAAGAATGAAGTGATAAAAAAGAAGGGAGTAGTGAAATCCAAGAACTAATATTATTTGAAGTAAAAGTGTTAAAATTTTGAATTAAAATATTTATTCAAAAGGAGAATAAAAAATGATGCAAAAGTTCCAACGACTAGGAAGTGCAATGTTCGTTCCAGTACTTTTCTTTGCTTTCTCAGGTACAATTATTGGTTTAGCCACTTTATTTACAGACCCGCTTATTGTAGGGGGGTTAGCTACCGAAGGTACGGTTTGGATGAATATGTGGTATATTCTTGATCAAGGAGCATGGACAATTTTTAATCAGATGCCATTACTGTTCGCAATGGGTATACCTGTAACTCTTGCAAATAAAGCAAGAGGTCGTGCTGTAATGGAAACAATTGTTATTTTTTTAACTTATAATTATTTTATTAATGCTATGTTGACAGTTGCACCTAATTTTTTTGGTGTAGATATTACCCAAGATGTTGGTGGTACAAGTGGTTTAGCCTTTGTTTCTGGTATTAAAACATTGGATATGAATATCTTGGGAGCAATTATTGTTTCGGCTATAGCGGTATGGTTACATAATCGTTATTTTGATACTGAGCTTCCAGAATTTTTAGGAATTTTTCAAGGGTCAGCTTTTATAGTAATTTTAGGATTTGTTGTTATGCTTCCTACAGCATTTTTGACTACTTGGATTTGGCCAGTCATCCAAGAGTTATTTTCTTCATTACAAACGTTTATGGGTACATCTGGTAAAGTAGGTGTTTGGTTGTATATTTTTTTAGAAAAAATATTATTACCAACTGGTCTTCACCATTTCATTTATGGACCTTTTCAGTATGGTGATGCAGTAATTAGTGGAGGAACATATGCAAGTTGGCTAGAAGGAATTCAAGCATTTAGTCAATCAACAGAACCTTTAATTGAGTTATTCCCTGAAGGTGGTTTTGCAATGCAAGGAAACTCAAACATTTTTGGTCTACCGGCCGCAGCTTTAGCAATGTATGTGACTGCTAAAAAAGAAAATAAGCGCCAAGTCGCTGGTTTATTAATCCCTGCTACTTTAACAGCTATAATTGCAGGAATTACTGAACCTTTAGAGTTTACTTATATTTTTGTTTCTCCATTTTTATTCGCTGTTAAAGCTTTCATTGATGCTACAATGGCTACAACAATGTATGCTTTTGGAGTAACTGGCGCTTTTGGTGGGGGATTACTAGAATTTTTATCATTAAATTGGATTCCACTCTTTAATACACATGGTGGTATATACATTCGACAAATTATTATTGGTATTGTTTTCTTCTTTATCTATTTCATTGTTTTTAAATTCTTAATCCAAAAGTTTGATATTAAGACACCAGGTAGAGGAGAACAAGAACTACGTCTATTTATGAAAGAAGATGTAAAAGAAAAACGAAAAATCAAAAACGGAATACCAAGCTCTGAAGAAACTGCTACAAATAACAAAGAGGCGCTAGCAAAACAATATTTAGAATTTTTAGGTGGAGAAGATAATATTGATAATTTAACAAACTGTGCTACACGCCTAAGAGTTAATGTAAAAGATCCCGATATAGTGGCTTCTGATGCAGAATTTAGACAACTAGGTGCTACGGGAGTAGTACGTAATAATAATGCACTTCAAGTCATTGTTGGAACTTCTGTTCAAAATCTAAGAGAAAACATTGATGAAGTACTAAGCTAGAAAATGATTGAAATAATTAACTTACAAGGAGAGATTGAATAAACATGTCAGATAAACAAATTGTTACAATTGCCGGTGGAGGTAGTGGCTATACACCAGGAATAGTGCTCACTATATTGAATCATAAAGAATTTGAAGTAAAAGAAATACGTTTATATGATGATGATCCAATAAAGAATGAAAAAATGGAAATTATTATTAGTTATATTCTAGAAAAAGGGAACTATAATATAACTTTTAAACGTACAGAAGACCCAAAAGAAGCTTTTATCAATACAGATTTTATTTTCTCACAAATACGAGTGGGAAAAATTGAAATGAGAGAGAAAGATGAAAAAATACCGTTAAAACATGGAATTGTTGGTCAAGAAACATGTGGTTTAGGTGGTTTTTCATATGGGATACGTTCAATGAAAGGCTTCCTAAAATTAGTTGAAGATATTCAAACTTATGCACCAGATGCTTGGATTTTAAATTATACTAATCCAGAAACAATTGTAGCAGAAGCGATTCGTCGAGAATATCCTAATATAAAAATTATTAATGCTTGCGATATGACGATTGGTATAGAGGAAATTATTTCAAAGTCATTTGGACTAGATCGTTCCAATTGGATCCCTATATATTATGGATTAAATCATTTTGGATGGTACGATTCAATTTATGATGTGAGTTTAGGGCGAGATATTATGCCTGAGATTTTAGAGAAAATAAAAAAAGAAGGCATAGATGTTTCAGGAGAAGAACCAAGCTGGGCTCAAACTTACGAGAATATGAAAGTCATTGTGGAAAATTTCCCAACACATATTCCAAACAATTATCTTGAATATTATCTATATCCTAACTTAACAATTAAACAAACAGATCCGACTTACACACGGGCCAATCAAATTATGGAAGGACGTCTCCAACAAATTGATGATACAGTAGAACGAATTAAAGATGGAAAAGCTACGGATTTAGATTATGAAAGTAGCGGACATGGTCAATATATCGTGGATATTGCAGCATCTATTCTTCATAATAAAAACGACCGATTCATGTTAATTGTTCCAAATAAAGGGGCAATTCCAAATTTACGAGAAGATGCAGTAGTTGAAGTCCCAAGTTACGTAAATGCAAAAGGTGTTGAACCTATTTCGTTACGTTTTAATATTCCTGACTTTCATAAAGGATTGATGGAAGCACAAGTAGCGTCAGAGAAATTATTAGTAGATGCTTTCTTTGAAAATTCTTATCAAAAAGCATTAGAAGCTTTTACTTTAAACCAAACTGTTCCGAATGCGTCTGTTGCAAAAGCTGTGCTTGATGAATTGATTGAAGCAAATGGTAATTACTGGCCTGAATTAAAGTAAGCAATTAAAATAAAAATAGAACCATTAAAAAGAACCTATAATTAAATTATGGGTTCTTTTTAATGTATTTACTTTACTTAAAAATCTTTATCCTTTCTTAATTAAGGTAAAATATATCAAAGATTGTTATTATTACGGACAATATAGTAACAAATGTGTTGAGAGTGAAGGGAAATAATGAATTAGCCTAATAAGTTTAGATGAGAGTGTTGAAAAAATTGATTATGGTATTTAGAGTGTCTTTGAAGATTTCAAAAAGCTTGTTACTAAAAATGTAGATATTGAGGATAAAATCAGTCCAGATTATCTCAGAATACAAATTGATGTCTCGTCAAACATGACAAAGGACATTTTCCGTTTATTAAAAAATGTTTTATGTAGTGAGTTGTTTGTTTTTCGCTATTATTTTGCCTAGAATGGAGAAGAAACTTTAGAAAGAAAAGGTGTAGAAATGGCTAAAGGGATTATTTTTGATTTTAATGGGACAATGGTTTTTGATGCGCATTTGCATGAAAAGGCCTGGGTTGAAATGATACAAAAGCATAATCATTCAGTTACAGAACAAGAAGTAATTGACTATATTCATGGAAGAACAAATGATCAAACGATTCGCCACTTTATTGGAGATGTCACGGATGAGGAGCTTCAATCCTTGTCTGATGAAAAAGAAAAAGAATATCACCGGTTAGCGCGGGAAGAAAAATTAGACTATGTGGACGGGACCGAAAAGCTCCTTGATCAATTAGTTGAAAAAAACATTCCTTTTACCATAGCGACAGCTAGTCCAAAAATAAATATTGATTTTTACTTTGACTATTTTAAATTGGATCGCTGGTTTACGCCTGAAGAAATTGTGTATGATGATGGAACGTTCCCAGGAAAACCCGATCCGACAATTTACAAAAAAGCAGCAGAAAGTTTGAATTTAGATCCCAAAGATTGTGTTGTGATTGAAGATGCAACAGCTGGAGTACTAGCAGCTAATCGGGCGAATATTGGACAGGTCTTTGTGATGGTTTATTCAGAAGAACAAAGGGCATTATTTAATCGCAAAGATTATACTTATAAAGCAATGATTGAGAACTTTAATCATTTTCTAGAAATGTATATTCAATAAATATTACTTCTACTGTAAAAATTTTTAGCTTTATTGGATGAACAAGTAAATGGATAGAAGGCAAAGCCTTTTTTTTAAAGCAAATTAGAGTATAATTGTTTTAGAAACTGAAGCTACTGAAAAGAAACGTCGTCTACTTTGGACGTTTCATAAATTAAAGAATAGATAGTAGGAAGGATACTTATGGAATTTAAAGAGAGAGAATTTATACCTGTTATTTTAGGAAGCGATATTAATACATATAGTGTGGCACGCGCATTTTATGAGGAATATCAAATAAAATCTGTCGTAATCGGAAAATATCAATCCGGTCCTAGTAATGGAAGTTTAATGATTGACTATATTGAAGAGCTTCATATTGATCAAACAGAAACTTTCTTAAAAAGAATCAATCAACTATCCAAAAAATATCAAGAGAAAAAAATTATTTTATTAGGAGCGGGCGACAATTATGTCAATATGATTACTAAAGAACGCTCACAGCTTCCAGAAAATGTTATTGCTCCGTTTATTTCTTATGAACAAATGAATCAACTTCAAAAGAAGGATTACTTTTATGAATTATGTGAAGAAGTAGGGGTTGACTATCCTGATACGTTACTCATTTCAAAAGATATGGGCTTGGATTTTGAGGTGCCTTTCGAATATCCGGTGATTTTAAAATCTTCCGAAAGCATTCATTATTGGGAATATCCTTTTGAAGGACAAGAAAAAGTTTATATCATAAATAATCGTGAGGAATTAAATGAAACGATTGAAAAAATTTATGACTCAGGTTATCCAGAAAAACTCATTATTCAAGATATGATTCCTGGAAATGACGAGTATATGTATGTTTTAACTTCTTATTCTGATCAGTCTGGGAAAGTGGTTATGATGTGTTTGGGGAATGTCTTACTTGAAGAACATACCCCTTTAGGAAAAGGAAACCACGCCGTGATTATTACGGATAGAAATGAAGAGCTTATGAGACAGGCGCGTGAATTCTTAGAAAATATTCACTACGTGGGCTTTTCTAATTTTGATATTAAGTATGATTATCGAGATGGGAAATATAAATTCTTTGAGATTAATACCAGACAAGGACGCAGTAATTATTATGTGACAGCATCTGGTTTTAATGTGGCTCGTTATTTAGTTGACGATTATATTTATAATAAAGACATGGATTTAGAGTTGTCAAAAGATCCTTATTTATGGACGGTTGTTCCTGATTGGGTAGCTCTTAAATATGTAAAACAAGAAGAAAATGTTAAACAAATCAAACAGTTAATCGATGAAGGAAAAGAAGTGAATCCTTTATTCTATAAACCAGACAATGCCATTTATCGTCGATTACGTATGATTAAAGCAACTCTCAGTCACTATTATAAATATAAAAAATATTATAAATAATAAAGAGAAACTAACTATAGAAAAAGGTGTTGGCAATGAAAAAGAAATTAGGTGTCATTGGTGGAATGGGGCCAGAAGCAACGAGTTATTTTTTTGAAGAATTAGTTGCACATACAAAAGCTCAAAAGGATCAAGATCATATTGATACAATTATTTTGAATCACGCCACCTTGCCTGATCGGACTCATGCAATTTTAACTGGAAATGTAGAAGAATTGTTGGAAGCTTTTATTCAAGATGCAAAGTTACTAGAAGAGCTAGGTGTAGCCAATATTGCCATTCCTTGTAATACGTCACATTTTCTGTATGATGCTACTCAAAAAGAAGTATCCATACCAATCATTCATATGGTAAAAGAAACGGTTCGATATGCATTAGACCAATTTGAGAATGTTCAAAAGATAGGAATTTTAGCAACAAATGGTACGATCCAATCTGGAGTCTATCGTAAAGAGTGTGAAGATTTGGGTGTGGAAGCCGTCGTACCGTCTAGAAAGAATCAAGAAGAAGTGATGTCTTTAATCTATGATGATATTAAAAAAGGACGGCCAGGTGATCCACTCAAATTTCAAAAAGCTTATGAGGATTTAATGGAGGCAGGTAGTGATGTGGTTATTTTAGCTTGTACGGAACTTTCTGTCTTTAAAAAGAATCATTCGATAGAAAAAAATTGTTTAGATGCAATGGATATTTTAGTAAAAGAATCCATTGTTCGTTCTGACGCGACTTATCAATAGAAGGAAGTGTAGAAAATCGATCATCAAATATATTATGAGTTATCTGATTATATTAATGTATTAGAATCTGCTAATTTATTTGTAGAAGAAGAGCTATTTGGTATCGAGAAACAAACCATTCTTCATTTGGAACAAGACTCAAAAAAAGTAGAGCCTGGAACGTTATTTATTTGTAAAGGGGCTCATTTTAAAGTGGATTATTTAAAAGAAGCGATCGAACGAGGGGCTATTGCTTATATCTCTGAAAAGAAATACGACTTAGAGGATGAGTTTCCTCACTTGACGGTCTCAGATATTCGCTTAGCCATTCCTTTGTTGGCTGAAACATTTTATAACCATCCTCAAGAAAAATTAACCATTGTGGGAGTCGGTGGGACCAAAGGAAAAACAACGACCAGTTATTTCGTAAAAGCCATTTTGGATACTTACTTAAAAGACCAAGGAAAAGCACCGGCAGGTCTCATTTCTTCGATAGCAAATTATGAAGGCGATGGTGAAGAAGTGGCCCAAAATACAACACCTGAATCTTTAGATTTGCAAAAGCATCTCGCTCAGATGGTTCATGCTGGACTTGAATATGCGGTACTTGAGGTTTCAAGTCAAGCTTTAAAATATCATCGCACGGATCGTATAGAATTTGATGTGGCGATTTTTTTAAATATTGATAAAGACCATATTAGTCCGATTGAACATCCGAATTTTTCAGATTATATTCAATCAAAAGCGAAAATGTTCGGTCAGACAAAAAAACTAATCATTAATCGAGAAACAAAACAAGCCAATTATCTTTTTGAAAGGGCGAAGGAAGCGGAATGTTATTATTCATTCAGTTTAAATTCTTCCAAAGCAGATTACTATGTGAAGAACTTAGAAGCTTTAGATTTAGAAAGTCATTTCAACATTCATTCAAAATCAATAGATGAAGCGTTTGTTTTAAAAATGTTAGGAGATTATAACGTTGAAAATGCCTTAGCGGCAGTTGCGGCAGTGGATGTTTTAGGCATCCCAATCGAAGCAGCCAAAACGGCTTTGAAGGATATACATGTTCCGGGACGGATGCGACTGGTTTCTTCTGCAGATCAAAAAATTATTGCTATTGCGGATTTTGCGCATAATCGTTTAAGTTTTGAGCGTTTAATTACTGGAATGAAGGAAGCTCATCCAGATTATAAAGTGGTTTCTATTTTTGGTGCACCAGGTGGAAAAGCATTGGGACGTCGTGAAGAATTAGGGACCGTTGGTGGGAAGTATTCTGATTTTATTTATATTACAATGGACGATCCCGGTCCAGAGGATGTAAAAGAAATCTCTAAAGAAATTGCTTATTATGTAGAACGTGAAGGTACTCCATATACCTATATTGAAGACAGAGAAAAAGCAATTCTAACGGCTTTTGAAAATATAGAAGGTAAGACGCTTATTCTTGCGTTAGGCAAGGGGCATGAGAATACAATGAAAATCGGCGATCAAGAGGTTCCGATGCATTCCGATGAAGAAATAATACAAAAGTGTATTGAAGATTACGATAAACAGCATCAATAAATTTGTCTATTCTTTAATGGTATGCTTTTATAAAAAAGATTAATTTATTAACAAATATACTTGGTCACAAAATTAACCCAATACAAAGTAAATATAAAGCACACTCGTACAAAATTGTAAGGGTGTGTTTTTATTTTGAAAATTAAAATCAAAATTTATAAAAAAATGTATAAAAATAAGGTATGATAGAGTAGAATGAATAAGAGCATATTATTTCAAACATTTATTATAGAATGGGGGGATAATCTTTGAAAGGAAAGAAATTTTATGTTTTTTTAGGTGTTATTTTACTTATTGGTGTGTCAGCGGTTCATTTTTATAGACAAAAGCAAAGTGAAAGATATCTGGAGTTTGAAGCGTATGAAATAGAAAATATTGAAAAAGAAATCGCTAGTTTATACAACGAAGAAAAAACCGATCTTTCAGATAAACTATCAACGGAACAACTAGATAATATTCAAGAAGAATTGGAAGAATTAAAAAATAAAGAGTATAGCCTAGAAAATCAACAACGACTAGATAAAGTGGAAGAAGAATATCTAATGGCTAAAGCAATGGATGAGCTTCAAACGGATATAAAAGGATTATTCATCGAAGAAGGAATTATTAAAAAAGATCTTACGTTAGATGAAGTGATTAATTTAGAAGAACAAATTGGAGAGTTTCAAGAAAAAGTGGTTTATTATGACCGAAATCAAACAACTCTAGCGGATGCCAAAGAGCAGGTTAATGTAATTCAAGCCGCTAAATCTTATATAGATGATTTGTTTGAAGAGGACTCTGTACGGATTGATGTTACGCGTGAAAATGAAGAAGAAGCTCTTGAACTTATTCAAAAAATTAAAAATGAAGAAGCACGAGAAGAACTCCTAGCCCGAGCAGAAATAATTAATTTGGCTTTAACAGAAGCTGAAGAAGCTTTAGCTTTAGAAGAAGCTTTAGCCGAGGAAGAAGCCGCAGCGCAACAAGCACTTGAAGAAGCAGAGGAACTAGAGGAAACTTCAGAACAGACAGAATGGCAACCCAATCAATCAGAAACGTGGAACAATTCTGGAAATACAGGGAACACAAATAATACAAATAACACAAGTAACTGGAGACCACCTTCTAATTCATCTGGCAGCGAAACGACCTCGCAAGGAAATAGTCAGCCTTCTAATCCATCGAGTGAAGAGACAACAAACGAAGCAGAAGATGAGGAAACAGATACGAGTTCAGAAGTGGAACTAGAACCTGAAGAACCACCTGCTGAACAAGAAGAAGATACGAATGAAGAACAATAACCTATAAAAAAGATGTAAAGCACAAGGGATCCCCTTTTTGCTTTACATCTTTTTTTCGTGAGATTAAGTCATTCGCTCTAATATAATGTCATCCACTTGTTTTCTAATTTTTGCAAGATCAAAGAAAGTAGGTAGGTCTTCAACATAAACTGTTCGTTGATTTTCTAATGCTGGTAGAGGAAAATTAGCAACAATAAGATCGTACGGTAGTTGTTTTAAAACGTCATGGTCGAGTTTCATCTCGCTATAAACATCAACAACAATTTGTTCGTTAAATTCATATTCAATCACATCTTTTATAGTTTCTGAATGAGAGACGTGACAATCGCTGATTACTAAAATTTTAATCTTATCAAATTTTCTACGGAGTTCTGGCAATAAATCTTCCCAAAAAATAAAAATAATATGCATTATAAAATAAATACCATCATCAGTTAATGGTTTTTTCATGATTTTTCGAAAATTTTTGGTTGATTGATATAAGTCTTCATAAAAATGAGGAAACTCTGACTTGATTTTCAAAGCAAATTCTTGGTTATAATTATGTAAAATGTAACCTGAGCGTGGCTCTTTATATTCTAAATATGCTGCGTTTATCGTATTGATAAGGACTGTTTCTTTATTTTTTAATGAAAGCTGATGAGTCTTTGATAAGTTTTCCAGCATATCATTTAAAAAAGTTACTTCAATCGAAAGATCTTGTTGGACTTTTGTTTTTTCAATTAATCGTTCATAATTCAGGGAGAATTTTTCACTGATATAGGGAGTAAATATTTGCTGAATTAACGTATTATTGACTTTTACATGATTATTTGCTTCAAAATAAGCAAAGTCCTCTTGGTAAGGGGATAAATCTGGAATAATTTCATCAAAATTAATGAGAATATCTGAGTGATCTATAAAATATCCTTGTTTGTACCGCATTAAATTAACAGCTGATACAGTCTTAAATATATTGTAATAAGCAAAATCTGTCTCCATATGTGAAAAGTCGATAAAAAATTTTAAAAAGAGGTCTACTCCATTTTCATCGAGGTTTATGTAGGGCCATTCAAGCCCTGAATATTTTTCGTGAAAATAATTATAGAAGAAGTAACGAATCTCACTTTCAGAGCCAACAATTCTGCAAGGATTTGTCTCAATTTTAAAATTTCTCTCTTCCACAATTTCATTAATTTGATCGATCAGTCGGTAAATGGTTGAGGAACTAACATATAACCTTTCGATTAAACTAACCACTGAAATACGGTCTTCTAAAAAGATAATTTCTAATAAATTATAGGCGGTAGAATGGTATAAAATATACTGATAAAGGCTTTTAAGGCCCGTATTATTTACTTTATTGAGACGAATCCCATTGTTTGAGGTCTCAATAGGTAGTTCAGTAATGTTATTTTTAAAGTGCGCAAGATCATCTTTAAGCACCCGAACAGAGCATCCTAGAATTTTTGACAATTCGAAAAGTGTTATCCAATTTTCGTTGTCTTGTAATATTTCAGCTAGAAGCAATTGTCTATTTTCAGTTTGATTTAACAAACGCCTCATCAAGCATCACCTTATCTCTAAATGATTAAAATGAATTCTTTCTAAAATATAAAATTTCTTAATTAGTTAGAAATCATCTGAATAATGACGTGGGTAGAGCAAGAATATTACTCATTTATATTATACAAAAAAATGTA
>DXAZ01000141.1 GCA_019116785.1 Candidatus Atopostipes pullistercoris
CTTAATCCTTCCGCTATTGCATCTTCTTTTGTTTCAAAAAATTCCGACATATGTTCATCACCAAACATATACACCCATTTTTCATTGTTCATTTAATTTCCTCCTTAAATGTATTTAAAAGTCTAATTTTAATTACCTTTTACCACATAAAATAACCACGTTGCATATCACGTTCAAACTCTTCACGAGTATTGATGTACTTTCTTTTTTCTCTTATACCATAACAATCAACCATCATTAACACTTCAACCCACTCACGATCCATCCAATCTTGATGTGGTATAGATTCCACACTAAAGACTTGCAGTATATAATGTTTTAAAAGATTCACTATCTTTCATCTCCAATCGGATAAAATCTAGCGACAACTGTTTGAATTTCTTTAACTAATTCAAACTCTTTTATTAAGAGTGTTTTTTCTTGTCCATAAAACGCAACTTCATATCCATCGATAGCCACTGCTCTATCGTCATCTTCAAAATTAATTATTATGTTTTTAATGCACATATAAAATTCTCCTAACCTCTTAAAATTTGTATTTTAATTTACTCCTTTGACAAGTAAAACCAATCAACACTCTCACTATATTGAATATTCTATTTTTTTCTTCACTTTTTCACCTCAACTTATATTAATATTATATAATATTTTTTTGAAAAAATCAAATAAAATTTCTTTACATCGAAATAAAAAAGAACGCAGAATGCGCTCTTATTTTTTTAAGGAAGTATAAATATGGTCTTTGACTAACCCTAATTCTTCCATGTCTGAACTTTCTTCAGTTCCATCATAATAACAAATACTAACTTTTGAATCACATAAAGTTGGATTAGCTGCGATTAAAGCGGCATCTCCGTGCATAATTAAGCCTACTACTGTACTAATATGGTCTTTAAAAATTTTCTTTCTTTCTGGTGCGTCTAAATCAGAGCCAACATAAACAGTAAGCATTAATTCGTACTTTTGACCTTCTTTAGTCCACTCTCCACAAACCTCGTCTCGCAATTCCCAATTCACACTTTTAAGATTATATTCTTTATCAACGTATAAGTCCATTTCGCCAGTTTCGTCGCAATGTGTAAGTATGTAGTGGTGATGCTCTGGGTCTTTGCAAGAAAGGATTCTTTCAGTAAAATGGACCTCTAAATAGTCCTCTTGTTTTGATTTGTTAATAACTTTAGAAAGTTTTGCTTGTTTTGGTTCTGAAAGTTTGGCGTTATTTAGAACCATAGATTTTTTAATTGCTTTAGTTTTTTTATGCATAAAAACCTCACTCCTGAGCTTAAAAGAAGGAGAAATGGCTTTTGTCGTCTGTACAAAGGAAAGACGAAACGAGGGGGAAGGAAGGGAGGGAACTCGTTTCGTCATAGAAATGTGACGGCATTTCCGGCTGAAAGTTTTAAAAGTTTTTTGTCATTTCTCTTTATCTATTTATATTATAGCCTATATTTTATCCGTTGTCAATACTGGAAAGTTTCATTTTTTACCTTTTTTATTGCTTCTTAAACAGTTTTTTCCGTAATTTTTGACGAAAAAGTTATAAAGACGGTTTTACGGTACTACACGACTTCGTCAGTAGCGAAATCGAATATATTATTCTCCACCATTGTCTTAATATGCTTTATCGTATTCATTTGACCTTCAAAGTATGCCATTCCCCAATCGTCATTTGTATCAAGAGCGGCAATCTCCAACTCTCTCGTTCTAATCATATAGCTTTGTAGAAACTTGATGAATTCAGTTTTATTCAAATCAATCCACTCCTTTTGTGTTATTCTTATAATGGATTATTGAGCTTGACTAACTCGGTCTTTTTTCTTAGTAATACGAATAACATATTGTTGGCAAGCATAAGTTGAAACTGTAATGCTATTGTTATCATTACCTACCACATATAATCCATCAAGAGAGTTAATTAATGAAATCACTTGATTTGTAGTTGGATTTGCAGTAGCTTGTTCTTTAGCCTCAACTGAGAATTTTAATTTAGAAACTTTAATAGCATAATCATGCTCTGATTTACGAACAATTAATGCACCATTATGTTCAAATACAGTGTGTTTAGAACGGAAGTAATCTTTCATAACTACGCGTAATCCGGCTGCAACAAAATCATTTTTAGCTTGGTAAGAATTGCGGAATGGTTTATTTGGCTTTTTAGTTGTAGCTTTACCATCCTTTTGAATGATTTCTCCACCTTGAATAACAACAGTAGTTTCACGCATATCGTGATTACTTTGTTTTACTTTTTCCACAATAATACGATTTAAGTCTTGACGAGTTACCATAATATCATCCTCTTTCATTTTTTAATTTCCTTAACTTACATAAATATTATATAATAATTTTTTAAAATTGTCAACCAAACGGTCTCTTGCGGCTAACTACATAATATTTATTATTTCCTTAACTTATATAAATATTATATAATAATTTTTTAAAAATGTCAATAAAAACTTTACAATTGTCAAACTTGCCTATGGTTAAAAAATATACTATAATATAAATAGGAAGGGAAATAAAACTTTGGAGGTTATTTAAGATGAAAAGAAAGAATAAAAATATTAAAGTTATTAGAAAATATCCATATGAAGAAGTAGGTATTTTTGCTTCTCAAAGGGAAGTGGCAAGAGTACTAAATGTCAACGAAGGGACTGTCTCTCGATGGATTTCAGGTTCTCGCAACCCAAAAGATTATATCTTGGAGGTGATAGAAACGCAAGAGTAATATGTGCGTCATTAAGAGAGCAAAAGGAGAGATTGCTGAAAGAGGAGTTATGGAAATGGCGAAAAAATCAACAACAGAACATAGAAAGATTCCGCTCAAGGAGGACTTTATGATGACTAAAACAATTAGTGCTAGAATATACGGATATTTACAGTGTAAATCTTATTTAACAGAAGACAAGAGAAGATATGTGTTAATGACGGATTGCACACCTACCACTATTCAACGAGGGATGTTAGAAAAGAATGGGAATATGAATCCACAGTCAATTTCACTAGGAACTATCAAAAGCGGCATTTCACTTTTTAAAAAGTCTGAACTTATTGTTCAGGGTGAGGTTATAATTAAAGGTTCTAAAAAGAAATGTTATTACCTGCCGGAGGAGAAAAGCCATTTTCAATTAATTGAATTAGACACACTTCGTTATTTAGTTAATACTAGCAATAGTGAAGTAATTAAAGTATATGCCTATTTACTTAACAAGAGTCAGAATTTTGTAAACTACTCTTTTACTGGAAAAGAACTAGCTATTGCTATTGGATATGACTATAAACAAAAGAACACTAAAAACAAAATCAAAGATATTATCCTATTTCTAGAGAACAATGGATTGCTAGTAAAATCAAACTACTATGAAAAAGTCGGGCAAAATGGAAGTCTTCCAGTTCCAAGAATGCGTATAGTAGAAGTGAATACAAAAGTCAAAGGTGCATAGAGAGGTCAAATTTTATACCCACGGTGAGGACAAATTTTATACCCTCGGTGGAGCTAAATTTTATACCCATATCATAATCAACATAATCAACATAATCAATGTGAAATACTTTTTTCTCCTTCGTCGAAAAAAGTATTTCACTACACGCACCGTTCGTAGAAAATGAAAAAAGAGAGACTTTTTGGTCTCTCTTTTTAGATATATGATTCAATACTCAGCTTGAAAAAGAGACATAGTATTAATCCACTAAAAACTATGTCATAGGCTTGTGCGTATAATGCTGCGACAGTTCCTATTATTATAAGGACTAAGCAGATGTGTCTAAGGGTATTCATTAATAAACTACTCCCTATTATGCTAGGGAATAGTGTTGTAATGTAGACTTACCTGATTTCATAGGTTGTTTAATTGCTACTTCTTCACGAACTAGAGCTGATAAACGAGCTGTTACTTTAGCTGCTGAAACATCTTCAAAACCTTGTTCAGTTAAAGCTGATACGAAGTAGTTGCATGGTTGCGGTTCTGATGAAAGAAGAGCAAGAATAGCATCTTTCATAGTATCTTCTACTTTCTTAGCTGCTGCTTTTGTACGTTTGCGAGTTACCAATTCTAATTCATGTTCTAAGAATTCAATTAATTCAGATACAGGTAAATCAGATTGAACATCGTTGTTTACTAACACAGAGATTAAAGATTGATATTTTTGAGCTTTTGTTAATTTTACATTTTTGTTTTCCATAGTATCATTCTCCTTTAGTGGCCCTTTGGCTCTTTTTTTTTATTTGTTTAACTAACTTACATTAATATTATAACATTATTTTTTTAAAATGTCAAACAAAATCTTAATAGCCATTTGACATAATTCGGTGAACACATTCTGCACAGTAATCTTCATCATACATATTATGACAGTTTAAGATGACACCACATTCATAGCAGATTGGTTCATAGTGAGATAGGTCAAAGTCATGCTCTTTTAATTCGTAGTTTGTATTCATAGTATCAACTTCCTTTCTTAACCTTATAATTTATTATAACATAATTTTTTTTAAATGTCAAATGGAGAGTTGCTAAGTGGATTGTTAGTTTTGGCTGGATTGCCCGATTGCACAAATTGTCCAAAACACCAGAATATTGCTAGATATTGCCTAAAACGCCAGAATATTGCCCAAAATTACCCAAGTGCTCAGGGCGCGCCCCACCCAGGGCATAACTCATTTAACCATTGCCATCACCCTACTCCTTATAGCCAGTAGGAGCTCCCTTATGAGCTGTCAGAGCAATAGTATAGTAGTTGCCATCTGCTCCCTTAAAAGTCACAGAAGTAGATTTTAAATTCTGGATTCCAGACACATCTAATCCCGCTACAAAAGAATTCATTTCGGCAATTAAATTCTCTTTTTCATTTTTCGATTTCGAACTTGATTTTTGAATTTTCGTTTTTGAAACTGAATTTTCATTTTTCGATTTCAAATTTGAAGCGGGGCTGGCACTAGACTTCGCCTTAGGTGCTGTTGATTTCGTCTGTACAGTGGCTTTAGATAGGGCAGGTGTATTCACACCCATTTCCTCTAATTTCGCCTTTTGTAGAGCCTCTGATTGCTTGTCAAACTTGATTAATTCTAAAGCCTCTTGTTCTGTGATGTGCAGTTTATTCATTAAGTGAACTACTTCAAATTGATTTGCCATATATATCACAACTCCCTTGTCTTTATATTAATATTATATCATAATTTTTTTAAAATGTCAATGGAGGGGTCGGAAGACCCCAGCTACCATTACATTGAGAAGAACCCAATAGCGGTGAACAAATCCTCTAATGAGAATGTTTCCTCCTCTTCTTCGCACTCAGTATCATCAATCTCGTACTTCGACACTAAACGCTTAGCCTCTTTAATCATGTCTTCTAGTGCTGCATAGTCATTTTGTTTATTCTCTAATAAAATTTCTAACTCTTCTTTCTTTTGTTGTAATTTAGAGCAGTCATTTAAGAAACCTTTCGCCTCTTCAAACTTGCATTCTGAGATTAAATCCTGAAGAATACCAGCAACTTCTTCTAAAACACCTGTAATAATCTCTAATTCAACCTCGGTAGCATTCTTCTCTAAAGCCATCTCTTTTTGTGCATTTAACATCGCATTTAACATTTTTTCCATCTAAAACACTCCTTTTTACGATAAAAATTAATATTTCTTATCGTTTAT
>DXAZ01000142.1 GCA_019116785.1 Candidatus Atopostipes pullistercoris
TGAAAAAGTAAGAAGTACGGGTAGTCATCATATCTACCGCAATGAAGAAGGAAAGACCACAGTAATTCCTATTCATGGGAAAGATTTCCATAAAGGTTTAGCATACAATATTCAAAAGCAAGTAGAAGAGTAATAAAAGTATTTGGGAGAGAGTTATGAGTGCAGTAATTAAAGTTATCTTATTAACGGTATTAGTTATTAATACATTCATATCTATGAAATCACAATCAAGTGGAGTAATCATTGTTTGTTTGATCTCAATAGCAATCTTGATTGTCTCGATGATAACAACATTCATCATGGATATGTTTCATTCATTAACACAAATTGATAAGGAAGATGAAGAGTGGTAAAATAAACCACTCTTTTTTATTTTAAAATCAAAAATAAATTTAATTTAGTAATTGACATTTATAAACCTTTGTTTTATAATTATAAATGTCAATAATTAACAAGGAAAGGGGAAATTAAAATTGATAAAGAAACAAAAAGGAATGGAGTTAAATAGTGTATACTGCATGGATAACTTGGAGCTTCTTAAACAATTAGAAGATGAGAGTGTAGACTTAATTTACTGTGATATTTTATATAACACAGGAAAGAAGTTTAAAGATTATGATGATAAACTAGGAACACCTCAACAAGCTATTGAATGGTATAGACCTAGATTAATTGAAATGAAACGTGTACTAAAAGATACGGGGAATATAGTTTTACAATGCGATTATAATTTATCTCACTATCTAAAAGTAGAAATGGACAATATTTTTAGCTTGAACAATTTTAAAAATGAGATTATTTGGCTTAGAACAAAAGCTGGAAAAACAATTAAAAACAATATGGCAAAAGATACAGATAGTTTATTATGGTATTCAAAAACAAGTAAAAATACTTTCAACATTCAATACACAGAGCAAGTAAGTGAGTCAACACTAAAAACATATAGTAAAGATGATAATGATGGTCGAGGACTTTATGCAACGCAACCCTTGCAGAAACCAAGCAATCCAACAAGGGGAACTATATATGATTATGTTGACAACACAGGCAAAGTGTGGAAGTGTCCAAAGAAAGGATGGAGAATGGTAGAACAAAAACTACGTGCGTTAGAGAATGATAGAAGATTGGTGATGACTGGTAAAACGTTAAGACAGAAAGTTTATTTAAACGAAAGAAAAAACAAAGGGAAAGTAGTTTCTAATCTTTGGGATGATATTGCAAACATAGGTGGGAAAGAAAATGTAGACTATTTTTCACAAAAACCAAAAAAATTACTAGAAAGAATAATAAAAAGCTTTTCAAATGAAGGTGACATTGTAGCAGATTTCTTTTGCGGAAGTGGTACAGCAATGGTTGTGGCTAAAGAACTTAATCGAAAATACATAGGATGCGACATAAATCCAAGAGCAGTTGAAATAACAGAACAGAGATTAAAAGAGGTGAATGGTGCTGACGGGTAACAAAAGAGTAGAATTATCTACTCTTTTTATTTTTGTTGAAATAGTGGTTTACATTTATATTCTCCTAGTGTATAATAGTGACCAAGAGGTAGAAGTAAACCTCGATTATACATACAAAAGGAGATATTACATGGAGAAACTAGAAAGATACAATGAACTTGAAGATGTGTGTTATGGTGTTATAAGAAGAGGGGAAATCATACCACTAGATGTTTTAGAGGAGATGAAGAATCTTGCTGTAACAAAAGCAATGTTTTTTGAAATTGAATTATTTGAGTATTATAATGAGGTTATTAGTGACATACGAAAAGGAGAAATGTAGCGAAGATGTCAATAGCAGCATATCTTATAGTCACTTATTAAACACTGAGCAAGAGAGTGGTAAAATAAAACCACTCTTTTTATTATATTTTGGTTTACATTGGTATCTCCATATGGTATAATATACCTACAATAAAACAAGGGAGAGATACATATGTTAGAAAAAATGTTTGCCAAGCAAATTGAAGATAGAGTGCAGAAATTGCTAAAAGAGAAGTTGGATAAGGCTTTTGCAGAATTGGGTAGAGCCTATGAGCAACTGAATGATGAGAAATCTCAACTAGATCAAGAAAGATTAAACTTTCAAGCTGAAAAAGATGAGACTTCACATAAACTTGAGTTAATCCAAAAGATTGAAGAAAGATTAAAAGAGCAAAGAAAAGAGTTATATTTTACAATTAAGGAATCCAATATTTTAAACCAAGAAATTGAAGAAAAAATGAAAGAATTGCAAAACAAAGAAGAAAATTTAAAAATTGAAAAAGAGAATATTGAGAGAGAATTAGAATTACCTTTATATCTTGATGAATGTGCAATGTATCATGTTGAGGAATTATTCTATCAATATAACGATAGTGAAGAATATAAACAAGCCATTGTTGAAATCAACAAGAAAATGGAGTATATGGTAGCAGATAAATTAGCTTGTACTTGTCGTACTGAGTGGACAGTCAATGGCTCTCGTGCAGAAGGTAGAAAGCAAACAAATCACATGATTAAGATGGCTTTGCGTCTATTCAATGTTGAATCTGATAACTACATTAGCTCAATCAACGCACGTAGCAACATTGCCAACGTGAAAAAGAAAATTCAAAAATCAGGTGATATGGTAAATAAATTCTGTCAAACACATCACTTGACACTACATCAAGAATACATTGATTACAAAATTGAATTAGCAACTTTAGTTTATGAGCAAGTGATGAAGAAACAAGAGGAGAAGGAAGAAGCACGTAGACAAGCAGAGATTATTCGTGAGCAAGAGAAATT
>DXAZ01000143.1 GCA_019116785.1 Candidatus Atopostipes pullistercoris
CTTAACTATCAATCGTATTGATAGAAGACCCCTGCACATTTTGGTTGTATTACTTTGTTCAGTTTTCAAAGATCAATTTGTCGTCTCAAGCAATATCTTGTATTCTTGAGCACGAGATATATCTTATCATCGCTCAATTAATTTGTCAAACACTTTTTTAAATTTCTTTAAAAAAGTTTTAGAGGGAATTACTTCATCCTAATTATACAAAAAAGCTATCAAACCTCTACAAAATGAACTGCTAAAAATATATCCATTGTATTCCGAAACATCAACATCAATTAACGCTCGGACATATAATGATACATACGTTTATTAATAAAGTCAATAGCCTTTTTAAAATTATGAATAATTTTTTTATGAATGTTGATTTTAAGGTATTGTAAATACGATCCTCCCTCATCTAAGATTAAAAATACTCAATACTAAATCAGCTGATATGCTTTTTTGTCTAATAATTATCCATTAAATTTAGCTCTATCAATAAAATAGTTGAAGATACCGTTGAATGATTTCTTCCCCATAATAAAAGATTAATAAGGCAGCTAGTCCTATAGATGGACCAAAAGGTATTTTTTTCTTTAAATTATTTTTATTAATTGTTAATAAGGTAAGACCTGCAACAGAACAGAATAATGAGGAAAAAAATAATAAAAGAAGAAATTGAGGTATACCAAATATAAAACCAAGCAACGTAAAATATTTTAGATCGCCCATCCCCATTCCACCTTGTGACAAAAAAATCATTGTAAAAATGAGAATAAAGGCAAATAAAGCTCCTGTTAAAGAATTCCACCATGGATTTAACGGATAGAAGAAACGGTAGAGTATAAATAACGGGGTAAAGAAAAGTAAAAGGCTATTGGGAATTTTTTGATACACCAAGTCCGATACGGTAATAGGAATGACTAATGAAATTAAAAGTAAACCTAAAATTAAGGTAGGATTCCAGCCCACTCTATAATAGGTAAAAGCAAATATAATTCCTGTTAAACATTCGATTATTGGATAAAGTGGTGAAATTTTTTGCTGACATTTTTTACAGCGTCCATGGGAAAATATATAAGAAACAATAGGAATAAGTTCTATCCAGGATAATGTTCGCCTACAATGGTCACAATAAGAGCGTTTTTGTTTGAAGAAAGTCTTATTCGGCACTCGAAGTCCGACAACATTAAAAAAAGAGCCCCAAATTGTCCCATATATAAAGAAAGCTAATCCCATTATTATTTCCATTGATATTTTTCTCCCACTTTGACAAAAATGAATAAAATATTTTCTACTCCTATTTTTACTCTTAAGCTTTATTCGATTCATTTTTACTGTATTATACCACAGTTTTATACATTTAATTATAAATCGGTAAAAAATTATTCCTATAAACACGATTTTTTCACAAAAAAATAGGAGTTAATGAATCAAAATCCATTCACTAATCCCTATTGTTAAAATAATTTTATAGGATTTCTTTAATTTTCTTCTTTCATAAATGAAAAATCAAAGTCTTCTTTTTTGGTAATTAATAATAGGCCATCTCCAATAGGTAGAATTGTAGATACAAGTGCAGGATGGTCTAAAACAATATCAAGAAAAGCATTTAGTTTTTTATGAATCTTTCGTACTCTTCGTGGAATCTCTTCGGTGGGTTGTAAAATGGTTCCTCCTTGTAAGACATCGTCTACAGCTAAAACACCACCTGTTTGAAGGATTCGCATGCACTCAGGAAAGAAATCATAGTATTTTGCTTTTGCGCTATCCATAAAAATAAAGTCATACGTATCTGCTGGTAGTTTTTCTAACCATTCTTTTGCTTGTCCTTCGAGTATTTCTACTCGATCGGTAAGACCAAAGTCTTCTAAATTTGCCTTTGCTCGTTCAATCATTTCAGGATTCCGTTCAATGGTTTGGACTTTAGCTTCTGTGTATTCTGCGAAGATACTAGCAGAAAAGCCGATAGCAGTCCCTACTTCTAGAATTTTTTGTGGTTTCAACTGGTCAAGTAACCAAATAAAATAAGAAACCGTTTCATGCGGGATGACAGGATTACGTCGTTTTTTGGCGATGTCTTGTAATTCTTTTAGATGGCCGGATAGTTGTTTTTGATCATTTCTTAAAAAGTCACGTACCTCTTTATTAATAACAGGACGATCCATCATTTCATTTCTTTTGGTCATTTTTACACTTCTTTCTACAAAAATTACAGTTTATGTGTTTATTATTAGAGTTTTTTGCTATAATATAATTATAATTTAATATTTATGGGAGAGGAGCGTTTTAATGCTAATTAAAGAATTATCTCTTGCTAAAACTAAGGTTCGAACTGTTCCTGAAACAGTCACATTAGAAGAAGCTTTAGAGTTATTGGAAGAATTTGGATATCGTTGTGTTCCAGTCTTAGATGAATCAGGGACTATTTACCGTGGAAACATCTATCGTATGCATATTTATAAGCATAAATCAGAAGGAAAAGATATGACTCTTCCGGTAACTCATTTATTAAAAAATGCGACAAAGTTTGTGCATACTTCTTCTTCTTTCTATAGTATCTTTTTTATGATTAAAGATTTACCCTATATTACGGTACTCGATGAAAATGATCATTTTTATGGAATTTTAACTCACAGTGCCTTAATTAATTTACTCGAACAATCTTGGAAATTAGAAAAGGGAAGCTATGTTCTAACCATTGCTTCAGCGGGTGAGAAAGGCGACTTGGCAAATATCGCTAAATTCGTTAACCGATATAGTGATATTATGAGTTGTATTACACTGGATGTTGAAGAAGGACCTATTCGACGAACGATTATGACTTTAGAGCCAAGTGCTACTGATGAAGATGTTGAAAACATCTCAAAAATTCTTGATCGTCGAGGATTCCGTGTGGTCCAGGTTGAAAATCTTAAAGAAAAACATTAAGTCCTGTTATATCGTTCGAAACTTCGATTATAAACACTTTTATTTGAAAAGACTTCCTTTTTTTAAGGGAGTCTTTTTCTATTCTTTTTTTAATGTTCTAAGCTTTGAGAAGCTAACCATTTAAACACTGATTGATTATTTATGGATACTTCATCATTAAAGAGATGAACCCATGACCAATGATTGTTATAAGAATAAGGTTGCCCTTCTTCATCTTTATACAGGCCGCTCGTATCCTTAATATCTTCATAAGTAGATAGCTTTACCTCTGGAGCCCCTAATTCTCTTAACTGATTTACAATCGGTTCGGCCGTTTGATCAAAAGGGACCACAGGATCTTTAACCGAATGAATAAACCACATAGGAATATTTTTTAGGGTTTCTAATTCTTCTTCTCTTATCCAATCTATATGATATGCCTGGCAAATCGGTACTCCCGCAGCAAACAGTTCACTCTTTTCAATTAAGAGATTCAGCGTCATAAAACCCCCATTCGATCCTCCGATTAGATACACTTTTTTTGGATTGACTTTATGTTCTGAAATGAATGTTTCGATTAAATGTAAGAGAGCTTTTGTATATTTACTTGTCCCTTCTTTTGTATACTCCCCTGTTCCATCATCCATCCACATCGTTTTTGCTTGAGGGGCTAGGACGTAAGCTCCATTGAAATAGTTTTGAATAGAAGGAGCAGCTAAAGCCACCCCTTTATTTCCATAGAGAGGTATTTCAGGATTGGTCCCTCCCTCGCCTGCTCCATGCAACAAAATCATTAGAGGGCGTTCTTTTTGATTCTCTTCGGGAACAAAATACATATAGGAAAATTCAATTGGTCCATAAGTAGCATCTGAATAAGCAAAAGTAGCCTTTGAAAAATGTTTAATTTCAGGTTTTAATGTTTCTGTTTTATCTGTTTTTGTAAATTCTAAATGACTTAGTTTTTTATTGTCTATGGTGTATAAGTCTTTTGTTTGTGTAAGTGTGTAGTCAATACCTACTTCTGTGTTCAATCCACTTTTATACTGATAGTCATAAGGATTTGTAAAAACATTCGCTGGGTGAACTTCTAGTTCTAAAGTCACAAACTGACTATCATTTTCTACACGATTTCCTTTTGCATCCGATAAATATTGATCCATAACTTCTATTTCTTTGGCCTGTCGTTTTGTAGTCGTTGTATCTTTTTCAAAATCATAAACAGTATGTTCTTTTTCCGCTTGCACACGAAATGTTTTTTCTTTAAATGGAACGATCTTATCTTGTAAGTTTAATACAATTTTACTATTTCCAGGTCCCCAATCATAACCTTTCATGATGACTTGATAGCTTTTATTTTTTGTCATTTTTTACGGCCTCCCTTTCAGCAATCTTTGTTGAGATTTGATTAATCATCGGCAATTTGAATAATTATTTTTCCTGTATTTTCTGAAGCTTCCATTTGCCGATGTGCTTCTGGTAAATCTTCAAATGAAAGTACCGAGTGAATAATTGGTTGAATAATGTCTTCTTCAAAAAATGGGATGATCCTTTTGGAAAATTCTTGGGTCAATTTGGCTTTATAATCATCACTTCTAGGCGTTAGGAGTGTACCTTTTAAGGATAAGCGTTTTTTCATTAAATCACTAATCGATATTTTTTCCACTTCTGCTCCACCGAGGGTTCCGATTAAGATCCATCTTCCATCGATAGCTGCACTTTTTAGATTTTGTTCCCAATAAGAAGCCCCTACAAAATCTAAAATAACATCCGCTCCATGACCATTTGTATAATCTAACACTTTTTTTGCAAAATCTTCTTTTTTATAGTTGATGGTATGTTGAGCTCCTAAGGCTTTTGCCATTTCAAGTTTATGTTTGGAACCTGCTGTCGCAATGATATTTGCGTCCGTTATTTTTCGACTAGCTAATTGAATGGCTGCCGTTCCTACTCCGCTTCCTGCGGCATGAATTAAAATGGTTTCTTGGGGTTTTAATTCTCCAAGCCAAAACATGGTTTGATAAGCGGTTAAGAACACTTCAGGAATGGCTGCAGCATCAATTAAAGACATGGAATCAGGAACCACTATCGCTCGATTTGCCGGCATAACCGCATACTCGGCATACCCTCCCCGATTCACTAATCCTGCGACTCGAGTTCCTCTCTTTAATTCTGGATAATTGGGCGCTTCTTTTTCAACAATTCCACTTATTTCTACCCCTAAGATAGGATAAGGAGCTTTTAGTGATGAATCTTCTCTTGTCATAATGTCGGTTCGATTAATCGCGGTACTGTCTACTTTCACTAATACTTCATCTTTTGTGGGATTTGGAAGTGGTTGATCTTTTATAATTAGTTGATCTCGTCCACCGGGCTGTTTGATTGTCCAAGCTTTCATCATGGTTAAACATCCTCCTTATGAAAAATCCATAGATATATCTTATCATAGTATTGGTTTTGTCTTTGGTACTTTTTTTTAACTTTCAACGACTTAAAGAAAAAACTAGAATCTATTTCTATTGGTTACATAGACGATGGATTCTAGTTCACGGTTTTATAAAACTGTATTCAATTTATAAAGGGACATTTTAGTCATTTGCGAAGCGCTGGTTAACGTTCCATGGTTTCATCGAAATGAATTTGTTTGTCTAAAAATAAAATGACGGGGATGGTTACAAGCATAACAATTGCGATGCTTGCTGCGAAACTAGCGTAGTTTACCCAGAAAAAGAACATTTCATTTGTTAAAATGGAAACCATTAGCGCTAAAATAAAACTCATTGCTGTAAAGACTGCCGTATTGATTAGCATTTTTTTAATGAGACTGTCGCTTTCTTTTATGATTAAAAAGACGATAAGTAGAGATAATGCAGTATGTAAAGTCCCAAAGATTATATCATAAATTCCAAATTCTGAACGGATATTTGCAATAGCTACGCCTAAAACAAGTCCTATTGAATATTTTTTGTTAAACATGGGTAGATGGGCAAACATCTCGGTCAACCTTAATTGCAAAGGACCGTATGAGGGTAAGAAAATGGTAATTACTACATAAATAGCAGCAATCATGGCATTTAGGGTGAGTTGTCTGATTGATAGTTTCATATTTTATCCTTCTTTAATTTGTACTATATTTTTGCTTAAGAAAAAGCCTAGCTTTAGAAAGCGGGCTTTTCATGTTTATTGCTATGTAATCCCTAAGCTGATTTTTAATGCTCGATCTACGTTTTTCATCATTTCATCGCTTAGGTGAGTAATTTTATCTGTGAGTCTTTGTTTATCAATGGTGCGTATTTGTTCTAACAATGCTACAGAGTTTTCTGTGAGTTCTTTGTCTTTACCAATTAAAACGTGTGTTGGTACCTTGCTTTTTCCTATTTTACTTGTGATAGCTGCTACAATGACTGTCGGGCTGTATTTGTTGCCTATATTATTTTGCAAAATCAATACAGGTCGCGTTCCTCCTTGCTCGGAACCTACAACCGGTGATAAATCTGCATAATAAACGTCTCCTCTTTTCATCATATGTTCGGATTCCCCTTTACATAATCAGAAATCCAGCATTACTCCTCTTGAATATAAATGAGTGCTTCATTTTCGGAAGCAATAAAAGCATTACTGATTTCCAGATTGATTTTCGCCATTTCAATATATCCTTTTTTTAATTGATAATAATCGCTTGAAAATTCATCTAAAGAATTGCTTAATAAATAATTGACTACATTTTTTTCGCTAACTCCCGCAGAAGCAGAATATTCTTCAACTACAGAGTAAAGACTGGTATCAATTTCGACAGTGATTTCTTTTTTCCCTTCAGACATTTCCATTGGCCTCCCAAAAAACTAAACTCTTTTTGTTACCTCTTATTTTAGCATATGAGAGAAGTTTCTCAACTATTTTTTTATTCTCTTTCTAAAAGAACTTGAGCCATTGCGTACTGTTTGGAGTGAGTAATAGACAAATGAATATTTCCGGTAAATTGTTTAGATTGAGCAATGGGCTTATTCATAGTATCTGGAAGAATTTCAAGATCTTGAAAGCTAACTTTCTTTCCAATCCCTGTTCCCATTGCTTTTGAAAAAGCTTCTTTAGCAGCAAATCTTCCGGCTAAAAACTCGATTTGGCGGTGCTTGGGTAAAGTAAGATAGAGTTTTTGTTCTTTTGGTGTCAAAACGCGAGTATAAAAGCGTTCTTGACGCGCAAGAATTGATTGAATCCGTTCAAGCTCAATCAAATCAATCCCTGTTCCTACAATCATTCAAGCACCTCCTTATTATTTATCCACTCTTAATTGGTCGACAACAGATAATAAATCTGTTCCATTACTTGATTTAAAGAGAACAATATCTCCTGGCTCAGTAAGTTTTTCAATTTCTTGGATTAGTGGTTTTTTGTCTCCGGAAAAATGAGCAACCCGTTCACTTTTTTCTCGTTTATTTAACACATCATAGAGAGCTTCCATTTCTTCTCCATATAAAAAGACAGCCTTATATTTTTCTAACTCTACTGCCTCAGCTATACTTTCATGTAAAACTTTAGATTGCTCGCCTAGTTCTAGCACATCCCCCAATACGACGATTCGTTCACCATCTGTATCAATTTTTGAAAAATAAGAGAGGGCTGCTTTTACGGATGTAGGGCTGGCATTGTAGGCATCATTTAAAAGGCGCGTTTCATTTACGCCATCAAGCCATTCTAAGCGATTTTTGGTTAATTCAAAGTGTTCCAAGCCTTCTTTGGCTTCTTGTAAAGATACTCCAAACTCTAGGCCAAATAAAATCGCCATCAACGCATTATTCACATTGTATTTTCCTGGAATGGGGATCGTAATCTCTAACTCTTTTTCTTCACCTTCTACTGTAACCTTAGCAGAAAAAGAGGTTTCTTCTGTTTTCTCGGAAATATTAAAGGCATAAATATCTGCTTTTTTTTCAAAGCCAAAGGTTTGGTTGCGAATAGACCCATCCAAACGTTCGTCAATCAGCTTCTCATCATAAGGATGAAGAAATAAGCCCCCTTCTTTTAAGCCATCTAAAATGCTCATTTTTTCATCGGTTAACTTTTCTCGTGAGCCATCAAAAGCTTGAATATGAGATTCCCCAATCATCGTTACCGCGACGGCCTCTGGATGTGCGGTTTGGGAATGCATGGCAATTTCACCGGGGGAACTCATGCCCATTTCTAAAACAAGTACCTCAGTGGTTTTCGGCATAGATAAGATTGTTTTTGGTACACCGAGTTGATTGTTTTCATTTCCTGCTGTTTTGTGTGTTTTAAATTTTTGACTTAAAACGGCAGCGGTCATATCTTTGGTGGTTGTTTTTCCATTACTTCCCGTAATTCCTATTACTTTGGGTTGAACTTGTCTTAAGTACCAACGACTGAATTCCCTAAAGGCTTGTTCTGTATCTTCTACTTTGATTAATGGAAGATTTTTGGGTGCTTTGTCTAAACCCACACTCCAAAAAGAGGCGGCTGCCCCTTTATCTATCGCATCTTGAATAAAATCATGACCGTCGCGTTCAGCGATAATCGGAACAAAAATAGCCCCTTTTGTTAATTCTCTAGAATCATGGTAAACACCTGATACTAGAATGTCTTTTGCTGGAGCATTTATTAATTCTCCACCTACTGCTTTCACTATATCGAATAGGTTCCAAGTGATCAATGAAATCACTCCTATCTCTTTTATTTTCGACGATATTTATCTTTGCTTTCCATATCGTGTTTGACGATTTTCGTGTCTTTGAATCGCTAATTGTAATAGTTCTTCAATGACATCTCCATAGGCTAAGCCTGTTTCTTCCCATAGTTTAGGATACATACTGATAGGGGTAAAGCCTGGGAAAGTATTGATTTCATTAATGTAAATTTCTTGATCTTCTGTGACAAAGAAATCTACTCGAGAGAGTCCACTTCCATCAATTGCAATAAAGGCTTTGGTCGCATATTCACGTAATTTATTTAGAGTTTCTTGTGGAAATTCTGCTGGGATTTGGAGGGCAACGCCTTCATCCAAATATTTTGAGTCATAATCATAGAATTGATTTTCTTTTACAAGTGCTCCGACGACAGAAGTATGTACATCTTCATTTCCTAAAATAGCCACTTCAGCTTCTGTTCCTTTGATCCCTTGTTCAATTAAGACTCGTTGATCATATTCAAAAGCAAGTTTGATTCCTGCCTTTAATTCTTCTATGTCATTGACTTCAGAAATTCCTACACTAGAACCTAGATTGGCTGGTTTTACATACATAGGATAAGGCAAGTTTTCTTGTACTCGTTCAAGTACTTCTTCTGGTCTAGCTTCCCAGTCTGTTGGCGTCACGGTTTCGTATGGAACTATAGGTATCCCCGCATCTTTAAAGAGTACTTTACTGACGATTTTATCCATTCCTGCTGAACTGGCTAAAACTCCTGCTCCTACATAAGGTACACCTAGCACTTCAAATAGACCTTGGACTGTACCGTCTTCCCCATTTGGCCCATGAAGAACAGGAAAAGCTACACTGTCTTCTTCTTTTAATTCTTGAAAATCAAAAATTTCTTCCTTTGCTTTTCTTAAGTCAGAAAGTGAAGGGACATCTTCTTTACTCTTAATAATATTCCCTTTGCGCCATTCACCTTCTTGAGTGATATAAATGGGAACCACTTGATAGTATTCATAATAAATCTCTTGTAAAATATGATAGGCAGAAATCACTGAAACGTCATGTTCTGCACTTTTTCCTCCAAACAATAAAAAAATCTTCATGCTAATTCTCCTCATAAATTAATTAAATATTCAGATTATTCATCGTAAACAAACTCCAAGACTGAATACTCTTCGTTAAATTTTTATTTTTTTTATTTCATTTTATGCTTACTGAGATAATTTTAGCATACTTTTCTTTTTTCATGTAATAACATGCAAAAAAACCTTTTAAATATTCGATATTTAAATTTATGGTCATTATTCCACTCTGATTATTTCATACACGTAACTAACGCATTTAACTGGTAGTCTTTTCCTTCTTGACGAGCGGAATGTAAATTTTTATCGATAAATGTGGAAGTTTGTTCTATTTCTATATTTTCTTCTTTAATACCGCTTTGCAAAAGAAGATGATAATTTGCAAGAGTCATATCTAATAAAAATTTATTTCCATGGGGTTTGAAAAATCTTTCTCGATCAGGATTCATTGAAAAAGCTTCATAGACTTCTGGTCCCACTTCATAATGATCTTGGTCGATGGATGGTCCAATATAGGCAAGTATATTTTCTATTTTAGAGCCCCCTTCTTCGATCATTTTTTGAAGGGCATTTTTTGAAATTTCGAAAACCGTTCCCCTCCATCCCGAATGAACAAGGGCTTGAACTTTTTCTATCGGATCATATAAAACAATTGGTGTGCAATCTGCAAATTTAATAATAAGGGCTACATTTTCTTTCATTGTAAACAAGCCATCCGTATTTGGAAATTGTTCCCCTATTATAAAAGGTTCACCCATTGTGTTATCGACCCATGCTACATTTGACGAATGGGTTTGATGACCGGAATAAATTTCATCTGGTTCATTGATTCCCGCTTCTTTAAATAATCTTTGATAATCGGCTAAAATCCTTTCTTCTGACGCTGTTTGTCTAAAATGATAGTCACTTCCTCCAATGAAATGAAGTAATCCTTTTTCTCTTAAACGTTTCGAATACATTTTGCTCCCTCCTTGCAAAATAACTATATCATTTATCGTTAAAATACAGAATAAAAATTTTTCTTTACTTTGGAAAATTGTTTTTGTATGATGAACAATATCAGTTTGTGAAATAAAGTGCAATTTAATTTTTATAAATAAAAAGAATTGATGATGTAAGAATATTTTGGTCGTATTTTCGAAGAATTGGAAAGAATTTAAAATTATACGGAGGGGAAGATTTGGATATGATGGATGAACTCGGTCATTTTGAGGCCGAAGAATTGTTTGAATTGGGTGAAGTGGATACAACGATTACGGGTTTGGACATGTTTGCGGCGGATTGGGTGGAACAAGCGGCAGAAAAAGTTGGAGCGGTTTCTGGCGATACATATGTGAAATTGAATCGTGGGATTTTGACTGTTACGCAAATTGATGCGCTGTTGGATTCGATTCCATTGGAGTTTTCTTATATTGATAATAATAATCAGTTTATTTATTACAACAATAAAAAAGAGCCTGAAAAAATGTGGGCGCCTAGCAAGCCTGAGAGTGTGGGGCAGCCTCTAGGGTCTTTGCATCCGAAATCAATCACAGCCTATGTTCACCAGATTATTCAACAATTGCGTGCGGACGAAACAGACGTTGTACGTATTGGACATCCTGCTGCGGATCGTGAGCAATTCTTGGTGCATAGTTATCAGCGCATACAAGATAAAGAGGAAAATTATTTAGGGATCAATGAATATGTCACGGATTTGAAACCGGTGATTGACTGGTATTTAAAACAAACGAATCAGAAATTGGTACCTAATGAAGGCGCGGAAAACGATGGACATAAAATGCCTATAGATGGGATTTCTGGAGCTAGTCAAAAATCAGATGAGAAAAATAATATAGATGCGTTATCTGGCGCTTCAAAAAAACCATTTTAACCATCTGTTTATTGTAAACCATTTGATAGCTGACTATATTATTGTCCTTTTAAATCATCTGTGTAATGAGCAGAAAATATAATAAACACACAAAGCAGGGCCAATGCCCTGCTTTTTTAGGTTTTTTAAAAGATTTAAAACGCTTTAACTACAAAGCAATAAGCTCTTTGATTTTTATAAGGCTCCCAAGGAATAGATGTTTTTTCCCATGTTTTTGACCCTTTATCTAAATGAAAGATTCCAAAATTATTCATCGCATAAAATGCACCGATTTGCTTTGGATCGTTGGCTAGGTGATGAGTATAGGCATCTTTACGAGGTAAGCCTTCTGCTAATTCTTTCCAAGACTCATCTCCTACTTTTCTATACACCGTCGAATAGCGTTTGGACCCATGAGCAGCTGAGGCGTTCTTTGAAGCGGA
>DXAZ01000144.1 GCA_019116785.1 Candidatus Atopostipes pullistercoris
GTGCTTACAGTATAGAAAACTTTAAACGAATCATAATTGATCTATATCAACTTTTTCTTTTTATTATGAGACACTGCGTAAGTTTTTGAAATAAAAAACAGTTTGACCCGTCTTCTGCGTAACTTTTTGAATAAAAAAACAGATCGACCCACCTTCTGCGTAACTTTTTGAATAAAAAAACAGATCGACTCGTCTTCTGCGTAAGTTTTTGAAATAAAAAACAGATCGACCCATCTTCTGCGTAAGTTTTTGAAATAAAAAACAGTAAAGCCCATTTTGAAGCGAAGAATCAACGAAATTAAAAACCAAAGCGTCAAATGTAGATCTTCAACGCTCTGGTTTTTTCTGTTTATTCTGTTTCTTCTATTTATTCTGTTTCTTCTTTATCTTCTTCTAACTCGTCAATTAAACGTTCCATTTCAGCGATTTCTTCCTTTTGTGCTTTAATAATTTCTTCGCTTAATTGCTGCACACGCGGATCTTTTAGATCGGCATTTTCACTTGTTAAGATGGCGGTAGAATGATGTGGAATCATAGCCTTCATCCAAGCAGTGTCCCCAACACCCACTTGAGTTTGAATAAATCCAAAAGAAATTCCAACAATCAATACAGAAATTCCTAAAATAACTGCGTTTAGCTTTTTATTGTCGTACATTTTCCACATAAATAACAACATAATAATCGCCATTACTCCACCCATTAAAAGCGCCATATAGATACGTGTTTGACTAAGATGAATATGACTAAATTCATTCACATTAACAAACATCAGAAAGTACATCACTATCGTCGAAGTCAAAATCATAAGTCCAAATCTAATATATTTTTTCATTCAAATCCTCCTATCATTTTTAGTCTATTTTTAAACGTATTTTCATACTTTTAATATAGAACTCTATGATAGTAAGAACAAGTGAAACGCTTCATAATCTTTTTTTATAATATTTTTAAGATAATCGTTCAGTTAATGACTCTGTGTTCGCTTCGACTTGGGTTCCTTTGAGACGATATTTTAACAAGCGCATACCATTTAAGATGACGACTAAAATACTTCCTTCATGGACTAACATCCCAATGGACATATTCATCCAATCGCTGAAGAATACACTAATTAAAAGTATAAGAACTACACCTATTGCGATTAAAATATTTTGTAACATGTTTCTTGCTGTCGCTTTTGTTAAACCTAAGGCATGTGGCAAACGACTGAAGTCAGAATTCATTAATACAACATCAGAGGTTTCGATTGCGACATCTGTTCCACTACCCATTGCAATCCCAATATCTGCTAATGCAAGAGAAGGGCTATCATTCACACCATCTCCTACAAAAGCCACGATTTGACCTTCTGCTTGTAGTTTTTCAATGTACGCAGATTTATCTTCTGGCAACATATGACCATGAGCTTCAGTTAAACCCAACTCATTAGCAACTAAATCAACAGTCCCTTGATTATCACCTGAAAGGACGATTAAGTTTTTTACGCCCAGGTCTTTTAATTTTTGGAGATCATTTTTAACCCCTTTTCGAACTTGATCTCGTATGCCCATTAATACTTTTAGCTGTCCATCTACTGCCGTTAAAACAAGGGAGTTCCCATTTTGTTCATACTGGTTAATATCAGCAAGAACTTGTTCGCTTAAATGAACACTTTCTTTCTCCATCAATGCAACATTTCCTACAGCAACTCGATGTCCATCCACTTGTGAAATAATTCCTCCACCTTTGACAACATCCGTATCTTCTACTGGATAAAGTTCAATATCTCCAAGTTCCGTAATGATTGCTTTTCCTAAAGGATGATCTGATTCTTTCTCAATACTTGCTAAATAGCTTAAAGCTTTATCTGCATCTCCATATAGTTTTGATTCTGCGACCTCCGGATTTCCAATGGTTAAAGTTCCTGTCTTATCAAATACGATAGAGTCTACCTTGCTAAAATCATTGATGACTTCACTACCCTTTAAGAGGATCCCATTTTTAGCTCCATTCCCAATTCCTGCAACATTTGAAACAGGTACACCTATCACTAAAGCTCCAGGACATCCTAAAACAAGAATAGTAATCGCTAATTCAATATCTCGAGAAATAAGCCACACAAGAATTGACAAAATTAATACGGCTGGCGTATACCATTTAGAGAATCGATCAATAAACCGTTCCGCTTCTGATTTAGAATCTTGTGCTTCTTCTACCAGTTCAATAATTTTACCAAAAGTAGTATCTTCCCCCACGCGATCTGCTAAAATTTGAAGCGTCCCATTCTCTAAAATCGTTCCTGCAAAAACTTCCGAATCTTTTGTTTTACTTACGGGCACCGCTTCGCCAGTGATACTTGCTTCATTAATATGTCCTTCTCCTGATAACACTGTACCGTCAACAGGGACTTTTGCCCCGGTCTTTACAAGAAGTGTATCCCCTTCATCGACATCCCAAATATCAACTTCCTCGAATTCACCATTTTCAATTTGTTTCAAAGCCACTTCCGGAGCCATATCTGTCAATTCTTTAATGGCTGATCGAGTTTGGTTTAGCGTCCGAGCTTCTAGCCATGCTCCAAATAAAAATAAGAAAGTGACAATCGCTGACTCTTCATAGTTTTGAATGAAGAAAGCCCCAATTACCGCAATTGTAACCAATAAATCAATACTTACAACTTTGACTTTCAATGCACTAATTGCTTGAATCGCAATCGGCATAACCCCTAAAATAGAAGCCAAAATGAACGCTGCATTAAATAACCCTACATTTTGAAAGCCAAAGTGAGCGATAAATCCTAATACGATTAAAACGCCACTGATAAATGTAATCTGATTTTTCTTACTTAAAATGAACCTTTGCATTATCTTCCACCTCCGGCACTTTTATCATAATATGCTGCATCGATTTCTTCTAACATGTTGTATACTGCTTCATAACTTT
>DXAZ01000145.1 GCA_019116785.1 Candidatus Atopostipes pullistercoris
GGTAGTTCTGCCTTCAATTCCTCGATTGTTTCGTCCGAAATCGTAAAAGGTAAAATATCAGGTTCTGGGAAATAACGGTAATCGTCTTGTCCCTCTTTCACTCGCATCAAAGTGGTTTCATGGGTTGTATCGTCATAGCGACGTGTTTCTTGAAGGGTTTCTTTGCCAGCCAATAACAAGCGTTCTTGACGCCCTTGTTCATAAATTAATCCTCGGCGAACATTATTAAAGGAGTTCAAATTCTTTAATTCCGTTTTTACCCCAAAGGCTTCTTGCCCATATGGTCGTAGTGAAATATTCGCATCCGCTCGCATAGAGCCTTCTTCCATTTTTACATCAGAAACACGAGTAAACTGGATAATTTGTTTCAACGTCTCTAAGTAAGCATAAGCTTCTTCTGGTGAACGCATATCTGCTTCAGACACAATCTCTAGTAATGGAGTCCCTTGACGGTTTAAATCAACATAAGAATAACCGCCAGCACCATGGGTATTTTTACCGGCATCTTCTTCTAAATGGACACGTTCAATTCGGATTTTTTTCTTTTCACCGTTGACTTCTATTTCAATAAACCCATTTTTTCCAATTGGTTGTTTATCTTGAGTCACTTGGAAAGCTTTCGGATTATCTGGATAAACATAATTTTTTCGATCAAACTTTGTCTCTTGGTTAATTTCACAATTCAAGGCCAATGCGGCTTTAATAGCAAGTTCTATCCCTTTTTCATTAGGTGTAGGTAACACACCTGGGTATCCCCAATCAATCGCATTTGTATTTGCATTTGGTACTGCTCCAAAGCCTGATGGGGAAGGCGAGAACATTTTTGAATTTGTTTTCAACTCAACGTGAACTTCTAATCCAATCACTGTTTCAAAATTCATTCTTTTGTTCCTCCTTCAAGTGCTGGGTATTGTTTGTGGTAATTTGTTGCTTGTTCGAAAGCATAGCCGACTTGATATAAAGTCGCTTCATCAAAATAATCCCCGATAATTTGCATTCCAACAGGCATGTTTTCAAAAAAACCAACCGGAATATTTAATGAGGGAATTCCCGCTAAGTTAACCCCCACTGTTAAGATATCATCGGTATAAGCTTCTACAGGTTCTTGTTCCGTTTTACTTTCAAAATCAGGGGCAACTGTCGTAGTAGAGGGTCCGACTAACACATCGACTTCTTTCAAAGCCGCTTCAAATTCATTACGAATAATTGTACGAACTTTTGTAGCTTTACTATAAAGTTCTTCGTAATGTTCTACACTTAAAGAGATTCCTCCAAGCACAATTCGTCTTTTAACTTCTAAACCAAAGCCTTCAGAACGAGTTTTTACATAAAGATCCTCTAATGTTTCTACATTTTCTGCTGAATAACCATAACGAATACCATCGAATCGTTGTAAATTGCTGGAAGCTTCAGCAGTAGCGATCGCATAATAAGCAGGCACTCCATATTTCAAATGGGGTAAGCTGACCTCAACCACTTCAGCTCCTAATTCTTTCAATTGTTCTACCGCTTGCTGAACAGTTTCTAAAACATTTGCTTCGACTAAGCTTTCATCAAAGAGTTCTTTAGGTAGCCCAACTTTTAAGCCCTGAATCTCTTGGCCTAATTTTTTTGTAAAGTCAATTTGTAAATCAGCGGAAGTGCTATCTTTATCATCTTTACCGCTTAATACATTTAACAGGATTGCATTATCTTTAACTGTTCTGGTTAAAGGACCAACCTGATCTAAACTAGAAGCAAAAGCAATTACTCCATAACGTGAAACCGTTCCATAAGTTGGTTTTAAGCCCACTAAATTGGTGTAGGCTGCTGGTTGACGAATAGAGCCTCCCGTATCCGTTCCTAATGCAGCTGGAACCATACCAGCAGAAACTGCTGCAGCTGAACCGCCAGAAGAACCACCAGGAACTTTCTTAGTATTCCAAGGATTAACCGTTGTTTGAAATTTAGAGGTTTCTGTTGTTCCTCCCATCGCAAACTCATCAAGATTTGCTTTACCAACGATAATCATTCCGGCTTCTTTTATTTTTTCTACAACCGTTGCATCATAGACTGAAGTAAAGTCCTCTAACATTTTCGAAGCAGCCGTTGTTTTTCCTTCTTTCGTGACAATATTGTCTTTTACAGCAACCGGAATCCCATCAAGCAGATTCTTTGCATCTACACCGCGTTCATCGACTAATTTTGCTTCCGCAAGTGCCGCTTCCTTATTGGTACTAATAAATGCACCAACAGTGGGTTCTGTTTTCTCGATAAAATCAAAAGTTGATTCTACAAGTTCCACAACTGTTAATTTTTTATCCACCAATAATTCATGCAACTCTTCAATTGATTTAGTATGTAAACTCATTAAGCTCCACCTTCTCCATCCTCTAAAATCGCTGGGACTTTGATTTGATTTTCTTCGCTATCTATTGCATTTTCAAGTAAAGATTCAACCTCTTGTATATCTTGATGCGGTTCATCTTTTCTAAAATACGATTGTTGATTGACTGTTCCATAAAAAGTCCCTTCAATATCCGTCGTATCGACTTCTTGCATCGTATTCAACATGGTTAAGGTTTCATTTATTTCTTGGGTTAATTCAGTGGTTTCTTCTTTTGAAAACTCGAGTTTCATAATCGAAGCAATCTCTGAAATTATCTTTTCATCGACTTTCATTTTTATTATTCCTCCTTATTTTTTCTAACCTTTTATAAACCTAACAATTATTAATCAAAAACATATGAAAAGTAATCTGACTCAGTGATATCTTTCTTCAAAAAGGCTTGGATATCTTCAGGAGATTCTACAATAATTTCAACATTCATATCCCCTGGTAAATAAGTCGTCGCACTTTGTTTTAAATATTGAGTATAAGCGACCATTTCTCCCTCGCCATAAAACTGCGTCATAATATTAATAGAAAGAGAATCCAATTGATCATCTATATAATGAGCGCGTCCTGTGATTCCACTAATATTTGGAAAAAAACGTTCAACTTCGGATTGGAAATTCGCAAAAGCATTTCCTTCAGCAGAATCACTGCCTTCCAGTGGAAAAATTATACGTCTTTCATTAATAGAAGTCCAATCATCAATCGATTCAGAACCATTTAAACTATTTCCTTGAGCCACATAAACGCCGCCTGCTAAATCATCTTGTGCAGATTGCTCATATAATCCAATCATAATCGGGATATCTTCTAAGCCTTCAACTTTTCGGATTTGTGAAAGCAACTGATCCGCCATTTCTTTCCCTTTACTTAAAGCTTCTTCAGATGAAATTTCTTGCATTAGAGTCGAGCCAAATTGTTCGGCTTGATAATAATCAACCGTATTTAAGGCCAAACCGATACTAATCCCGGCTAATTGTAAATTTTCTTCCGATTCGGTAAAGAAATCAAATTCTAAGATAGAATTTAAATATCGAGGGACTCGGTCTTCTCCTTCCCCTGATTCAGGGGGATTTAGTCCTTCTGGATTATCTTCAGATTTTCTGTCTAACCAGCTATTGACTAATTCTTTACTCAGATACTGGCCTTCTTGAATAAAATGTGTTTCCGTTGAAAAAGTATCTTGGGACAACCGCATTAAATCCTTCTCAAATAAGCTAATATTTATCCCAGAATTCAAACTCAAAGTCATCCCTCTTGTTTTACTTGTCCGATATTGACCATCTTCATCAAGAGCTGGCCGATAAAAGTCATCTCCTAATTGATTTCTAGCAACCATGGTTGAGTTGTTTTGTAAATTCTCATCAGAGCCTTCGGAAGAATTTAATTCTGTAGATTCTTTATCTGTTAAATTACAGCCACTCAAAAGCAGCAGGATTGTTGGTAAAAATAACCACTTCCACTTTCGTTTCACTATATCGTCCTCGCTCTCTAGTTCCTTTTTAATTTTTCCATTAATTGTTCTTCATCCCAAATTTCTACACCTAATTCTTGTGCTTTAGTTAATTTACTTCCGGCATCTTCTCCAGTAATTAAAAGATCGGTATTGCTCGACACACTCCCCGTAACTTTAGCCCCCATCAATTCAAGTTGAGTCTTAAGCTCATTTCGAGTAAAGTTTTCCAATTTTCCAGTTAAAACAATCGTCTTATCCGTGAAAAAAGCCGATTCTTTTTGAGCAACCGTTCTTTCTGTTTCTAAATAATCCATATTTAAATGACGCTCTTTTAGCTCTTGAATCAGAACTTGTGCTTCTTCATTATCAAAAAAACTAACAACACTATCCGCAATAATAGCTCCAATTCCTTCAATGCTAACGATCTCTTCAAATTCCGCATTCACTAATTCATCCATCGTTGGAAAAGTTTGAACGAGTAAACGAGCGGTATTTGCTCCCACATGACGGATACCCAAACCAAAAACTAAACGTTCTAGTGAATTTTTCTTAGAAGCTTCGATTGCTTCCACTAATTTAGTCGATGACTTTTCACCCATTCGTTCAAGTTCCATCAAATCTTCTGGCTGTAAATCGTATAAATCCACCACATCAGAAACTAACTCCGCTTCAAATAGCTGTCGCACTCTTTGTTCCCCTAAACCATCAATATTCATCGCATTGCGCGAAGCAAAATGAATCACACGTTCCTGAGCTTGAACCGGACAGGCAGGGTTGATACAGCGCAAAGCCACTTCATCCTCTAAATGCATCAATTCACTACCACAAGCCGGACATTCTGTAGGAATTTCATAGCGTTGGCTGTCTTCTGGTCGTTCCTCCAACACGACTCTTAAAACTTCCGGAATGATGTCTCCTGCTTTGTGGATAACGAGTGTATCGCCGAGACGAACATCGTGTTTTTTAATGAGATCTACATTATGCAAGCTGGCACGCTGAACCGTTGAACCTGCAACGACAACTGGATCCATGATGGCTGTAGGCGTTACAACTCCTGTGCGTCCTACAGTCCATTCTATTTCGTGTAAGATGGTTTGAGCTTCTTCCGCTTTAAACTTATAAGCGATGGCCCATCTTGGGGCTTTAACAGTCATTCCTACTTCTTCTTGAACCGAAAATTCATTCACTTTAAGAACAACCCCATCGATTTCATAGGATAAATCTTGACGTATTTTTTCCACTTTTTCAATGTAAGACCAAACATCATCGATGGTTTGGATGCATTTATATTCTTGATTTACATGAAGCCCCCAAGCATTCATTAATTCAATCGCTTCTTTTTGTGTTTTTACACCATACTCTTCGGGGTTCACTAACGTATAAAAGAAGGCATTTAAGTTTCTTGAAGCCGTGATTTTTGGATTAAGATTTCGTAAAGTTCCTGCCGCAGCATTTCTTGGATTCGCGAAAACATCTTTTCCCTCTTCGTCTCGCTCCTCATTTAGCTTTACAAAACTTTCTTTAGGCATATAAATTTCTCCGCGCACTTCACAGGTTACATCATCCCGTAAGCGAATAGGTATCGCAGAAATTGCGCGAATATTTTGCGTGACATCTTCTCCTACACGACCATCTCCACGGGTTGCTGCTTGCACTAAATAACCATTTTCATATTTAATGGCGATTGCCAGTCCATCAATTTTCATTTCTGCCAGATAGGTGTGTTTACTTTGGGCTTGTTGATCGACTCTACGATCAAAAGCTTGTAATTCATCTAGATTAAAGGCATTCTCTAAAGATAGCATTTGACTGGAATGCTCCACTTTTTCAAACCCTTCAATTAAGGCATCTCCAACCCTTTGTGTGGGCGAATCTTGCTTGGTTAATTCTGGATACATCGTTTCTAAATCAACAAGCTCACGGTAGAGCCGATCATATTCAGCATCTGAAACAGTTGGCGCATCTAATGCATAATATTCATAACTATATTGGTTAAGTGTCAGGACCAACTCTTCCACACGCTTTCCTGCTTGCTCAAAATTGATTGCTTTACTCATATTTTCCCCTCAAATCTTATGCATTTATTCATCATCAGAATACTTTTCTATCGGTGCAAAGGAAGCGAGTAAATGTTTAATTCCTTCATTCGGAAAGGCAATATCTAACTGCAAGTCCTCTTTTTCACCTTTTATTTGAACAACCGTCCCAATCCCCCATTTTTTATGTGAGGCTTTATCACCGATTGCCCAGTCATAAGTTTCCGCACCTGAACCGACATTTTGTTTTCTTTTACTCGTCATCGTAGATTTTGTCGCATAGTTTTTCTTCTTTTGTGTAGGAGTAAGGGTCGTTTTACGCTTAAATGGACGGCTATAATCACCAGTCATATAAGTAGGCAAATCTTCTTTTCTTTCAATCTCAATCACAGCTTCATCCAACTCTTCAATAAAAGGAGACGTTGGATTGTATTGTCTGCGACCATAAAGCAAACGGGAAGAAGCATTTACTAAAAATAATTTTTTTTCTGCTCGAGTAATCCCTACATAAGCTAAACGACGTTCTTCTTCTAAATCTTCCTCCGTACTGTCTTGACGAATCAGCGGGAAGATATTTTTTTCTACTCCAATAATAAAGACAACTGGATATTCTAATCCCTTCGCTGAATGAAGGGTCATTAAAGTAATTTCGGAACTTTCTTCAATGTCATCCGTTGGGGCAATCAAACTTAAATCCGTTAAGAAAGCGAGTAAGCTTTTATCCTCACTATCTGACTGATCAAAGGTTTGTGTCACAGAATAAAACTCTTCTAAGTTTTCAATTCGTGTTTCAGCTTCCAGCGTATTCTCTCTTTTTAAAAGATCAATATACCCAATCTTATCTAAAATGCTTTCTACTAAATCGGTTATCGTAACAAACTCCGTCATTTTCCTAAAATCACGAATCATTAAGGCGAATTCTTCCAGATTATTGGCTGCGCGTTTTGATAAATTTGTACTTTGTGCATTCAAAGCGGCCTCATATAAAGATACCCCACGATCATCAGCAATTTCAGCGAGCTTATCAATCGTTGCATTACCAATACCTCGTTTAGGTACATTCACAATCCGTCGAAAGCTAAGATTATCTGCTGGATTCACAATTAATGTCAAATAAGCCATTAAATCTAAGATTTCTTTTCGTTCATAGTATCCCGTTCCCCCTACCATTTGAAAAGGAAGGTTTCGTTTTATTAATGTCTCTTCCATTACACGGGACATGGCATTTGTTCGATAAAGAATCGCGAAATCATTATAGCTCATAGATGGATCTTCACGCATCATTTTTTCAATTTGATCCGCCACATAATTAGTTTCTGCATACTCATCACTTGCAAAGTAAACCGATATTTTCTCACCTTGCGTATTATCTGTCCACAGTTTTTTCTCTTTACGATTTACATTATTTTGAATCACCGTATTTGCGGCTTGAAGAATATTTTTTGTCGAACGATAATTTTGTTCAAGTAGGATAGTCTTGGCTTTAGGATAATCTTTTTCGAAATCTAAAATATTTTGCATATCGGCTCCACGCCAACCATAAATACTTTGATCAGCATCTCCTACCACACAAACATTTTCAAATCTTTGTCCTAATAAATGAACCAATCGATATTGCGCATGGTTGGTATCTTGATATTCATCTACATGAATATATTGAAATTTATTTTGATAAAAAGACAATACCTCCGGATGCTCTTCAAAAAGGCGAACCGTCAACATAATTAAATCATCAAAATCAACCGTCTCGGATAGGCGTAATTCCTTTTGATATTCGTTATAACATTTAGCTACTGTCTTTTGCCAATAATTTGAAGCATTCTGTTCATAATCTTTTTCACTCATTAACTCGTTTTTAGCATTGCTAATTTCTGATAAAATAGCTCGTGGAGAAAACTTTTTTGGATCCAGATTTAATTTCTTTAACACACGTTTCATTAAAGTATTTTGTTCACTTGATCCAGCAATGGTGAATTGACTACTATAACCAATCCGATCAATTTCTCGACGAAGGATGCGAACACACATAGAGTGAAAGGTTGACACCCAAACATCTTCTCCGCCCTCTTCGACTAAATTGCTTACTCTTGATTTCATTTCACTTGCTGCTTTGTTTGTAAAAGTAATGGCTAAAATATTCCATGGATTTACATGTTTTTCATGGATTAAATAAGCAATGCGATGGGTTAACACACGCGTCTTTCCAGAGCCAGCACCTGCCATAATCAAAAGAGGCCCTTCTGTGGTAACCACTGCTTCTTTTTGTTTTTTATTTAATCCATCCGTAATATTTTTAGGAGGGGTCAAGCTCATCAATTCCTTTCCACTTCACGTTTCAATGCTTATCTAGTATACCTAAAAAATAGTAGGTATTCTACTACTTCTCTTCTTCGTTTCTCATTTTCAAAAGAAAAAAGTTATGCTCAAAACGCACACTTTTCAAAGCTTTCCACAATGAAAGGTTCAGCATAACTTAGAAATTTTAGTTGTATTTATAATTTTCTTCAATAACATTTAATTTCAATTGATTCAATAAAATCCGAATCTCACGACGTGCTTTTACATAATTGGCTTCCTCTAAATATTCCACCAAGCTCTCTAAATGTTTACATTTTAAGGCCCGACTTTTTTTCATTATTTGATCAATAAATCCTTCATCAAATAAAATATTTTGAATAGCCTGCATGATAGAATTTTTTGTATAGTTATTCTCACTATACTTCAATAATTCACGCCAGTAATCTAATTCAAGATCCTCAAAGGCTGGATGCTCTTTATCCATTTGCTTTTGCATTTCTACTAAATAATTTTTTAGCGAACTCGTATCAAAGACTTGCTCTATTTTTTCTAAATCGAACAAATAATGATTCAACAATCGTTCAATAAAATTGACTCGATCTTGAAAACTTTTAGAATCGAGGGTTTGTATTTTTACTCTAACGCCAATATTTTGAATCATTTCTAAATAATTATCTTCTTTCAATCGAACGAAAGCTTTTCTGACAGGTGTTCGACTGATTTGTAACTCATCAGCTACCCACTGTTCAGTAATATGCTCCCGTGGTAACAATTGACCATTTTCGATTTGTCGAACAATCTGTTCGTATACGATTTGATCTAATCTTTTTTTCACCATTTATATGATTACTCCCCTATCATAATGGTTTATTTTTTTATAGTTAGTTATAAATCATTCTCTGCTAAAATGCCAAGAATTTTCTTTGTTTCTTTTGTTTCAATAATGATATGTCCTACTGCTTCTTTTGTCTTTAAAATTTCTTTTTTTACAATTGGATAAAAAGTGAATTTCCAAGTAGGATAAATCGTAATTAGTCTTTCAATTACTTCAAGTTGATCTTCATAAAAAGGCACAAAAATAGACTCTGTCTCCTCATCTGTTTCATAAGAAAGAGGAAGCGAAGCAATCGCGCGTAAATGCGCTTGTAAAATGGACATTGAGCTTGTTTGTTGTGAATAACGCGAAAGCTCATTAGGAAATGGATAGATATTTCCAACATATAAAGCTTGCGCAGGAGACACTATAAAATCTATCGTTATTGCACCAATAAACTGGATTCCCTCTGCAAGTAACCTAGCGACACGTTCGATTTCTTCAAGCAAATCATGTTCGATGTCTATAGAGGTTTGTACACTAGCTAAACGATCATTCCGATAAGATTTTTTGACAATCGGGTAAGTTTCAATAACTCCTGATGCCGTTTTCACAAGAGATACAGATAACTCATCGCCAGTTACAATCCATGATTCAAGAATACAAGTCCCATATTTTAATAAATTACTAGCTTCTTCAATATCCTCTTCATCATAAATAAAATAGCTTTGATTCTTTTTAGAGGAAGCTAAATAATTTGTTCTCAATACTGCAGGATAACCAATACTTCGTAAACCTTCTTGAATATCTTCAATCGTAACCACTGTTTCATACGGTGCAATATTAACACTTAATGACTCTTTAAACGCTTTTTGTAAGGCACGATCTCGTGAAATAGACAATAAATCATCCCCTTGTGGAATGACAACTGTTTTTTTCGCTTCTTCAATTTGTGTTGAACTCAATGAATAATCAAAATATACAAGCAAATCACAATGCATTAAAAAATTTTCTTGGATTCCTTCATCATCAAATGCACCAAAAAATTCTTTATCTGCTCCAGAAGAAAGATTCCTTTCTTCTTCCGTTTGGCAAAGATGATACGTTATAAACCCTAAACGATTTGCTTCTAATATAAATTCATGAGCGTCTGGAGTTGAACCAACGATACCAATTGTTTTTTGATGGTTTAAAATATTAGCCATATATATACAC
>DXAZ01000146.1 GCA_019116785.1 Candidatus Atopostipes pullistercoris
AGGTGCTAAAATCGGCTGATCCAGTCCAATTTCACGTGCTTGTCGAACAATTGGACCGCCTTCTTCATAATAACCAGTCACTAATAACACATCAAAATCAAGTTCATTCAAACTTGTTAAAGTCGCGTTAAAGTCTGTTTGTCCAGCTGTAAAGTTTTCTTTAGCCACTACTTCTCCCGAAAAAGTATCTTCGAAAAAGTTAACTAAACCTATAGAATAATCACTAGAATTGTCCATTAAGATGGCAACCTTTTTAGCCTGTAAATCTTGTTGTGCAAATTGGGCTAATGCACCTCCTTGATAACTATCAGGAAAGGCTACACGCCAACCCCATTCCTCCACTTTTTCACCTGAAGCTACCGTATAATTATCAGCGGATGCTGAAGGCGAAAGTGTCGGTACTTCATGTTTAGAGGCGCTTTGTAAAGCTGTTTTTGAAGATCCTGAAGTATCTGCTCCCAAAATAGCATCTACATTATCTTGCGTAGCTAATCGTGTAGCTAATTGAGCAGCTTCTGTATCTACTGATGTATAATCATAGTTTACAAGCTCAATTTCTTTACCATCTAAGACGCCTCCGTCTTCATTTATTTCATCAATTGCCATTTTTATCGCATTCTCTTGTGGTGTTCCATAACCAGAAACTGCTCCAGTAATAGCAAAAATTGTCCCTAAAGTCACTTGTCCATCCTCGTTAGCTGCACTACCATCAGTACTTGTACGATTTCCACATCCTGCTGCAAACATTGCCGTTGTTGCTAACATTCCTACTAATCCTTTTTTCAAATTCATTTTCTCTACTCCTTCTATTTTTATCGTCAAAGTAAAAAAGACAAGCCTATTTTTTTTAATAGGCTTGTCTTAGTAAATTTTTTAGAATTACTATTACGAGCCCAATTTTGTAATGAACAAATAGGACTCTTGTAAAAAAGAATCCTGCTACGTAATAATAATAATGACGACTAAATGATCAGAAGGTAATTGATATGTAGATGTATTTGAATGCACTTTATTCATTTTTGGTTCATACATTTCCCTTACCTCCATCAAATATTTCATTTATTATAGCAGATTCATTAACGTTGTCAAATGTTATTTTAATATTTATCTAATAAATCTTTTCTCCTTTTAAAAATCCAGATCTACTTCATAAACTCCGGCTTCTTCATTATCTTGGATTTCTATAATGTTCACAGTTTTTACGGGATCATGCATCTCATCAAAGGAGAAAGTCCCAGTAATTCCTGGAAAATCCGTTATATTTTTAAGCGTTTCATTAACCTCTTTTGGATCAGAACTTTCTGCACTTTCAATGGCTTCTTTCAATACGTAAACAGAATCATATGCTAAGCCAGTAAACATATCGGCTTCAACATTAAATTCATCTTTATAATCTGAAACAAATTCTTGTACTGCAGGATCTTCAGATGTTACCACAAAGTGACTCGTATAATAAATATCGTTCATATTTTCTGCACCCGCTAATTCACGAAGAATTTCATTCCCCATTCCATCGGGTCCAAGAATAGGTTGATCAAGTCCCATCTCTCTTGCTTGTTTAATAATAGGTCCAGCTTCTTCATAATATCCTGGAACATATAAAACATCGAAGTCCATATCTTTAATATTTGTAAGTACAGCACTAAAATCAGTTTCTCCTTCAGAAAAGTTTTCAGATGCTACAATTTCGCCGTCAAACACTTTTTTAAATGTTTCAGTTAAACCTATTGCGTAATCACTAGAATTATCACTTAATATTACAGCACTTTTTGCATCTAATTCATCATTTGCAAATTGAGCTAAAGCACTCCCTTGGAAAGAATTTGTGAAACTTGTTCGCCAAGCATAAGGATGAACTTCTCCATTAGAATCTGTCAACACACCATCATCTGTTGCAGTAGGCGACATAATAGGCACTTGAGCCGTATTTGCGCTAGGTATTGCTGCTTGCATAGAACCCGTTGTTGCCGGTCCAATGATTGCGGTCACTTGATCTCTTGTTCCTAAACGTGTAGTCAGACTAGCCGCTTCTGTCTCATCCGTTTTCGTATCATACTCAACAACTTCTACTTGCTTTCCATTAATCCCTCCATCTTCATTGATCTCATCTACTGCCATATGTACTGCATTGTTCATAGAGGTTCCATAAGCCGCTGCTGATCCAGTTAATTCAAACATAGATCCAATTTTTATAACATCTTCTTCACCAGCTTCTTTTTGGTTCCCACAACCTCCAACAATAATTAATATCAATCCTAGAATAAAAAACTTCATTTTCTTTTTCATATTTTCTCCCACCTTATCTATGTTTCAACCATCATCAAAAAATCAAAAAAGACGAGCCATTCTTCCGATTGAAGAATTCGGCTCGCCTTTAAACTTTCATTAGTTAAGGAGAGCCTCGTTTAAAATCTAAAGAGGGCTCTCCATAATCTACATAATACTTAATGTGTGTAGATTAGGTAGGTCCCTACTTAACTAATAATAATAATAAATTTTGATTTAATGAAAAGAAGCCAGAAAATACAAATTTTCTATCTTTTAGTTTAAATTTTATTTGCATTGTTTTGGCCTCCTAAAAGTTGTTGAAGTTATTCTAATCTATTTCCCATTATTTTTCAAGTACTTTAATCTTTTTTTAATTAAAAAATTAAAGCACTATCCGATTGACGAATAGTGCTCAAAAATTTTATTAAACGATTAGTCGGCAAACTGAGATTGATATAAGTCAGCATAAAAGCCATTCTTTTCAATGAGTTCCTCATGATTTCCCGTTTCAATAATAGTCCCTTGATCCATAACTAAAATCAAATCCGCATTGCGAATGGTAGATAAACGGTGAGCAATAACAAAACTTG
>DXAZ01000147.1 GCA_019116785.1 Candidatus Atopostipes pullistercoris
TACTCACCTCTTAAAAAAATTAGTTCTTATTTCTTTTCTTGTTTTTATTTTGCTTTGAATTTCTTTTTTTCAATAAAGTCATTTCTAGAGCGATTAGTGAAACCATTGTTATCATTACAGCAACAATAACCATTGCAAGATTTTCTTGATAATTATAATTATATCTATATAAAGGGCTAGTGTTATTATCTACAATTAATAATAGCAAAACTAATAGAACCGCCATTACTAAATAAACAACTAAGAATGACGTTAAACGCTCATATAAACTCCAAATTGATTGTCTTTTATTTTCAATAGTAATTTTCTTAGCATTCTTTAGCTTTTCACGTTGAAGCATTCTTTGCTTTGCTTCACCAATTAATTGATTTACTTTTTGGGTTACTTTATTTTTCACTTCATTTCCAATAAATGAATTACCAAGCATATCGTATTCAACTTTATCCAACACCTCAATAATATTTAATTTTTCTTTTAAATGAAATCTCTTTGCTACTGCATCATTCATATTTATTAAAATTTTCAAATTAAAGTTTGTATTATTTATAAACATAAATTCGATTTTCTTAGTTAAGTCATCCATTGCCTTTTCAGCTTTTATTTTTGCTCTACCTGGCCCGAAAATTCTATTAGCAACTGCGTTTATAATCCATGCAATTAATGGTGCTAACACCCAACTTAATACAGTTAAAAAACTAGAAGATTTTAAGAAATTCATACTTTAATCACCCATCTAAATATAATACAAAAGCCTAGCCACAATAGCTAGACTTCTTTTGGGAGATTAAGTTGTTGTTAACAATAAAAAGCAAATTTTTAAATTGACGCAATTCACTTAGTTATTATTATCATCAGAAGCGATTGAAGGGTATTCATAATTAAGTTTCAAAATCATTTCACAGAATTTAATAATTCTTTGAGCTTCTTCTTTTGAATTAATTATGATTTCGTGATTTGCTTGATTTCCAAACTGTCTGATTTGGTTAATCCATTGTTCGCTTCTTGCTCCAGCATAATGATTTTCGTTTAAATAATTTACATATTGAATAAATCTAAGTCCGCCATCAGCACCTAAATTAGTTGCAATATGCATTAATAATTTTCTACACAGCAAAACAACTCCTGTATAGGCACCAGCCGCAAATGAACTACGTGCTTCCTCGTATACATCGTTCACTTCATCAGGAACATTTTTTACGGGAGAACCAAAACGATTCCCTGGTACTTGGATATCTTCATAAATAAAGGTAGGCATATGACAATGCGTACAAATATAAACACCATCTCCGGATTGATAACTTACTTTCCCAGGTTCATCTATTATTAATGGCATCCCCCTATCACTTGAAACCTCGCGCCCACAATAGCCGCAAACATAACTTTTTTCCAAAACACTATCACTTTTCCATTTATTATAATTTGTATTATATAAATCATCGATCATTCTATTTTCACCTCATACATATGATACAAAAGCCCAGTAAATTAGACCAGGCTGAGGTAAAAATAAAATAATAGTAGTTTAATGTCATCCCGGACAAATAATTTTGGGATATTATTGTATGAATATCGAATCATTCGACAATATCATTATCACATTTTTATCAAAGATCACCTTCTCTGATATCTATCTGAAATTTATCAATTTTCTTCGTCAGGATAAACATGTAAATCTTCTATTTCAGTATGAATACCATGTTTAACTAATTGGAATTCAAAACGATCAGCAAATTCACACAGCGCCTTCTCCTGCTTTCGACTATAAGTCGCCGAACTAATATTTAGTTCCCTAGCGATATTATAGGTTAACATCTGATCAGAATACCGGCTAAGTAAAATCCGTTGCGATTCCTTTGTCATGTTTCGCATTGCACAACCCACACAATCGACTACTTCTTCTGCCAACCAAATATTTAGCATTCGACTTTCACTTCCATTGCCATGACTAGGCGCTTTAGGCATTCCGTCCATTCCTGGTGACTTCAAATCAAATCGTTGTTTCCCGGATAAAGCTAGATAGCGATCCAGCTTCTTTTCAAGAAACTCAGTAACCTTCCGTGCAGTTTTCAAACAATCTATATCTAAGTTCAAATCTGTTTGCATGATGTACCCCCGCTATCTGCTATAATAATTAAGGTTAATATTTTTAAGTAAGGACACATCAAGTACGGTGGGTCCTTTTTATTATGGATTTTTCTTACCCATTAAAAACCCAGCAATAAAAATTAGTATCATTATTACGGTTAAAAGTAACATTTCCTCACTCCTGTAAATTCCGTCCACAATGCGGACAATAATTAAATGCTTCACCATCAACTTTTATTGGTACTTCCGTTTTAACTGACGGATCAGGGGATGCTTTAATAACCATTAACTTCTTAAATGGAAAGCGACAATATTCACAGCCATCTTTGCTAGGAATAAAGCCTTGTCCCTTAAATACAACAGTTTGGGCGTTAATTTTAATACTCATGATAATTCCTCCGCTTTGACATCGACCGGGACTGCAAAGAGTGGATTACCATTTAATTCCCGAATTGTTACTGTTTGTGTTAATTTATTATGTCCAATCACATAATACTTACTATTGTTATAGTTAACTGTTTTATTATTTTCTTCGTGTTTAATTACTTCTTCAAATGTCATCAGTCGCACCTCTCATAAGTTCGTTCAAAAATATCTTTATCAATAGCCCAATGTTCTCCTTCAACGCCAGTAGCAATATAGTCACCAGTATGTACGTACATAGGTCCTTCTTTAGTTGGAAGCACATATTGCGAAATAAATAGAGTTTTAGATGCTTCTATATTGTACTTTTCAATCATTTCATCAGAACCATCAAACTGTTCAGCTTGAATGGTTGCCGTCTTTCGATATTTGCATTTCATTACTTCTTCTCCTTTACGGTATAATTTTATTTGAGGTGATTTTATGACTAAATATTTTAATAGTTATTCAATTGGCAATACATCGATTATTTGTCCTTATTGTCACGTTTATGCTCAATTTGATTGGAGTGTTCAGCAAAAACTAAATTCAAAGCCAAAAGAATACAGATTAATTGTTGCGAAATGTAATTCTTGTCATTTAGACTCTGTTTGGTTTCAGAATCTACAAAGTAAAGAAGAAACTCTTATGTTTCCCGACTATCCTTCGGGGTTAGATGCTCCCAACTCTGATATGCCTAATAACATTCAACAAATTTATATTGAAGCAGCCAAAGTACTTAAAGATTCACCAAGAGCTTCCGCCGCCTTATCTCGACTGGCTATAGATCAATTGACACAACAATTTTCAAGCGAGTCTTCGTTAGATAGACGCATTGCTGATTTAGTATCTAAAGGTCTTTCATCTAAATTACAAAAAGCTTTTGACATTGTAAGAATTGTTGGAAATAATGCTGTCCATCCTGGTGAAATTGACTTAAAAGATAATCAAGAAATGGCAAAAAGTCTCTTGAGTTTGTTAAATATGATTACAGACAATTTAATAACACAGCCAAATCAAATCGATAAGTTTTATAACAGTCTTCCTGAAAGACAACTAAAACACATAGAAAAACGTGACTCAAAGAAAAATTAGTTTTCAATACTTTCTGCTAATAAAGTACCCTGCTTACTCCAATATTGAATAATTTTTCTTACTGGATCATCCTTTGTTCCAGTTCCACGAGAAGTTATAACTTGAATTACTTCAACTAGTTTTACTTGTTGTGGTGATTCTTTTTTTATTCTTATATCCATAGCCAATCAATCCTTCCTCAACAATTTTTACTGCATCTCCAGCAGACCTAGCAATTCCATGAATAATTTCTCGTTTAGTTAGCATTTCATGAAATCTAATTTGATCCGCTCTCGGCTTGCCTTTTTCATTCTTCACTTCAATGTAAAACACTTGATGATCTGACCAACGAAATCCATATAAATCTGGATGACCACTTGGTACACCAGCTGAGAAAAATCTTCCGTCCGGTGTTTTAACCGAACCAACATTTACTCGGAACACTGTACACTTGTGTTTTGACAAGGCTACCCGAATATCGTTTTGAATTTTATGTTCACTCGTCAATGCTCACACTCCCATTTAATCATGCGGTCAATAATTGAATTTCCTACATAAATAGGATATGCACTAGGCAATTTAATATCGCTAAATTGATATTTTCCCTTCAACTCCCAATTCCGATAAAGCCCACAATCTACACGAAATAATGCGTTACGTTCAATCAGTTCATTAAGTAATTCTGATGTGCTGATGTTTTTTAATTTATCCATATTTTCTCTCCTTGAATACACTACGAATACAGTAGTGTATACAGCTTAATTCTTACTCTCTCAACGGATCAACCTCTTGAATACATGAATACACTAGCTTTCAACTTTTTATAACGCATATATAGTACTTATATATATTTATTTTTTTTATTATTAAAATAGTGTAGTAGTGTATTCAATCACCGACAAACGTTGAAATAACAGGATTTAAGTGAATACACTAGAATAACTTTTAGTGTATTCAAACGTGCTACAGTGTATTCACTCTTCGATAACCACGATGAACAACTCCACCTTTTCGTTTTTGTCCTGCTTTCCAATCATGCCGGTTATCCATTACATACTTAATCTTCTTGGCTAATGAACGATTCTTAACCAGATTATCTTCACCTAATTGATGAGCAATTTCCGAGCTTTCAATCCAGTCATCGTCCCAAGTACTGAGAACCCGTTCAATTTGATTTTCAGTTTCATCAATGTACATAAACATCTTTCGATTATCCTCAATGAGCTTCTGCTGCTCCTTCGTCAATATGAAAGAAAAGCCTTCTTTGTAGAGGCCAACAGCTTCACCCCAAATGTGATTGACCATCGTATCATCAAGATCAGTTACCGGATTAGCCATTGCTTGGGACTTATCAGCCATGTTAGGTAAGAAACGCCGCTCACCGGTTTTATCTTTCAAATAGGTTGATTCGTTAGTAGTTCGGGCCATAACAAAATTCTTTGGTCGGCGGATTGTATGTCGTCCATATGGTGGCCGAAACTCTAATTCTTCAGCTGAAATAAACTTTTTCAAGTTTTCAAAATCAGAATTATTGGTTGCCGTCATTTCATCATCGTTAACAATCAACGCTCGTAGCATATTGGTAAAATTATCTTTATCCTTGAAATCCGTAAATTGGTCAGTGTACCAACCATGGGCTAACTTTTTAAGCAAAGTAGTTTTACCAACGCCTTGGCCACCAACTAAATCAAACACCCAATCAAATTTACTTTCCGGCTTATAGACTTTCATCACCGCTCCGACTAAGAATAATTTTGTCTGCAGCGTTGTTACTTCACCACTGGGTACTCCTAAATAGACTGGTAGGAAGTCTTTGATTCGTTCTTTGTGGTCCCAATTCTTATAGCACTTTTCCATATACTCTTTAACCGGATTATATGGGTGGCTTTTTGCTTCAACAGTGATTGCCATATTTAACAATTTTTCTTGAAACATCACCCCATACTCATCTTCAATGTAACGGAGCATAATTGCTGAATAGCTATCATCAAGTTGCCCCTTTTCAATAAATAGCTGTGGAATGTCCTTAACAACATCAATTGAATAAGCAAACTCGTTATATTTGAAGGTGCCATGCAGTAGTGGATCGCCATCAAGGATTAAACCAATATTCTTCAAACTATTAGTTTTAGGATTGCCTTGAGTATTTAATTCAAATTCAATTGGTTTGCGAATTATATTATCCGCCACGTATTTCACCCCCGTTTCTCAAATCACGTCTTAGCATTGATTGAAATGTCCGGTTCACTTCTTCTTCTGGTAGTGGATCGGGCGTATTATCATTACAAATCATCGCTAATTGATAAGCGGCCTTAGCCTCAACACCTCGAAATAGTAGTGCGCCAATCATGCCGGCCAAAGTTTTATTTCGCATTCCTTTATCGCCTAAACCATTAGCAATTGTTTCTAATAAGTCAGTAGTCGAATTTCGTTCACGAGGCTTAATTACAAAATCATTTGGATTGTTTCGCCGATTACTCGCCCGCATCTGATTAATATTTACAACTAAAGATTTAGGAGCAGTAACGATTGGATTCTTATTTAACCATTGGTA
>DXAZ01000148.1 GCA_019116785.1 Candidatus Atopostipes pullistercoris
GCATCTTTCATGATCTTTTTAGAAACTATATTTGCTGGTGTACCTCCTAAAAGATCAGCAAATACAGTAACCTCTCCCTCTAATTGTTGAAGGATACCGTCAAATTTTTCGGTAAATTCTTTCTCTCCCTCATTCGGTAATAAGGAAACGGTATATATATTTTCTTGTGGACCTAAAATCATTTCAACACTTTTCTTTAATTCCTCAGCAAAACGTCCGTGACTTACTAACAACAACTGCTTCATTCATTTCATTCCTTCACATCTTTTAATATTTAACCAACAATTCCGAGGGCAGACAATGCAATAGAAACAATTAGAACAATAAAAATAGCTTTTGTTGAAGTCATTTTTTCTTTTCCTAATAACCAATATATTGCCCCTACCACTAATGCCGGGATTAATCGTGGCATTATCATATCTAAATTATTTTGTACATCAATCGTCAAACCAGCAATTGTTGGTGCCCAAGCCACTTCTACATTTACCATCGTAGCCACTAAAGCTCCAACCATAAACACCCCTAACATCGTAGCTGCATCAGTTATAGCAGATAGACGATGCTGCATGGTTGTAACGAGTTCTACCCCTTCTTTATATGCAAACTCTAGTTGTTGCCAGCGGAAATACATAACAGCAAAGTTAACAGCCATCCATATAAAAGCTCCTACTGGATTCCCAGCAATGGCCATATTTGCAGCTAAAGCTCCAAAAATAGTTGGTAATAAAGCACCGAAAATTGAGTCTCCAATTGCTGCAAAAGGTCCCATTAATCCAGCCTTTAAACCTGCGACTGTTTCTTGAGAATCAATACCTTCTTGCTCTTCAATCGCCATATCAATACCTGTAATCATTGTATTGAAAAAATTACTTGTATTGAAAAATTGCGCGTGAGTCTTCATCATTTCTTTTAATTCCGGTGTATCGTCTCCATAAATTTTTCTTAATTGAGGAAGGATTGTGTATAAATATCCTGAACCTTGCATACGTTCATAGTTCCAACCAAGCTGAAAACCGAACAAACTTCTTCTATTAATTTGTTTAAAATCTTCTTTTGTTAATTTATATTTAGAGTTCGTCATCTTCAATTTCCCCCTCATTTGAAGTTGTTCCATTATTTCCTGATGGTACACTTGGTGTTTCTATAGTACGTTTGTATTCTCTAAAGGCTAATCCGAAACCAATTAAAGCAACAGCTAACATTGGCATTCCGACAAATCCATTTGAAAAATCATCTACTACAGTTGCCACAGTATCGCCTAATAATTGAATATTACCAAAAATTGTTGTTAATAGTGCTGTAATCACGAAACCTAAAATTAAATATGGCATATGTTTTTTTACTGGTAAATATCTCAATAAAACGGCAAACCCAACGGCTGGCATAACCGCACCAGCTACTGATAATCCATCACCAAGCCATTGTAGTTGGTTGTTTAACACATCTACAATTGAATTAACAAATCCACCACCAAAAGTTAAAGCTAAAAATACTGGAAGAGCTCTAGAAAGTGCCCATGACAAGGATCCCATAATGAAGTTTCTTTCAATCCCTTTATAGTCCATTTCTTCAATTTTAGTATCAATTCGGTTTGCAAAATATGTATTTGCAAAACGGCCTAAAATATCCATTTGAATCATTAAACCAGCAACAGGAACAGCAATTGCTGCGATAGCTTGTTCAGGATCCATTCCAATCCCTACTGAAAATGCTGTTGCGATTACCGTCCCAGAGTTCGCATCAATTCTTGACGCCCCTCCAAAAGTCCCTACACCTAAAACCGTTAATTGCATACTTCCACCGATAATTAGTCCAGTTGTTACATCCCCCATAATTAATCCGGATATTAGTCCTGCAAATACCGGTTGAGCAAGCCCTGTGAAGATTTGTAATTCATCAAGAATTTGATACCCAGCATAAATCGTTAGTAATATTATTTGCCACCATTGAACAGCCATTATTTTTCCTCCTTAATTTCTACTCTTTAATAAGTTCATAAAGTTTTCCTTGCGATCTCCAGGAACCATTTGGGCAACGATTTGAATATTTTTCTCTTCTGATTTTTTAAATGCTTCGATGTCTTTATCCGTTACATTAATAGATTTTGTAATTGATTTTGTTTGATCAGATTGTGACATATTTCCAACATTAATTTCTTTAATAGGCACCCCCGCTTCCACTAATTCCAAATAGACGCCTGGATTTTTTGTAATAATTAATAAACGTTGTGAATCATACTTCCCTGCCAGAATATTATTGGCTGCTTTTTCTACAGGTAAAACACTTAGTTTTACACCAGACGGAGTTGCTAATTTAAGTCCTTGTTTTTCAATCGTATTTTCTGCAACTGCATTATCAACAACCATAATTCGACTAATATTCAGTTTGGTTGCCCATAAATTTGCAACCTGTCCATGAACTAATCTTCCATCTATTCTTGATCCAATAATTGCCATTTATTTTTCCTCCATTTTTTTATATTTTGGTTCTTTTTCTAAACTGATTGTTTCTGACCAAGTCCCTTCTGTTTCAAAAACGATAATTTCATTCTCTCCTTTATTTAAAAGAGATTTTGAAATATATAGAGAAAGTGTAGGTCCTATTTCCCAGAAACGACCAATGTTAAAGCCATTAATTAAAACAATACCTTTTCCAAAATTTTCCATATTTATAAAGGTATCTTCTACTTCATCAATATCAAAGGTATAACGATAAAAGGATGGAGTATTTTTAATCCATTCTTTTTTAAAGTTAATAGATAGAGGTGTTGAAAAATCTATACTAAATTGTTCCCAATTTAGCATAAAATGTAAATCTGACATGACTCCTGTACGAATTCCTTTATGTTGTGTATCCGCTAAGAGTTTATGCCCATAATTTACACGTCCCATATTTTCAACTAAGATATCAATTTGATTGACTTCCTCTTTTTGGATGACATTAATTTTTTCACCAATTTCTGTTTGATATTGAGTCGCTTTTTTCTCTTCATTGATAAAAAATTGCAGTCGATCTCTACCATCAATCACTCGATAGGTTTCTTCATCGCTATCTTTTTTAGCTTTTGTTCGATATAAAATATAACCATATTCCTGACCTAGCTCTTCCATACTTTTGGGATATTTAGTTTCTTTCTTATCAGCTAGATCATCAATAACAGAAAACAAACTGACTTTTTCTTTTAATGGTATATTTTGAACTTCCATCGTTTCTTTAACTAGTGGTTCATGAATTTCTATTTCCGGAAACGTTTCTTGCATCATTTTTTGTAAGGCATAGTATTTTTTAGTTGGATTTCCTTGTTCATCCAAAGGAGCATCATAGTCATAAGAGGTTATTTGGTGAAGATCAGTTTCTCCTCTTGCAGAACAACCATTCATAAATCCAAAATTTGTTCCACCATGAAACATATATAAATTGACACTGCCTAACTCTAAAGCTTCTTTTACGTCTTTTGCTAAATCGCTTCCATCACGTCTGACAATCGCTTCACCCCAACGATTAAACCACCCATCCCAAAATTCCATCACCATTAAAGGCCATTTTTTTCCATTTTTTTCTTGAAAGGCTTTTAAATCTGAAAAATTTTCTTTTGCACGTGAACCAAAGTTTCCCGTTGTTAAAAGATTTTCTTCTAATAAGGTTCCTGCTTCTTGAGTAGCCTTCCATGGACCATCTGATGTGAATATTGGAACAGTAACTCCTAGATCTATCATCAAATCATATAAGGCTTTTAAATAATCCTTATCCTCACCATATGACCCATATTCATTTTCTAATTGCATCATAAGAACCGGTCCACCATGATCGATCTGTAAAGGAGTAAGAATTTCAAATAGCTTTTTATAAAACCTTTCAACTTTTTCAATAAATTGAGGATCAGACGAACGAATACGCATATTCTTGTAATTAAGAAGCCATGCAGGAAGACCTCCAAATTCCCATTCCGCACATATATAAGGAGATGGGCGTAAAATAACATATAAACCTAAATCTTCAGCTACTTCAACAAACTTCTTAATATCATAACGACCCGAAAAATTAAAGTGACCTTCTTTAGGTTCATGTATATTCCATGGAATATACGTTTCTACCGTATTAAATCCAAGCGCTTTCAAATTGTATAATGAATGATACCAATCTTCTGGTAATATTCTAAAATAATGAATGGCTCCGGATAAAATTTTAAAAGGTTGTCCTTCTAATAAAAAATCTTCTCGTACTTCAAATTTTTTCATTTATTTTTTTCCTTTCTACAGCGCTTTCATTTAATATATTAACATATTAAGTAGAGAAGTCAAGTACTTAGTATATTAAGTTATATTGGTAATTTTTAGTCATCTCAGTTATTATAGTAAATAGCAAATAGAACATAAGGAAGGTGATAAGATTGGCCATCCCGAAGTATCAACAAATAAAAGAAGATTTACTCAAAAAAATTCAGAGCGGTGAATTTGAAAGTGGCGATCGTTTTTATAGTGAGTCAGAATTAGTAAAAATGTACAATGTCAGTTCTATAACAGTCATTCGAGCATTACAAGATTTAGCAAATGATGGATACTTAGTCAGATATCAAGGAAAAGGAACCTTTGTCTCTCGTTCTCGTAAAAGAAAATTGATTGAATTCTCAGATATAGAAGTATTTGCTGGAGAAACAGAAACCGTAGAAGTCCTTAGCATTGAAAAAGAAAACAAACCAGAAATACAAGAAAAAATGAAATTAAAAAAATCAGAATATTATTATAAGATTATACGGGTACGGAAAGTAGATGAAAAACCTTTTTTTGTTCATTTTTCTTATATCCCTTCTCAATTTATAAAAGAAGATAGACCAAATATGAGTTATTATGATTCAATTTACAGTCGCTTTAAAAGTGACTTTAATATCCATATGTATGATGAGGCCTCCCGCGAAATAGACTCCATTTGCTTCCCTACCGATCAGTACATCGCAGAGTATTTAGAAATGGATGAAAACGAACCAACCGTAAGACAAGAAAAAACAACGGTATTAAAAGATGGAACAGTAGCTGAATATGTCGTCAGTTACAAAAAATGGGATTTTTACAAAATTGAGCTTTCGGCTTTTGCTGAAGAATAAATACAAATATTTTTATTAAAATTAAAGGTGGATAAGGATGGAACAATCTTTATATATTCAACTCAGTGAAAAATTAATTGAAAAGATAAATGAAATGGAAGTCGGCGAATTATTACCTTCAGAAAGAAAATTAGCTGAAATATATGGAGTAAGTCGCACAACAGTTAGACTTGCATTAGATCATTTAGAAGTTAGAGGATATATTTTACGTCAACATGGGAGAGGAAGCATTGTTGTTGACTATCATAAGTCTTTAATTAACTTAAGTGAAATGTACAGTTTTACAGAACAAATGAAAGCACTCGGCCAAGAGCCAAGCACAAAACTAATCGGTCATTCTATAATTAACACTAACGAAAAACTCGAAAAAATTTTCTTGAATGGCGAACAAAAATTTATTAAATTAATTCGATTGCGATCAAGTGATGGAATTCCTTTGATGTATGAAGAGAGTTTTATCCCTTTTAGTAAATTTCAGGATATAAAAATAAAAGATATTGAAAAAAGATCACTTTATGGTATCTTCAAAGAAGATTTTAACGAAGTGGTAAAACTAGCCCAAGAAGAGTTTTCAGCAGATCTTGTTAATGAAGAAGTCGCTCGGCAATTAGATGTCAGTCCAGATTCAGCTGTTTTACAAATCTATCGGACGACAATCAATATCAAAAATGAAACCATTGAGTATACAGAAAGTAAAGCGGATCCTAGCAAATTTAGTTATCGCACTGTCCACCATAATCATATTGAATATTAAAGATATTAAAATAGACTTAGCTTTCTTAGCCAAGTCTATTTTATTCGTATTATTCACATTAACACACCAAGCACTTTTTATTATAAATGCTGTCTTTTTAATTATTTCACTTCGACAATCTCGTGCCAAGAAGTGGCTGTGCGTTCAATGACTTCATTTAAATCCGTAATGTTTTTCTTACCTTCTGTCCGTAACCATTCTCTAGCGGCTTCTTCGCCTTCTTTTGCAAAAGGTTCAACAACTCCGCTCCAAGTGGCTCGTCCGCAAAGAACCCCATTAAATTTAGAACCTGCTTCACTTGCGAATTCTAACGTTTGTTTAAAGAGTTCCATTGTTACCCCAGCACTTAAGAAAATAAATGGTAAGTCCGTATTATCGCTTTGTTCTTTAAAAGCTTTCGCTGCTTCTTCCTTGGAATAAACAACTTCTCCTTCAGAAAAACCTTCGACAAAGTTCATATTTACAGGGGTTTCCATTTTAAGAACATCTACTTTATATTGAGGCTTAGAAAATTCTTTAATTGCTTCATTCACTTTATGTGGTTTCACTTTTGCATATTCTGGTGATTTCGCATCTTCAATCTCTGAATCATAGGTTAAAATTTCTAAATAATAAGGAACATCTTCCCCTATACATTCACTACCTACGCGCTCAACAAATGCTTTTTTCTGATCGTTAATTTCATCGCTTTCGTCTACATCATAGTAAAGCAATAATTTAACCCCGTCTACGCCTTCATCCATCAAACGCTTTACAGATAAACCGTCAATCAAATCAGGTAAACGACCAGGTACTGTATTATCATAACCCGTTTTTTCATAAGCAAGCAATAAACCTGCCGCCTTGTCCCGTGCTTTTGCGCCAGGCAAACCATAAATTGGATCCAATAAAATAGATGAAGCATAAGGCGTTAACTCTTCAGAGACAATCTCTTTAAGACGTTCAATTTCTTTAGGTGTAGCTTCAACACCTAAAGCACTATACATCCGATTCATCGCACCTCGTTGATCAATGGCTAA
>DXAZ01000149.1 GCA_019116785.1 Candidatus Atopostipes pullistercoris
TATTGGCTAGCGGGATATTATAAATCGGATTTAAGTTATACCAAATCATTTTAGGTAATTGATTATTTTGTGCATAATCGTCTAATAATAGATTGAGATTTTGTGTTAAATAAGTTTGTTCACCCATTGAATCGACACCACAATCGGGACCAAGCTTAGAATATAATTGCGTATGATTATTACGAAGGGCGCCAAAATGAACTTGTGTGACTAATCCATATTTGTGATACAAACGGCATAATTCTTTAAATATTGCACTTTGCCACATTCTGACTTCTAATTGGGTTAACGATTGATTAGCCAAACGTTTTTTTAGAATTTCGTCACATTGTACTTGACTGACCTTTTCAAATACCACTTCTCCAAAACTAATATCACTTGCCTTACATCCATGATTAACAAAGTATTTCACACGTTCTTCTAAAGCAGCCACGACATCGTTAAAGCTGTGAATCTCATGGTTAGTTACCTCAGCTAGCCGCGAAATAAATTCATTGAAATTGGCATGCTCAACAAAAACTTCATCTGGTCTGAAAGTCGGTGCAACTTCAACATGAAAATCTATATCTTGCATGATTTTTTCATGCCACACTAAATCGTCTAGTGGATGGTCTGTTGTTCCAATAAAATTCACCTTGCTCATTTGGATTAATTTTCTTGGACTCAATTTCTTGTCATGAATAATCTGATTTAACTTGTGATACATCTCTTCAGCATTTTCTTCTGTTAATAAATCAGTGATGCCAAAAACATTTTTTAACTCCAAGTGACTCCAGTGATAAAGTGGATTGCCATAAGCATGACTGACTGTTTTCGCCCAGGCTTTGAATTTGGTTAATTTATCACTAGGGCCGGTAATCTCTTTTTCAGGAACGCCATATGCTCGCATCAAACGCCACTTATAATGATCTCCTCCTAGCCATAAATCAACAATATCTTCAAACACTTGATCTTCATAAATTTCTTTTGGACTCAAATGACAGTGAAAATCAAAAATAGGTTGATCTTTGACTTTTTGATAGAGCCTTTTTGCAGGTTCATTTTTCAACATAAAATTTTCATCGTTAAAAGTCATGCGGACCGTCCTTTCTCTTTGTTTTATTTTCATTGGAAGCGATTTACAATTTAACTATACAATTCATCAGATGATTTGTCAATAAATTAGGCAAAAAAAGAGCGGATTTTCTCTTTTTCCGCTCTTTTTACAAATATTCATCAGATGAAAATGCATTATTCTTACCCGAAAGCATGTGAAACATCATTTCATCATACGCAGTAACAGGATCTTTTTCTTGGATGGCTTTTAAAATGCGACGATGAGAATGAAGGGTATCACTTTTCATCTTACGTGTTGTGTAATTCGCATTAATCAAATGAATAGACTGATTAATGACCGGCAGCAAATTATCCATTGCAATATTTCCACTCATTCGCGCTAACATTGAGTGAAACTCGACATCTAGTTCTAAATGTTTAGGATCTTCCCGTTCAATTGCCGACTCAATTTCAAAAACAATCTTTTCTAATTGTGCCACTTCTTCTGCAGTTGCACGTTTCGCCACTAATTCCGCAATTCTAGGTTCTAATAAATAACGTAATTCAAACAAATCAGCGGTCAATTTAGCTACATCTTTGACAAGCGAAAAACCCAACGGATCTTCTGATACACCTTTTTTGGGGCTTATATAGGTACCGGATCCCTGTCTTACTTCTAAAACATTGCGAGTAGCTAAACTACGAACAGCTTCGCGGATGGTACTACGACTGACATCCAATGCTTCAGCTAACTCATACTCATTCATTAGCTTATCGCCTACTTGATAGTCTTTTTCCTTAATTAAATCTAATAAGCGGTCAGTTGTTTGCTCTACTAATGATTTTGACATAATTCCCCCACCTTCTTTTCTTTGGGTTTATTATACCATGTAAACCTTTTATTGTTTATAGCCATAGTTAGGAATCTCAGTCCAACGTTTTTTAAAACTGCGCACCACTTGCTTAGGTTCTCGATTTCTAGAAAACAATCCTTTATGGTTGCCTTTCACTCGTATTAACATCACATTAGTTTCAAAATCAGCGAAATTCCAAACTTGCTCTCCTACTAGATGAGGAATTTCATCAAAAACTTTATGACTCATTTCATAGTAATCCATCTGATATTCTTCAGTATAAGGAATCTCCCACATCGAATGCAAACCTGGTAAAGTATCCGCACCATATTCAGTCATCACGATTGGCTTTTCTGGATATTTTTTCTGCCACGCTAACAATTCTTCTCGTAAGCCAACTTCAGCTTTTGCTAAATCTCCATGATTTTTATACCATCCATAGTAACGATTCAAACAAAGAACATCTAGTAAGTCTGCTACTTCATCTTCGTGAGGCCCTGCATTCATAATATTCACTAACGTTATTGGACGTTGTTGCGGATCCAAAGTTTTATAAAGTTTTATTAAAGGCTCAAAATAGTCTTTAGCACCTTTTTCATGAGAGGCTGGTTCGTTAGCTACAACCCACATGACCACACAAGCATAGTTTTTATCGCGAGCGACCAATTCGCGAATCACTTGTTCATGTGCTTGATGCGTTTCCATATTATCCCAAGTATTCCCCTTAGCCGTAGTTTGATTCATCAAATCCAATGCTGCATTAAAGTTTTGGAATAAACCAACAGCTGGCACCTCATCAATCACAACAATCCCTAGCCGATCTGCTAAACGCATCATTTCTTCTGAATAAGGATAATGCGAAGTTCTAAATGAATTTGCCCCAATTTCTTTTAATAAATTTAAATCCATTAAATTTGCTGCTTCATTTAGACCTCTTCCGTTAATATAAGTATCCTCATGCTTTCCAAATCCTTTAAAATAAAATGGCTTTTCATTAATCAAAAATTGTCCATTAGCTACTCGAACTTTTCGTATACCAAACTCTTCTTCATAACAATCAATCGTCTTCCCTGATTTGATTATGTGAATTCGTGCAGTATACAAGTATGCATTCAAAACTTCCCAAAGATGCACATCAGAAATGATTGCTTGATTATTTTCCATTTCAGCTACTACTTGTCCCATTTCATCGATAATATCAATCTTCAACTCATCGTAATCTCCCTCAATTTGATACTCAAAATGAACAGTAGCCTCCGATAAATCATCTGATAAATCACTAAAAATCGTAATGTCTTGTAAATGCGTTTTTGGTCTGATGATTAATTTCACTGGTCGATGTATCCCCGCATAGTTAAAGAAGTCAAAATTTTCATAAACCTTGCTTCGAATGGTCCCATCCACTTGTTTCTCCTCTACATAATTTCCCACTGGAAGGGTCGAAAAATCAAGTTTATTATTTGCTTGGATGGTCACACGTAAATGGCTCTTCCCATCGTAAAGTTTAGCAGGAATCACACATTCAAACGGAGTGAAGCCCCCAATATGTTCACCAATTTGGTATCCTTCCACATATACCGTTGCCCGATGCGTCACTGAGCCAAATCGCAAAACGAGCTCTTGATTTTCATCAACATCGGGAACGGCTATTTGACGTTCATACCAAAAATCGCCAATATAATTTCGCTTATCATTATCGACAATCACATCATTAAATGACGAAGGTACAACCATCACTTCTTTACCCTCTAGCCTTTTTTCTGCAAAATGTTCCCCTAATTGAAAATTCCAAACACCATTTAAGTCGATACTTGTTCTAGTTTTTGTATTCTTTGGATATAACATAATATATTCTCCTCTCATTATTGAAAAAGGATGCAACAGAATCAGTCACACCCTCTCATACTAAATTATTATTTATCTTCGTTTTCTTCTTGCACTGGATACTTAGAAATATCTACATAATCCATATCAGAAAGAGGAACGTTCTTTGCGATATCTCGTACACGTTCTACGTCTTTTGCAGCTTTCATCACATGAATTTTTTCTTGAATTTGGACCATTGTTTCTCGGTCTAATTTATAAAAGCGCATTAAGAATAAAGCGAGTAAGGATAAAACGACTGGGATAATCGCAAATAATAGAATTGTCGCAAATTTTAAATCCCCAGATAGAGGTGTTTTAACAGTAGGGTATTCATGGGCAAATCCAATTCCTGCTAAGACCCATCCGACAACCATTGGTGCAAATGAAGATGCCACAGAGTCTGTTAAAGAGAAAATCGTCCCAATCATCCCTGAAATATACCGACCAGATACAGAGGTTTCATAGTCAGAAATATCAGCCCCCATTGTTAATACTAAGCTAGATGGTGTAGTACTGAAGTAACGACCAATTGCGTATAAAACTAAAAATAGCACCGCATACAAACTCATTGATTTCAAATTCACACTACCTGGTTGGCCAAAGTAGAGTAAGCCCCCCATCGCAATCATCGCAATCGTACCCACTTGTAATGAAAGAATATAAGCACTACGCAATCCTTTCTTACGAGCATAACTTGCACTAAAAGTCGTTACTAATATGTTAGGAATAATCATCAAAGCGGAAATTGCACCAGATAAAGCATAGTTACCGAACAAAATACCAAATAACATTACGGTAACAACAGAATCGCCCAAAATGGTAGAATTAAACTTAACAAAGGCTGCTGATAAAGACAATACTTGCAATGGACGATTCCCTTTTAGTACTTTCCAGTAATCTTTCATCGACGTTTTTTGCGTCTTTTCTTCTCCTAAACCAAAATATTTCTTATTATCCTTTTGCCAAATTCCAATAATGGCTAAAATAGCTAAAACTGCTGAAATACTAATTACCAAAGTGATTAATTCTTTGAAGAACCCCTCCGTAAATCCTTGGTGTTTAGGAACTAAATAGCCTGAAATGACAATTTGACTACCTGAAAATATAATTGCACTCATGATACCATCAAAAATATTAAACAATGGACGTTGTTCAGGATCGTTTGTTAAGGCAGCTTGTCCAGCTTTTGTAATGGTTTGTTGTAAAGAATACCCAATCTTATGGATAATTAGGGCAATAACAAATAATGGAATCGTCATCCCTTTACCAAAATGATGAATATTAAATAAGAAAACAAATGATAGCGCAGTGATGACATTCCCTAACACCAAGATAGGACGATATTTTCCGAATTTTGTATCTGTCTTATCGATTAATATCCCAATAGCCGGGTCAATAAAACCATCAAAAATACGGATATAACCCATTAATTGGCTGACAAAGATAGCTGCTAACCCTAAGATACCAGTTGAAAAGTACGTAATAAAACTAAAGGTCACTAAATAAATATTGGTAGACGCATTATTAAAAGCAAACAAAATAATTTGCCATAACTTCGCTCTATTATAGGTGACATGTTCATTAACAATCGCTTTTTCACTTTTTTCGTTCACAGTATGCTCCTCCTAAATAGTAAGAAAGTCTGTAACCGCTTCCGAAATCATCATACCATTTATAGGTGATTTTGTAAACATTTTCTTTAAAAAAATCCTAAAATGACGGAAATAAGTATTTTCAATTAATTATTCATCTGATGTTTATGAAAAGACAACTATAGTCTTCGTCAATTCCGCATTTCAATCACGGATTTCATCAGCGGTTAATAAGTGATAATTTTTTAACTTAGACATATGAATGATTGATGATAAACTCTTTATCCCAATAATAAGTTTTTTGTGATATTTTTTTATTCCTTTAAATCTTTTTCACCGCAATCAATATAAGTTATTTGAATAACTCGACGAATTCCAATCATCTCACTACACAATGATTTCTTTTTGACCTCAAATAGCATTGATGATACAATTTATTTAGAAATTAAAGGAGGCGACCCACTGCCTGCATCCCAAAGGTGGACGTTAAATAAAGAGTCAAAAAACAGCACGTAGATTTTATTTTCTGCGTGCTGTTTTATTTGTTATTCTATTTTATTAGGCGTATATGCAACTTTGTCATCCATATCAGATAGACCAAGAAGATGCGCAATTTCGTCATCAGTGGATAATCATGTTGTAAAAAGCGAATATTATTCCAATGGCGAGACAAATCATTTCTTTGCCAATTATCCTTAGTCACAAATTGTCCACGAGTTGCGACACGATCGTAATTTGCAGTAATAAATATTTTTTCCACCAAAGTGACAGTCATTGGCGGCTGATAGTTTTCGCGATATTCTTTTGTCGGAATATTAATCAATGCTTGTGATAATAAATCAAACCAATTTGTAGGATTTTCAGTCTTATATTGCCACATCGCCTTTTGCAAATCATTAGGTAAAGGAAACTGATAACTTCTCCCATTCAAGCAGCGGACACGTACACAAAATTTTTTACGTTTCTTTTTTGCCATGGTCACCTCCGAAATGTTAATTTTTCTCCCTCCCCAGAAGATACACGCTTACAGCTAAAATCATTGCGAGTACAGTTGCCATCTAACGAGAAAGTAGAATGACCCAAGGCGTACGAACGAAAACAAACAAAAGACAGTTGATAACAAATATCCCGCCTATTGTAACTAACATTTTCCAACTATTTTTCTGACCATAGTTTTTCCCAAGTAGCCATAAAATAAAAAAGGTTGAAATTCCCGCAACCAAACTAGCAATCATATATCTTCCTACATCTATTAGCTGTGGCGTACCTGGTTGAAAAAGGGATACAAAATAACTTCCGCTAAATACTACCGCAAAATAGGTCAGTACCGCTAATAGACTGATTTTAACCATTTGTTTTGCATCATTTGGAAGCTGTTTGAGCAATTCATCGGCAATCGGTTGGGGAGCTTTGCCAAAATAATCTTGAGCAGACACGCCATTTTCTTGCGCTTCTAAAATATCTTGCAAAATACCGAGCAACATTTCTTCCGTCTGACGTTCGTTTTTTCCCATACTATTCAAGCGAACATACCCGAGCAAATCCTCATATTATTGCTTATTGGCACCTTGAAGTTGCTTTTGTAAATTTGCATTTTCTTTGATTAGATTACTCATCTTCTACACCACCCATCACTTGATTAACATTTTGCCTGAGTAACTGCCACTGGTTTTTGAAATGTCGTAATGCTGCTTGTCCGTCTGGCGTGACCGAATAATATTTACGTTTGGGGCCGGATTCTGATTCACGCATTTGCCCTGTAATCCAACCTTTTTTCTCCATTGATAGCAATAATGGATAAATCGTACCATTGGAAATATCGCTGAAACCATTGTCCGCCAAACGCTCACTCAAGGTATAGCCATAAAGTTCTTCTTGTGTTAATAATTGCAAAATACAGCCAGTCAGCACACCTTTTAATAGCTGCGAATCGATTTTGCCTGTCATTTTCTCACCTACTATCTTGTATTACAAGTTAATCATAGCACACTTCAACTATCTTGTAAAACATAATAGAAAAAATAAAGAGAGAAAATTCAATATTGGCATGAATCTTCTCTCTGAATAATTCAAATTAGCTGAACACCATTATACACATTAATAAGTACTACAAGTAAAATGACTACTTGATACACTTTTCTAACTTGTTCTGTTTTTAATTGTTTGCTTAAAAACACTCCGATGAGATAATTACCACATTTATTCATGTAAGAAAATCATAAGTTTATATTATCATATCTTTATTTTGGCTTATCATTAATAAATAAAGTTAGAATTGACAAAATAATCCTATCACTAAAATATCGGAATATATTTTTCTAAGGAAATAATTTTCTCAGTTTGTGTGTCGTTGGTAATCATTGTAGTTAAGTCTTTCAATGAATAATAAGCATAAAAATCCTCTTGACCTATTTTTGAATCATCCATCAATAGATAGCGCTCAACAGAATTATTTAAAGCTAGCGCCTGTGTACATCCCTCTTCTACTGTTGAGGTCATAATTTGATTATTTCTTAAGCCATTTGAACTAATAAAAGCTTGATGAAAATGCATATCTGTCAACATTTTATTAGTCAAATCGCCGAAAAAAGACATCGTAGTTGAACGAATTTCCCCTCCTAGCAAATATACCTTCATTCTAGGTAAACGTTGTGTCAACTTTTCAAAAATAGGCAAGCAATTCGTTACGATACGAATAGAGTCATCTTCAATCATATTAGCAAAAATCTCAATAGTCGTTCCTGGTCCTAAAAAAATAGTCTGTCCCGATTTTAAAAGTGAAGTGGCTTTTGTCGCAATCGTTTGTTTTTGTTCAATGTTAATAATTTGTTTATCCCCGTGACTTAGTTCATGTGATCTAAATAAATGCAAGCTTTTGGCACCTCCATGGACCCTCTCTAGCTTGCCTTGTTCTTCTAACTCCATTAAATCCCGACGAATAGTCATGTCAGAAACATGTAATTGTGCCATTATATCACTAACTCTAGCCGTTCCATTTGCATCTACAATATTTAATATTTGCAGATGGCGTTCCTCTTTTAACAACTTATTTTCTCCTCCAAATATCATATTTATTTTTTGTAAAATACTATTCATTATATCTATTTTACGATATTTATAACTTTTTTTTAACAAAAACTAACAAAAATAAAAAGCAATGAACGAAATAATATTTAGAATTCGTTCACTGCTCAATGATAAATAAAACATGTCATTTGACATTTACCTAAAATATTTACTCTTAATAATTTTTTTCAATTATTTGCAATAAATAAAACAATATTTAGGAAAAATCTATGTTCGTATTCATATTTCTTATCTAGTATAATATCCCTCATTACTTAATACTCATCAAAAACAATTGGTGTAGCCGTTCGTAGAAGAGTCTCGTTTAAGTCTTGAATATTATTTAAACCGACTGTACGTAACCATTGTTTAGTTGCCGCCTCACCTTCCCTGATGAATACTTCAACACCAGCTGCCCATGTAGCTCGACCACACAATACTCCATTGAATTTCGAACCAGCTTGCTTAGCTAATCGCAGCGTTTCTTGGAAAAGTTCTGCATTAACACCAGCGCTTAAAAAGATAAACGGTAATTGTGCTACTTGACTTTGTTCTTTAAAATAGCTCATTGCCTCTTCCTTGGTGTAAACAAATTCACTTGTTGTATACCCCTCAACATATTTCATATTGACCGGTACTTCAACTTTTAACACATCAACTTGATAACGTGGATTAGAGAACTCTCTCATCATCTCAATCACCTTACGTGGCTTTATCCTCGCGAATTCCATAGACTGATTGTCATGTATTTGAGAATCATAACTTAGTAATTCCAAATAAAATGGCAACCCCTCAGCTTGGCATTCACTACCAATACGTTCTACAAAAGCGCGTTTTTGATCGTTAATTTCTTTGGATTCATCAACGTCATAATATAGCAAAAATTTGACCGCATCTGCACCTTCTTCTTTTAAACGTTTCACAGACCAATTAGCCAATAAATCTGGTAATCGTCCAGGAACTGTTGTATCATAACCTGTTTTTTCGTATGCTAATAATAATCCCGTATCAGCTGAACGCCGTTTCGCTGCTGATAAACCAAATTCTGGATCTAGTAAAATAGAAGAGGCAGCAATGGTTAGTTCCTCAGACACTAAGGATTTAAAATGTTCAATTTGTTCTTTTTCAACAGAAGTTTCTTGATATTTTCCCATCATTTTTTTCAAAGCACCACGCTGATCAATCGCTAATGCCGCAATAATTCCATCTTTATTAATTAATTTCTGCATATGTTTTTGTTTTTTTTGATCAACCATATTATTCAACTCCATGTTTAATTAATCTTTATTACTCGGATTTGTTCCCTTAAATTAGGTAAATTTTTTATATTTATTTTTCCTGTCTCATTTTCTTGAGCATTCAACATTCCACAAACATTTCCAAAAATTAGGATTTCTTCATCTGTTAACTGCTTTGCAAGTCCATAAGCTAAGCCTGCTATGGTTGCATCTCCTGAACCAACCGGATTAATTACATCAATTGATGGAATTTCAACACGATAGAATATATCATTGTGCTTAGCTATTGCACCATCAGATCCTAGCGAAACGATAATCCATTCGATTCCAGAAAAAAGTGGCTGATTCAAAACATGTACCAACTCTCTTTCTAGATTATCAGTAAATGATTGTTGAACAACTCGACTTAACTCCATTAAATTTGGTTTAATTAGAGTCGGTTTAACCGAAGAGTTCAATACATTTAATAAAGCTTCATTAGAGCAATCAAGTAAACAAGGAATATTATTTTGACGACAAAGCTTAATTAAGTCGATATAGTAGGTATTAGGAACTCCTTTAGCTAAACTGCCTGAGATACAAACTATCTGCGTTTCAAGTAATAGATTAGAAAAATGTTGAATAAAATTCGTATATTCTGCTTTTGTCAATGTAGGACCTGGTTCTAAAATCTCTGTTTGTTTACCATCATGTAATATAGCAATACAATTTCGCGTCGGACTAGAAATTGATAAAAAATTATGAGGCATACAAATCTCATCTAATTGACGAGTGATAAATTCTCCCAAAACCCCTCCAACCATTCCTGTTGCCAAAACCGGAACACATAGTTGATGTAAAACACGAGAGACATTCAAGCCTTTTCCACCGGCAGTTTTGTATACATAATTTACACGATTGGTAGTATCTAACTCTAAACTATCAAGCTGGTAAACAATATCTACAGAAGGATTCATAGTCACAGTTAAAATAGGTTTAATTTTAATCATGATAATACCCCTGTTTCCATCTCAAAATAAATTCATCGAAGAAATCAGATGATTTTTGATTCATATCCTCAACAATTAAGTCATCAATTTTCTGAATCAATTTTTTATTTTCATTAGTTGGTTTATATTTTGTTTGAATAAACGCTTCTACAATATCACACAATAAAAAATCGCCGATAATTTTTCCACCAAACCCAATTACATTAGCATTAAGAAATTCCTTTGCATAAATCGCGCTAGTCATGTCTCGAACTAGTGCGCCACGTATACCTTTTACCTTATTAACTGCATTATTAATACCAACACCTGTCCCGCAAATACATACCCCTAAATCTGCCTGTTTAGATGCTACTGCTTCTCCTACTTTTTTCCCAAAAATTGGATAATGAGTTCGTGTAAAATCATAAGTTCCTACATCTAATACCTCATAGCCTTTCGATTTTAAATAATCCGATAATGCAATCTTTGTATCTGTCACAATGTGATCACAGCCTATTGCGATTTTCATATGTATCTCCTCCATTCTATCAAGCCATTTTATTTAACATATCTACACGAATTTGATGACGACCAGCTGCATATTTAGCAGATAAGAATTCTTTTACAATATTTTCTGCCAACTTACTGCCTACAATCTGAGAACCTAAAGTAATCATACGTGCATTATTGTGTTCTCTAGTCATATAAGCTGAACGCTCATCAGAAACCTCAGCAACCACCATTCCTTTTACCTTACACGCAACCATAAAACTACCCACACCATAACCATCTATCATAATACCTAAAGCATCTGGATTTGTTTGAAGATGTTCGGTTAGATTTAATGTTCCTTCAATAAAATCAATAGCTGGTTTAGGATTTAAATCAATCATTTCATCACTTACAAAAGCTTTATTAACAAAGGAAACGATCTGATTTTTCAAACTAAACCCATCCTTATCTGCAGCAATAAATATTTTCATAATTATTATCTCCGTTCATTTATTTTTATTTACACAAACATAATAAAACATCTAGAAACAAAAATCAACACATTTCGAACAAAAAATGTTTGATTTTGATTATATATTCAGTTTCTCTCTGTTTATATATTTTTGTATTCCTATTCAAAAATATAATCATTGGGTTAGCATCATTAGCACTACTACTTATAGTCTTATCTTCAAAAAAATCCCATTTTTATTAACTGAAATTTCTGATTAATTTTAAAATATTTTTTAATCAAAAAACCTCAATGAGTTTCCTTCTCTAAGATTCATCATTAAGGCTTTTTGGATAATTTGCTATATAATTTTTTTAATTTCTATATTGTATAAAATGCTACTCCTTCATAGAATGCAATCTTTTTCAAAAGATTAGCTTCAAGCTGATTAGCAGTAAAGAAATGTGTATAGCTACCATTAGCTAAGCGGTAATAAAAACGATAAACAGGATTGCCGATTTTTTTATCTACCGACCCACCAATGCATCCTTCATTTTTCCAACCTATAGAAACTAGTTTGTCAATTTCAACTTGACTAGATGAATAGAAATGTTCGCCTGAAAAAGGATTATACAAGCGAATAATTGGGTTCCCTTCATTAGCAATTTGCCAAGCAACACCCTCAAACTGCCATCCTAGTTTTAGTAATCTTTCACGTTCTACAACACTAAATGTATATAAATGCTGTCCACTTTTTTTGTGATATAACCTAAATATTTTTCCAGACTCAGCTGTTTGGATATTGACTAATGGATTTTTTATTTCACTCAGATTTAGTAATTCTTCCTCTAACATAGTTAATTGTTTTTCTAATTGATCTATTGTCTCACCCTCAAATGAATTAGGAAGTTGCTCTAAAACATTCTGCAAGTTTAAATAGCTTTTCACTTGATAATCTGCACTTGATATTTGCTTTACTAACTGTAGACGAGATTTTATTTTTTCAAGCAATTGATCACGTGTTGTTATAATTGATGTTGGCAAATCTACCGTATCTCTTTCTGTCTCTGGTGCAATTAATGAATCTGGTTTAGCTGCCTTTGTTTGGACTAAAATCCAATTATCCATAGTTCCCCAACAGCCGGCTGTTCCACTTAGCAAAACATTTAAATCAACGGTAGTACTTTTCGTTAATTCAAACTCCATTTCCGGTGTTTGCCAGTTCATCCATCCAGTCAACGGAGTGCCCTTACCTTGCATTAATATTTGTTGGTTATCCTTTTGCTTAGCAACCAACTTAATTTGACTTTCCTGAGAACCTTGCGCACTAACTAAAAACCGATAAGTACCTGGAGGGAGTTAAATTTAAAGAAGTACTTATCGTTGCAGAGAGTGCCCCATCTTTACGATAATAATGTAAAGCTTTACCAGTTTTGCTATCACTAGTGACAATGTTGAAATAATCAGCTTCATCAATTTGGTAACCTTGTAAATCCTTTTCAAATTGTCCATTATCTAGCATTGATTTTTTTAGTAAATCATCATTTTTTCTTCAATCGAATCCTCTTTTCTTAATTGCGTAATAAAAAAAACGGAATAGTTAATTTATTATGTCATATAACAATATCAAATCTTTACTATCCCGTTTTTCGATTACGAGTAGTTAGAATTGTGCTAAAACAAAATCAATAGCTGCCTTAGGATTTCTTGTCAATCCAATATATTCTGCTCCCTTAGTTGCAATAAGTTTAATACCTAAACGATCTGTATCAGCCTTGATATCTTCATAATATGAATTGACTTGTGGTGCTAGAACAACCATGTCATAATCTTGCATAATATCATAGTGAGAACCATACGCTCCAGCTTGGGCATGAATTGGTTGATGATAAGCTTCAGCTCCTTCAGTTAACGCGTTAGCCAACATTGCACTGGTCCCTGCACCCGCACATAAGACCAAAACATTAATTTCTTTATCAGTGACTAATGATGGAGTTGGTATTGATTCAGGATCTTTGGTAGTTTGGTGAGTAATAGCTGGAGTCTCAATTGCTTCTGTTGCTTGACTTTCTTCTTTAGCACGAATACTTTCTTGTTCTACTAATAAATCATCGTATGCCTTACAAAATGGCAAATATATAACGAAGTCTACAGCAATTAACACTAAAGCTAATATAATCGATAATACACCCATACCTGTTCCTAAAATCAAACCAATTGGTGCAGGGGTAGCCCAAGGCAAAACATACATGAAACTATTCATATCTAAAACATCAACAAAAAATTTAAAAATACATACATTAACCATCGGTGTCAATAAAAATGGCACAAAGAAATATGGATTTAAAATAATTGGTGCGGCAAATAATAAAGGTTCATTTACTGCAAAACTAACCGGAATAAATGAAGCCTTCCCTACTGCTTTTAACTGTTTAGATTTAGCAAACAATAGTAGAATATATGGAACAACTAAAGTAGCACCAGTTCCTCCCATCGTACCTACGAAATTTCCTAAACCAACAGTTAAAACGTTAGCTGCATGTTGTCCTTCTTGGAATAATTTTAAATTCGTTTCAACATTAGCATAAATAATTGCAGCAATTGCCGGTTCAACAATAGAAGGACCATGAACACCAACAAACCAGAATAATGCCATTGCTCCCCAAATAATCGCAATGCCTAAATAACCATCAGCAGCAGTAAATAAAGGCTGCAATAGCATAATGATTGCTTCGGCAAACGACATATTAAAGATATAGTGCACCAATAAATCTAAAACAACCGCTGCCATTACTGCAAAAGAAAAAGGAAAAATGTCTCGAAATGTTTGGGAAATCGTTCCAGGTACTTCCTTTGGCATTTTAATGGTAATGTCTTTCAATACGCATAATTTATACATGTTCACTGTTGTGAAAGCGGCTACAAAAGAAGCTAATAAACCTTTTGTTCCCATATAAGTAGTAGAAAAATTACCATCAACTTGAGTAACGCTCAACAAAAGGAAACTAACGATTGAAGCTAACATAACTGAAGTAGTATTAATCACTTTATTTTTAGGTAACTTACGATTCATCGACTCAGCTAAACAACGCGCAGCAGTTGCAGAAACTAATAACCCTACAACTCCCATAGAATATCCATAAACCTTCCACAACCAAGTAGAAACTGCGTCAGGCCAATTAAAACCAAATATTTCAGGCACAGCTGCAATCAAAATAAAAATACTTGAAAATAAAATAGCTGGCATTGCTGTTAAGAATCCATCTCTCACTGCACCTAAATAAATATTTCGTGAGAGTTTCTCAAAAAATGGTTTTCCTTTTTCAATTTGTTTAATCAATCCATTCATTATATTTCACTCCTTCTTGGGGTAGTCTGTAAACTACCCCTACCCTTTCATGTCTTTTAATTACCTCTTAATATTTAACTCTTATTTTGTTTTTTATATAATGTAATAAAATCAACAATTAATTCTTTTAATAACAACGTTGTCATTAAATGATCTTGTCCATGAATAAAAATAAAACCTAATTCCAAGTCCTCACCCGAAGCTTCTTGGGCTAAGATTTTTGTTTGAACGTTGTGAGCCTTCGCTAAATTATTTTCAGCTTCTTGTAATGCAGAATCTACATTATCAAAATTACCTGATCTAACCTCCTTTAACAAATTTAACAATGTACTTCTTGCATCTCCAGAATAGGCTACAATCTCAAACCCTAGCATTTGTAACTCATCTTTTTTCATCAATCTCGCTCCTAGCACTAATTAATACATTTTGTTTCACTCAAACGTTTATACCAATAAGCAGATGCCTTTGGATAACGTTTTTGCGTATCAAAATCAACATAAAATAACCCATATCGTTTGTTATACCCATTTGTCCAAGAAAATAAATCCATCAATGACCATAAGAAATATCCCTTCACATTTACACCGGCATCAATTGCATCACTTAATGCTTCTAAATAAACCTTCAAGTACTCAATTCTAGGCTCATCTAAAATTACTCCGTCTTCAAATTGGTCTTTATATCCCATTCCATTTTCAGTAATATAGATTTTTTGATAATGTGGATAATCATGCCTAATCCGAAGCAATAAATCATATAACCCTTTTGGATAAATCAACCAATCCCAATCTGTTCTTGGAATTCCTTCTTTATATATTCGGCGGCCAATACCTTTTACTTGGTAAACCGAAGTTCCTTTCTCTCCTGTTCCATTATGATGAATTGCACTTTCTCCTTCAAAGGATTCAACAAAGTGACATTGATAATGATTAATTCCTAAAAAGTCATTCCTTTGGGCTGCCTTTTTCATTTCAATAAAATCCGTTTCATCAAACTGATAACTAAAATGATTAGTTTGAGCAATTTCATCTAAAGCTGAAAGTGTTTCTTTTGAATAATAACCTAGATAGGTTGCATCTAATAAAAAGCGAATGGATAAAGCATCATCCAAAAATGCTGCATGCTCGTCTAACTTAGAACCACTTGCTGGGTACTTAGTTTCTAATGAATGGACAACGCCTATTTCGCCAGGATAGCCATTCTCCTTAAATAAATTTACTACTCGTGCATGTGCATACATCATTTGGTGAAGACAAGTAATTACCTTTGATAGGTCATACTTAATGCCTGGTGGAAAGACCCCTAATAAATATTGATTCGTAGCTACTGGGTAAATTTCATTAAAAGTACTCCAGTAACGTACCTCAGAGAATTCCTCGAAACAAAACTTAGCATACTCCACAAACGCATCAATTGTTTTACGGTTTAAAAAATCTCCTTGATCAAATAACGGTTTAGGAGTGTCAAAGTGATGTAAGGTAACAAATGGTAATACCCCTCTCTTTTTACATTCTGCAAATACACGATGGTAAAAATCAACTCCTTCTTGATTGACTTTTCCGACACCTTCTGGAAAAATACGACTCCAAGCAATCGATAAACGTAAGCCGTTAATACCAAATTTTTGACACAAAGCGATATCTGTTGCATATTGATGATAAAAATCACTAGCAGGATCTGGTAAAAATCGTCCCTGTTTAGATAAAAATTCATCCCAGGCTACTTCCCCCTTACCTCCTTCCCTAGTTGCTCCTTCTGCTTGATAAGCTGCTGTTGCGCCACCAAAAATAAAATCGTCTGGTAAAGTTTTCATTGAAATTCCTTCTTTCCTTAAAGTAATCTTTGAATATGAATCGTTAAATAAATCATTTCATTACTGCTCAATTCTTTATTGTACTGGTGTTGGATTAAAGCAAATAGCTGAGTACTTAATTGATAAGCTTTAGGATAATCCTGTTTCAAGCTTCGGTCTAGTTGTTCAATAAAATCATCTGATTGCTGGCAATTCTCTTCAATACGATCAATAAAATAAGATAAATGAATCATCAACCGATCATAAAAATTTTGATTGCTCTTAGTACGAAATACTTTATTATCTTCTAAAAAATCCTTAATCTTAATAATTAGCTCATTTTTCTTTTCTTGATGAATTTCAGTTATACTATCTCCTTGTTTCTTTGCATTAATAAAATGTAAGGCGATTCTAGTTTGCTCATCTTCAGGAAATTTTATCCATAAACGCTTTTGAATTATTTGAATTGCGTCTATTGCAATCTCATATTCAACTGGATATTGCATTTGCATAGAAGGCAACTTACTTTCAACATATTCATCATTTTTTAAATGCTGATAACTCCAGTAAATATGGTCTGTTAAAGTAACATACAGATAGTCCTGTACGTAATATTGATAACGACTAATTCCATTTTCAATGATTTCATAAGTTGTTGTAATAAAATCTAAAGGGATTTCTTTCAGTAATGTCGAGAAATTTAATTGTGCTTCTTGATCTTTCAAAACAAAAATCTTATCTACTTTTTCACTAGAGATTAGATCTCCCTTTTTCTTTTGAAATGCGATGCCAGCCCCCATCACAATTGCTTGATTTTCTTGATCAGTTCTGACAATTGCTACATTATTATTTAAGGGTTTTATCACACGGTATCTCACTTCCTTAGCCTCCTTTAATTCTAAAAAATAAAAAAAATACCCCAAACAACTGATGTAAATACATATAATATACATCAACCATTTGCGGTATTGCCTGCCTTTATCCCAGTCACAATCCACTGATATTCAGTTCTTTATTTTACGAACTTTATTCTAACACTTTTGTTTTTATTTGTAAACCCTTACTTTTATTTTTTTCATATAGTCTTATTCGAATGTGATAATGTCCTATGTAGATAGAACTACAAAATGTCCCAAAATGATTTAATTCTATCTATGAAGAAGGTTATCTTAAACATGAATGAATTGAAAAAATATAAAGTGATTAAATTAGTAAGTGAAGATAGAAAATCCAAAAAGAGAGCTACGGTAGAACTTAACCTAACTATCCGTCATATTAACCGATTGCTGAATGCTTATCACAAGGAGGGAAAAAAGCATTTAGCCATCGAAATAGAAATAAATCGGTGAAACATGCGGTACCACAGGAGGTAAAACAAAAAATCATCAATATCTATCTAGCGTTACCCGTTCCAATGAATTTTGTTCATTTTACGGAACATTTGGAGGAGCGGTATCAAATCGTGTATTCTGATACAACTATTCGTAAAATTCTTTATAGTGCTGGAATTTTATCACCTAAATCTCATCGGAAAACACGTCGAGAAATAAAGAAACGTTTGAAAAGAAAGGTTACTGCTGAAGCTAATGGAGTGGCTCTGCAGGAGGAGTTGTTGCCTTCCGCAGATCAATTTTAGAAACTGCGGAAAAAGTTCATCCTAGTCGTCCTCGAAAAAAATATTTTGGTGAATTAATTCAAATGGACGCTAGCGTATATTGTTGGTTCGGAAAGGTTGACTCCCATTTACATTTAGCTGTAGATGACGCCTCCGGTAAAATTGTGGCTGCGTATTTTGACACTCAGGAGACATTAAACGGATACTATAACCTCTTATATTAAATCGTATTAAAGTATGGGATTCCGGCTACTATTTTGACAGATAAACGAACGGTATTCATTTATCAATCTAAAGCCATGAAACAGGTGGAAGAAGACACTTATACACAATTTGGTTTTGCTTGTCATCAATTAGGAATCGAGCTTCAATCTACTTCTATTCCTCAAGCAAAAGGTCGAATAGAACGCTTAAATGGAACTGTACAGAGCCGATTAGCTGCGGATTTAGCTTTAACTGGAATAGAAACAATAGAAAATGCGAATGAAGTTTTGAAGGAATGGATTAAAAAATATAACCGTAAATTTGCACAATCGGCTGATGAATCAGTATTCGAGGAGAAACTAACTCCAAGTAAAAAGAACATCCTCTTAGCACGTGTTGCGAATAGAAAAATAAATAATGGGCACCACATTCGATATCACAATGAGTTCTATTTACCGATGAAAAATAGCGAAGAAGTATATTTTACAAGAGGATCAGAGGTGCTTGTCATAGAAACTTTTAACGGAGAAATTTATGTAAATATTGCGGATAAAATTTGTTATACAAGACGATTAAAAAGCCATGAATTACAATCGGATACATTTGATGAAGTGGTAGAAAAGAAAAAAGAAAGACGCCCGTATATTCCACCTCAATCTCATCCATGGAAATTGGCATCCTTCAAACGATATCTCTATATGCAGAATAAAAAGCTCGAAGACTACGATAGAGTATCTGCATAAAGAGCTACATCTATATTATACAAATAAAGGCCAACATTTTGGGACATTTTAAAAATTGATTGACAGGCTTTCTGTATAGTTTTTTTATAGGTATTTATAAATAAAAACACGGCAGCCTAACTTCATAGACTACCGTGCAAAGGTTATGCGTGTTTTAAAACTTTTTTTGCGAAGAATTTCAAAATCAATGGTGAAACCAACGTGCTGATTAAAATCGTGATAACCATTGGTGCGAAATATTTTTCAGGAATTAAGCCGCCTGTTTGACCGATTTGTAAGACAATCAGCGCCATCTCTCCACGTGAAATCATCCCGGCTCCGACCATCCAAGCACTATTATTGGAAAATCCGGCCATTTTTGAACCAAGATAACCACCAAACAATTTAGAAATCACCGCAACCACCACAAATAATGTAATAAACGGGAATTGCTTGATAATACTTGCTAGCTCTACCTCTAAGCCAATATTGACAAAGAATACTGGGATAAAAATCGCATAGCCAATCGCTTCAACATTAAGAAATACTTTTTCTTTTACCTTTGTTTGGCCAACTGCAATCCCTGCAAAGAATGCCCCAATCACTGAACTTAAACCAACCAAATCAGCCACATAGGACATGCCCAAGCAAATAATCAACGACATGATGATGACTGAAGCGGTGGTGTAAATTCTTTCTGATAATTTCATTAAGTATGGCGCGATCCAACGAACCAAAAGGAAAATCAAGCCAAAGTACACCAATTCTTGCAACAAGGTCAAACCTAGTGATGCGTTATTCCCTTGATTGGCGCCTAAGAAAGTCAAGCTAATACTCAACACCAAAACAATTAAAATATCGTCTACCACCGAAGCCCCTAAAATTGTGGAACCTTCTTTAGTATTTACCGCGTGAAGTTCTTTTAATACTTCAACTGAAATACTCACCGAAGTCGCCGCGAGCACAACCCCAAAGAAAAAGGCCTCTGTTGCTGTTGATTTGAAGATAAATCCGCCCCCCGCTCCTAGTAACAAGGGGAAAATCACCCCGAAGACAGCTACTAGCATTCCTGGTTTAAAATATTTCTTCAAAAGCTCAATATCACTTTCCAAACCGGCTAAGAACATTAACAAAATAACCCCGATTTCAGAAAAGATATGAATCAACTCTGATGAATGAATGAGATTCAGTCCACCTGCTCCCACAATTAGGCCAACCAATAATTGCCCAACCACTCCAGGAACACCTATCCGACGACAAATGTGTGCTGCCAGCGAAGTCGTCACTAAAATCAAACATAAAATACCAATAAATTCCATTTGTTTACACATCCTCCGAAATTAAGCCAAATTGAGCCGCAAATTGTCGACTCAAACAACAAATTTTCTTATCTTAATTATACCGAAGTTTTGTGCAAAAGAATAGAAAAATGCTCTGAATAGTCGCACTTTTATTTGTGAATAATCTCATTGAAGTGTTGTTTATAGGATTCGATTATGATATTTTATAACGCTGCCATACCGCCTTCAACATTGACCACGTGATAGCCTTGGCTGGCCAAAAACGCACAGGCATTAGCAGAACGTGCACCAGAATGACAGATCACATAATAAGTTTCGTCTTCGTATAGTTCTTCTACAAAATCTAAGAAACGACTCAAAGGCATGTTTTCCGCTTGTGGCAGGTGACCAAACATAAACTCGTCTTCTTCACGCACATCAATTAAATTTATTCTTTCTTTGCCTAATAGTTCTTTAAATTTGTGAATATCAATGGTTTCGTACATCTATTTTATCTCCTTTAGTTCTATGTGAATTTTTTGATGAATAGCAGTCTTTAGATAGTGACTATTGGTTGACATGTGAATACAAATAATAAGCGCCATCCAAGTTTTTGACCTTAAAGCCGTGTTGTTTCAAGATACGCTCAGCCAAATAACTGCGTTGACCACTGTGACAACTTACAATATACGCCTGATTTTTATCTAGTTCAACCAAACGTGCTCGTAATTCATCGAGTGGGATAGCCAAAGCATTGGTAAACTTACCATTTGCTAGTTCAGCAGGATTGCGCACATCTAATATTTTCGCTCCATTTTTTAGCTCATTTGCCAAATCATACCACTGCACATTTTCGCTCAAACCTTCCATTAGATTCAAAGCAGCATAACCAATCATATTTACCGGATCTTTTGCTGAACCAAATGGCGGTGCATAGGTTAATTCGAGTTCTGGTAAATCTTCTACCGTCAGTCCTGCTTTAATCGCTGTGGCTAAAACATCGATTCGCTTATCAACTCCATTTTCTCCAACTGCTTGGGCCCCAAAGATTTCACCTGTCTTAGGATCAAATAGTAATTTCAATAAGATATCGGTTGCGGCCGGATAATAGCTGGCATGATGTTTGCCTAACGTATGCACGACTTGATAGTTTTTTCCTAGACGTTTTAAGGTACGCTCATTTAATCCGGTAAAGGCCGCTGTCATCGCAAACGTACGAACAATTGCGGTACCTAGACTGCCTTTATTTTTTCGAGGAAGCCCAGCAATGATGTCTGCCACTTGCCGCCCTTGACGATTCGCAGGAGAAGCTAGTGAAATCAAGGTTTGTTCCTTAGAGGTGTGTTGTGTGACTAAAATCGCATCGCCAATTGCATAAATGTTTGGATCTGAGGTGCGGTAATTTTCATCGACCACGATAGCTTCGCGCAGCCCTAGCGTCAAGCCGGCCTCTTTTGCCAAACGTGACTCTGGTTGGACGCCAATCGCTAAAATCGTCAAATCGCTAGCCAACACTTGACCATCTTCTAACACGACTTCTCGACCCTTTTCGCTAAAACCAGCTACACCTTGATTGGTCAGTACATTCACGCCATTTTTAACTAATTCTTCTTCTACAAAAGTTGCCATTTCCGGATCTAAAGCAGGTAATACTTGAGGAGCTTTCTCAATTAATGTCACTTGTAATTGGCGTTTGGCAAGATTTTCAACCATTTCCAAACCGATAAAACCCGCCCCTACCACGGTCACATGTTGGATGGCTTGTTGTTGCAAATGCGCCATAATCCAATCAATATCTGGCACGCTACGGACAGTAAATACATTTTGTGCCTCAGCTAAACCTGGAAAGTTCGGCACCACCGGCTTAGCACCTGGCGACAATACCAACACATCATAATCTTGGGTAAATACTTGCTCCTGATTTTTTACTGTAACGGTCTTAGCCTTACGATCAATGGCTAAGACTTCATGATTGGGCCGGACATCGATGGCAAAACGTTTCTTTAAATTATCCGCAGTTTGTACTAAAAGTTGCTCGCGATTTTCGATTTCTCCAGATACATGGTAGGGTAAGCCACAATTAGCAAAAGAGACATACGGCCCCTTTTCAAAAACAGTGATTTCTGCTTCTTCCATTAACCTTCTTAACCGAGTAGCACAAGACATACCCCCTGCGACTCCACCGACAATAATGACTTTTTTCACGTTATTTTCCCCCTATCACGCGATCTGTCCAAGCATTCATGCCGCCTTTGACATTAAAAACTTGAAGCCCTTTTTTCGCTAATATTTTTGCTGCTTGCTTACTGCGCATCCCCGATTGGCAAATGATATAATGCGGTTGCTTGCCTTTTGCCTCATATTGTGAGATGCGATTGAGCGGTACATTTTTGGCGCCTCTGATATGCCCACTGCGGTATTCAGCCGGTGTACGCACATCTAATAGGACAATATCTTGATTTAACTGACTTTTTAATTCACTTGTAGAAACATTTGGTACTTTGACAAACCAATGAAACATAGCTTTTTTGCTCCTCTCTTTTTATACCTCATAGGGTATTTATAATCGATAACCAACCTTTTGTCAATCATTTTGAATGAGACTGGACAATTTTTTACTTTTTCAGTATAGTACCTAGTATGGTATATAGATTGAAACGAGGTGAAACCATGCCTGTATCCGATAAAACCAAACTAACCCATCGCCTAAAAAGAGCTGAAGGCCAAATTCGTGGTGTGTTGAAGATGATTGAAGAAGAAAAAGAATGTATCGATATCGTTACTCAACTTAGTGCCGCACGTTCTAGTATTGACCGTGTGATGGGACTTTTAGTGGCTGAGAATTTTCGTAAATGTTTAGAAGAAGAATGCGAAAACCCTGAAGAAAGAGAAGCAAAAATCAACCAAGCCATCCAACTCATCATGAAAAAATAGTTGAGCAAATAATTCGCTTTGTGAAATTAAATTGTGTACAATGTAAATGTGAAAGGAAAAGAATATGATCCAACCAATTGTCAAAGATCAACTGTGTTTTGCTTTATATCAAGCACAAAAAGAATTCAATCGCCTATATAGTAAGATTTTAGCGCCCTTTGAATTAACCTATCCGCAATACTTAACGCTACTTGCTTTGTATGAAAAAGACCATTTAAGCGTTTCAGAATTGGGTGAGATTTTGTCTTTGGATAGTGGGACGCTGACCCCTTTAATCAAACGCCTAGAAGCAAGAGAATATGTGATGCGCACACGAGATTTTCATGATGAACGTCGCGTATTGATTTCTCTAACGCCAAAAGCCAAGGAAGTGAAAGAGGCCTTGCTGCAAACGGTCGGGCATTGTTTAAGTGATTTGACGTCGGATGAAACGTATTATTTTTCTTTGATGCAACAACTACAAACACTTACTCAAACCTTAGGAGGGCTCAATCATGAAGAAAATTTACGAAACAAAAGTAACTAGTATCGGTGGACGCGAAGGAGAAGTCTTTTCACCAGATCGCTCTTTTGCCTTTAAAACAACAGCTCCAGGTAAACGTGTCGAAAATGCAACCAACCCAGAACAATTATTCGCAGCAGCATACAGTGCTTGCTTCAACGGTGCATTAGGCTTAGTAATGGAAAACGCCGGCGAAACTTACCCAAGCGAAGTGAGTGCGCGTGTATCCTTAATGTCTGATGAGGTAGAAGGATTCAGCGTAGCCGTGACTTTAGAAGTTCATCTTGAAGGGGCAACAAAAGAAAAAGCAGAAGAATTAGTCGCAGCGGCTCATCAAGTATGCCCTTACTCAAAAGCAACTCGCAACAATATCGATGTACAATTCGAAATTATTTAATGATAAACCAAATCCCACCCAGCTAGGCATCTAAGCCTAGTTGGGTGGGTTTTTTATCAATATAAACTTAACTCGTGCTCTAAAAATCTAAAGCTTAATTTTATATTTGTTATACAAGCAAGTAACAATCTACGTACAAGTGAAAATACAACATACTGTCCATTTGTTGCAATTTCTACTCTTTCAGCAGTTTGGACATCTTGATATTCTATGATGACATGATTCACCAAAGCCGGATTTTCGTATAATCTCTGAAAATCCTCATCCGTAGCTAGTTTACCCTGATAATACAAATCAGCACTAAGCGTATTTTCTTTTTCTACATAATAGGCTTTTAGTACGTACCCACCTGCTTGTGATTGTTCATCTACTGCTTCTACCATCTTCTTCAAAAAGCGGCGGGCGCAAACTTCATCATAATCCACTTCAAAATCATATGCATCATTATCTAGCCCTTCAACAAATTCATCTCGCTCTACAGGTGTATACCAACGAGACATAAAATCTTGTACCCGATATGGCTCAGAGATTGGAGAAATCATAAATACATATTTATCTTCTGGGTCCACTTGCGCCTTTTGAAACCGTGACATAAAATGCATGATACCCATTAAGTCATAATGAATATAATAACGCTTAATTACTCTTCTTTCACAAAGACATTCAATCATTCGCAAATCAGTCTTTATGTCTATAAAACGTTCGAATAAAGTAAAGCGACCTTCATACTGTTCATTTTGATCATACACTTTAAACCCTCTATTCGCACAACCCTTTA
>DXAZ01000150.1 GCA_019116785.1 Candidatus Atopostipes pullistercoris
AGAAATTGATTTATTATTTGAAATTTTAAATCAACTAAAAGCTGAAGGAGTCGGTATCATTTATATTTCTCATAAAATGGAAGAAATCTTGAATATTTCCGATGATGTAACAATCATGCGTGATGGTGAATGGATTGCGACAGAGCCTGCAAAGGATTTAAATATTAATCGAATTATTCAATTAATGGTAGGGCGTTCTTTAGAAAATCGTTATCCAGATAAAAAACACGTTCCTGGAGAAACAATGATGGAGCTAAGAAATCTTACAGGAATGTATGAACCTACAGTGCAAGATGCTTCATTTACTTTAAGAAAAGGAGAAGTTCTCGGTATATCGGGACTTGTAGGTTCAAGACGAACTGAGTTATTAGAGCTCATCTTTGGGACGGCTACTATTAAATCAGGGGATATCTTAATTAATGGTAAATCTCAATTAAATAAAGATCCTAGTGAAGCCATTAAAAATAAAATGGGATTTGTGACGGAAGAGCGAAGGGCAACAGGAATCTTTGAAAAAATGGATATTACTTCCAATGCGGTTATCGCAAATATGGATCAATACATTCAAAATGGATTAACAAATGATAAATCTATGCGAGAAGACACTGCACAGGTCATTGAGAGTTTAAATGTAAAAACACCCTCACAAAAAGCACTGATTGGAAACTTATCTGGAGGGAATCAACAAAAAGTGATTATCGGAAGATGGTTACTTACAGATGCTGATATTTATTTACTTGATGAACCAACTAGAGGAATTGATGTAGGAGCGAAGTTTGAAATTTACCAAATTATTTTAAATTTAGCCGCTGAAGGGAAATCGATTCTTATGGTCTCCAGTGAACTACCAGAATTATTAGGAGTATGTGATCGCATTCTAGTAATGTCAAATGGAAGAGTTGCAGGAGTAGAGGAAGTTGAAAATTTAGATCAAGAAAAGATTATGACGATGGCGACTAAATATGTTTAAAAATTTAAAGAGGTGGATACAGTGAGAGAAAAATTTGAACAAGAACATGGGACACCTGAGTCTTTACCAAATAATAAAAAGCAAGAACAAAGAGAAAAGACAAGAGATTTTTTACTGAATTATTCCTTATATATTGTTTTAGGAATATTGATTCTCATTATTATTATAATAGAACCATCTTTTCTATCCTTACAAAACCTGACGAATATTTTAAGTCAAGCTTCAACACGTGCCATTATGGCATTAGGTGCTGCTGGGTTAATTGTATTACAGGGAACAGATTTATCTGCTGGTAGAGTCCTCGGACTTTCCGCAGTAGTGGGAGCTTCTTTATTACAAGATCCTAATTTTCCATCTAGAATGTATGCAGATTTACCACAGCTACCTATTATTGTTCCTTTATTAGTAACTTTAGCTATCGGGGCAATCTTTGGATTGATTAATGGATTTGGGGTAGCTGTTTTACGTGTACATGCTTTTATTATTACACTTGGAACCCAATTGATTGCCTATGGTTTATCCTTAATTTATATTGATCGGCCTCCTTTAGGCGCACAACCTATTGGCTCCTTAGATAGTCGATATACCTCAGTTGTTCGAGGTTCTTTTAAAATAGGAGTTTTTGAATTACCTTATTTAGTTCTTTATGCAGCTATTATTAGTGTGATTATGTGGGTGGTTTGGAATAAGACCAAATTAGGTAAAAATATGTTCGCAATCGGTGGAAACATGGAAGCTGCTGAAGTTTCAGGCGTAAAAGTTGTTAAAAATATAATGATTGTATTTTTAATTTCTGGTCTACTTTATGGGCTAGCTGGTTATCTAGAAGCCGCTCGCATTGGTTCTGTTACGAGTAATACAGGATTAAACTATGATTTAGACGCTATTTCTGCGAGTGTTATTGGTGGGGTTTCTTTCTCTGGAGGTGTAGGAACGATCCCCGGGGTATTGATCGGTACATTAATATTACAAGTAATTAATTATGGTTTAACATTCATTGGAGTAAATCCTTACTTACAGTTTATTATTAGAGGCTTAATTATAATTATTGCGGTTTCATTAGATGTTCGTAAATATATTAAGCGAAAATAAATTGAAAACAATAATTGGCAAAAAGAAAGGGGTGGGATCATTGACTAAAGATTCAGTTAATAGTCAAATTGAAGAGAATAAACAAAAGGAATTAAAGAATAATAAACGCTACAGTCTATATGATCAAATGAATATAAACGAAAAATATTTAGATTATTTTATCGTTGGAGTCATCCTCTTACTTTTTGTTGTGGTGATATATAGTATTTCATAAATAAAGAAAAAATCGCTCTCTTAAAAGAGGGCGATATCTTTATAATGATTAGACATAATATTTTAATTGAATGAGCCAACTAGTTATATTATACTAGATGTAAGAAGTAGACGAATAATCAAACATTAAAGTTTATAAAATGATTGATTATTCAATTTGTTATTAACTTTTTTGGAAAGTTAATAAATAAGAAATGTCCTTATGACAAATTACTCCCAATTTGTCTAAGGGCATTTTTTATAACTTTATATTTGATATTAAAAAATCGCTTATTTCTTTCGATTCCCTTATAATATTCATAATTATTTCTAATTTAAGTGATAGGATACAATAGAAATGGAAGAAAGATTAAGAGTTAAGAGGATTTTATTATTTTTTGTAAAGCTTGCCGAGCTAGATTGTCGGCTCCTTTATTTTTACTTTCTGGAATCCATTCTATTGATATAAAATGAAACTTAACCATCAATTCTAAAATATCCGTCAGATATTTTAGAGTGTTAGGATCTTTGGCATATTTTTTTTCAATTGATTGAGCAACAATTTTACTATCTGTATAAGAAAAAACCATTTCATCGGTATAGTTATTTTTAATTAACCAAGATAGACCAAGAAAAACAGCTTTAAATTCAGCATGGTGGTTATTCCAGTTTCCCTCTAGTGGAATAGAGATTTGTTTTTGTTCGTTATTGGTTACTATTAAAATTCCAACCCCAGCTGGTCCAGGATTTCCAGCAACGGCAGCATCTGTATATAATCGTATCATAAAATCACCTATATTATTTTTTAGAAAGAATGAGTCAATGAATAATAAAAATATTAAACCATTAAAATTAAATATTCGCTTTGAATTAGCATATGAAGTGATTAGTTATTCTATTCTTGTTATTTTGATAGGTCTTGCATATGTCTTTGCATCTAACTTATTAGCTTTTAATTGGTATACAGTAATTTTTGGGGTATTAGCTATTTTTTTATATATTTTAAAAAGAAAAAGTTACTTATTAATTGAAAAAGATGTCTTATCTATTTACTATTTTTATTTTTTCAAAAAGAAAAAGATAGAAATGAAAACTATAGACGAATTTGTCTTTTATAAATCTAGTCGAAAGGTAGAAATCAGATCTAACAACCAAACGATTCTAATTATCTATCTAAAAGATAAAAAGAAGAGAAAACTACTAGACTGGTTAGTCCAACATTATCCAAATATTCCATGTTTATTTTTTAGTGAAAATGAAACAATCGGCTAGAGGTCCTCTAGCCGATACTATTTATATAAAACTAAAAAGATATTGTCCAACTCTTTACCATCCACTATTCATTCAAAAAAGGAGATAATATTCACTTTTACTCCTGATTATCTTCTGGAGCTGTTTGTTCTTTGTCATTTTCTGACAAAACAACGACATCAGTTGCCTGCAAACCCCGAGCACCTTCGACCGCTTTAAATTTTACTGATTGTCCAGCTCTTAAAGTCCGATAACCTTCCATTTGTATTCCAGTAAAATGAACGAAAATTTCTTCTGTTTCATCATATTCGATGAAACCATATCCTTTTACATTACTGAACCATTTAACTATGCCTGTATGTGTCATAGTAATCCCCCAAATCCAATCCGTATGTGATATGAATTACACACTAAGTATAAAGGAAATACATGAATCAAGTCAATTTTGTTCTTTTATAGTATGTACCTTTCAATTACTTTTCCATTCATAACTATAGAGCATTAGAATTGATTTAAAAGACCGTAAGAATATGTTAAAATAATGAGGATATTTAATAAAATGAAATAGAAGGATATAAAGAGGGGAAGATATTTTTGAAAGAAATAAAAATAGAAAATCTATCCCATTCAATTGGAGCAAAAGAATTATTTAATCAAATCAATTTTTCAATCATTAATGAACAAAAAGTTGGGTTGATTGGGCGAAATGGAAATGGAAAATCTACTTTTTTAAAAGTTCTTGCTGGGACTTTAGATCCACAAAAAGGAAAACTTACTAAGCCTGGTGATTATCAAATAGGATACCTTAGTCAAGAACCAGATTTAGACCCTGAAAAATCTGTGTTAGAAACTGTTTTTGAAGGAAATACACCTATTATGAATGCCGTTCGTCAATATGAACAGTTACTTCTTTTATTGACTGAGAAGCCAAATGATAAAAAAACTCAAACTCAGTTTACAAAAGCACAACAACAAATGGATACCTATGATGCTTGGAATGCAGATTCTTCCGCTAAACGAATTTTATCTATCTTAGGGATTAAAGATATGGAACAAAATATTGGCTCCATGTCAGGAGGTCAACAAAAAAGAGTCGCTCTTGCGCAAGTATTGATTCAAACGCCTGATTTATTAATTTTAGATGAGCCTACAAATCATTTGGATTTTGAAATGATTTCTTGGTTAGAGACTTATCTTATGAATTATAAAGGTGCTTTATTAGTAGTGACTCATGACCGATATTTTTTAGATCGTATTGTTGATAAAATTGTTGAGTTAGAAAATGGTCAGTTACAAGAATATACAGGAAATTATCAAAGTTACGTATCAGAAAAAGCCAAACGGGAAGAACAACTCGCATCTTCAGAACAAAAAGCAAAACAACTTTTCAAACAAGAACTTGCATGGATGCGTGAAGGAGTGAGGGCACGAGGGACAAAACAAAAAGCTCGAATTGAACGGTTTGAAAAATTAAAGGGACAAATAAGTCAAACTTCTTCAAATTTTAACTTGGATATTGATCTTGCGTCTTCACGCTTAGGAAAGCAAGTATTTGAATTATATGATGCTTCATATGCTATTGATCATAAAGTAATTTTAAAAGATTTTAACTATATTGTTCAAACGCACGATCGAATAGGAATTACTGGTGCAAATGGTTCGGGTAAATCAACTTTTCTTAATCTTTTAGCAAGAAAAAGGGAACTGGACTCAGGAGAACTAGTTGTGGGAGATACTGTAAGAATTGGCTATTTCCAACAAGATAATATCGATATCCCAGAAGATAAACGAGTCATTAATTATTTACAAGAAATTGCGGATGAAGTATCAAAGAAAGATGGTTCTCATGCAAATATTTCACAACTTCTAGAACAATTTATGTTCCCAAGAGCTCAACATGGTGCGTATATTCGTTCTTTATCAGGCGGGGAAAAACGTCGACTCTATCTTATTCGGATTTTAATGGAGCGTCCAAATGTTTTATTATTAGATGAACCAACAAATAATCTTGATATTGATACATTAAATGTTTTAGAAGAATATATTGAAAATTTTCCTGGAGCAGTTATTGTAGTTTCCCATGACCGTTATTTTTTAGATAAAATTACAGATAAGTTACTTGTTTTTGAAGGTCAAGGATTTGTAAACGAGTTTTTTGGAACGTCTGATGATTATTTTAAGCGCGTCGAGAAAGAAAAAACAAAACAAAAGACAAAGAAAAAAGAGACTCATAAAGAAGTTCCTGAAAAGAAACCCAAAAAAGTTAAAACTAAGTTAACTTACATGGAAGAAAAAGAGTGGGCAACCATTGAAGAAGATATTATGGATTTAGAAATGAAAATCGAAACACTTGATGAACAAATCAATCATGCAGGCAGCGACTATGAAAAAATTGAGAAGTTCTATCAAGATAAAACATCTCTACAAGAAAAACTGAATGAAAAATATCAACGCTGGGAATATTTAAGTAACTTTGTGGATTAAAATTAGTGGAGGTAGAAAACTTTGAGACAATATTTAAATTTAGCACAGCATATATTAGATGATGGAATCATAAAAGAAGATCGTACAGGAGTTGGAACAAAGTCAATATTTGGTCACCAAATGCGTTTTGATTTAAGTGAAGGATTTCCCTTACTAACTACTAAAAGAGTAGCCTTTAGCTTAATTAAATCCGAACTATTATGGTTTTTAAAAGGGGATACAAATATCCAATATCTTCTTAAGCATAATAATCATATTTGGGATGAATGGGCCTTTGAACGTTATGTAAAAAGTGAAGATTATAAAGGCCCAGATATGACAGACTTTGGCTTACGCGCTCAAAAAGATGAAACATTTAATCAAACGTACCAAAAAGAAATGAATAAATTTACTGAAAGAGTTTTAAAAGATGATTCTTTTGCGGAACAATTTGGTAGTTTAGGGAATGTGTATGGTGCTCAATGGCGTTCTTGGCCAACTGCTGACGGTGAGACAATTGATCAAATTCAAAAAGTTATTGACTCAATCAAAAATAATCCAGATTCTAGAAGACATATTGTTTCGGCTTGGAATCCAGATGAAATAGAAGATATGGCATTACCTCCTTGCCACACCTTATTTCAATTTTATGTAGCGAATGGCAAACTTAGTTGTCAACTGTATCAACGCAGTGCGGATGTCTTTTTAGGGGTTCCTTTTAATATTGCCAGTTATGCCTTATTAACTCATCTTATTGCTTATGAAACGGATCTAGAAGTGGGAGAATTTGTACACACTTTAGGAGACGCTCATTTATATTTGAATCATTTTGAACAAATAAAACGACAACTTAGAAGAGACACGAAATCTCTTCCACAGTTGGAATTAAATTCAGATAAAAAGAGCATTTTTGATTTTGAGGTAGATGATATTAAAATCACTAATTATAATCCTCATAAAGGGATTAAAGCACCAATAGCTGTCTAAAACAGCTAGCAAAAAATAAAGCCAGCTATAAAGATGTCAAGGAATAAATTGAAAGTTTAGGACGTGATTCTGAAGTGTGATTTTGAAGGAATTTATGTTATTGCTTTTAAAGAAAGGCAACCTAAATAAACCCTGAAAAAACTA
>DXAZ01000020.1 GCA_019116785.1 Candidatus Atopostipes pullistercoris
ATATGCGGGTGTAGTTTAGTGGTAAAACTACAGCCTTCCAAGCTGTTGTCGGGAGTTCGATTCTCCTCACCCGCTTTTATAATTGAATAAAGGGCCTGTAGCTCAGTTGGTTAGAGCGCACCCCTGATAAGGGTGAGGTCGGTGATTCGAGTTCACTCAGGCCCATTTTGAATATTTTTGGGGAGGTACTCAAGAGGCTGAAGAGGCGGCCCTGCTAAGGCTGTAGGTCGGATACGTCCGGCGCGAGGGTTCAAATCCCTCTCTCTCCGTAATGAAAAGACTAGGTTATCATAACCTAGTCTTTTTGGCTCTATAATTTATGGTGTTGATGGATATTTAATAAATATTCATTGGCACCCTTTTTTATTTTTTAAAATAAAATGAAAAAAGGCCAGAGAACCCCTATAATTAAGTTAGCACACTAAACATAGGAGGATTCACATGACCCATTCATATTTTATACGAAAAACACTTGGAATTAAAGATACAAATATTAGTTTTGAAAAAAGATTAACAGAAGAAAAGATTAAAGAACAAAACCATTTGGTTTATTATGGAAAGTTAACTTATAAGCCGAAGGGTTGTGTAAAGTGTGGAATTGTCAATCAATCAACAGATGATATTGTTAAAAATGGAACGAAAACATCCACGATTAAATTAACGAATATCAATTTTAAACCCGTATTATTAAAACTTAAAAAACAACGATTTTTATGTCGGCATTGTAGATCAACCTTTATAGCCGAAACAAAATTAGTGAATCGTAACTGTTATATTTCAAATATTATTAAATCAACCATTTCAATGGAATTAGTTGAAACTCAAGCCATGTCTTTAATTGGAAAACATTTAAATATCTCTTCTCATACAGTATTAAGGCAATTAAAAGGAACAGAAGAAAATTTAAATCCTGACTATTCCAATTTACCAGAACATCTTTCTCTAGATGAATTTAAATCGGTCAAAAATGTCAGTGGGGCCATGAGTTTACTTTTTATTGATGCGAGAACACATAAACCTATTGATGTTGTTGAAAATAGGCAACAAACCTATTTATCTGACTATTTTATGCGTTATTTTTTAGAGGCAAGACTTCAGGTAAAAACAGTCACAATGGATATGTATTCTCCTTATATTCAAGTCATTAAGAATTGTTTTCCTCGGGCAGAAATTATTATTGATCGATTTCATATTGTTCAACTATTAAATCGAGCTTTAAATCAAATACGAGTCGAGGAGATGAACAAAATACGCTATACTCGACCACGTGACTATAGAAAATTAAAACAACAATGGAAATTAATTTTAAAAAATGAATCAGATTTAAATTATGAGGATTTCTTTACCCATCGTCTCTATGAGGGAATGGTCAGTGAATATGTCATGGTGGAGTATTTATTAAGTATTAGTCCAAGGCTTAGAAAAAGTTATGATCTCGTTAACCGATTAAAATGGGCTTTGAAAAAACGGCGGTTTGATCGTTTCGAAGAAGTACTCAATAAAGCCAAAGAAGAGACCTACCCTCAAAAAATACGAACAGCTTTAAACACATTAGAAAAGTATATAGAAGCTATTGAAAGAGCCTTTATTTATAACTTGTCTAATGGGCCTATTGAAGGAATCAATAATAAAATTAAAAATATTAAACGTTCAGGATATGGTTATAGAAATTTCAAAAACCTAAAACAACGTATTCTGATTAGTTTTAATTTACTTAATCCCTTGAAGCCAGTGAAACCACTATATTATGAAGAAACTATAGTAAGTTAACAATCAATTATTTTTAAGTAAAAGATTTTTTGACAGATTCAACCTGGATAAAGGATTATGTACACGAGCCTTTACGTGCCTTCCGAGGTTAGCGTTAGGGCCTTCTATTCATTGCCTAGGCAATGAATAGAAGGCCCTAACGCTAACGTACACTTAGCAAAATATAATACTCTCCAATGGAGTAAAATAAAAATTTATGGACTTAATTATAAAAAAAGAGAATACAGTTAATAAACCGTACTCTCAAAATTATCTCATCAACACTATTTGACATAGAACCGTCTTTTTTCGGTATATTGTGGTTTTTTAAGTCTTTATATTTATGGAAAATGGGTGGGGATTAAAAGAAGTGGTCAAATAGTGGTCAAAATACCAGCAGCTTTAGGGAAGTCTATTTTTTAATAAATTTTGCACACTCTTTGTCGTGTTTTCGAAGAGGAGGTAGGCACAAAAGTTAATTGTCTAAATGTTTAATCATTGTTTGAATTTCCTCGTCGCTGATCTGTGGGAATTGTTGATAATAGGCGCCAACAGCTCCTAGAAATTGTTCGGGAATATTGACATAAGCGATGTCATCTACTAGAGTTTTTAAACGATCGTAGGTCTCTTTAGGGATAATGGGGACGGCCACGGTTATTTTGTTTGGTTGTTGATTTTTGACAGCTTCAATGGCGGCAAAAAGGGTCATACCTGTCGCAATTCCATCGTCGACTAAGATAACATCTTTTCCAGTGAGAGAGCGTTGTGTTAAAAAGGTATCGTATAATTTTCGTCGACGGGCAATTTCTTCACGAACGCGCGCTGCTTCTTGCTCTATCCATTTTTGTTCAATGTTTACTTCTTTGTTTAAAAGAGGCTCTCCTTTTTCAGCGATTGCTCCAATAGCAAATTCAGTTTGCAAAGGATGTACCATCTTTTTAGCGTGGACGACATCAAAAGAAAGTGCGTGAATTTTTGAAATTTCAATAGCTAGGGGAACTCCACCTCGTGGTAAAGCTAAAACAATCGTATCTTTAGGACGGCTAATGTTCAATTTCTTCGCTAATTGCTTGCCAGCATCCGTTCGATCTTGAAAAAACATCATTTTCCCTCCTTTTTAAAGTCCTCTTTGTTATATTTATTCTATCATAGGATGAAATAAAAGAAAGAAAAATACCAAAACCTATAATAAAACACGAAACAAAGCACGTAAATAAATTAATCCTATAAATAATTAGAAAAATATTAATTATTTTCGAATAAAATTTGTTCGAAACTACAATAATGTTTGTAAGCGCTTTAATATATGGTATTATATATTTGAAAGTAACTTAATGAAAAAGGGGGACCGTTTGTTTTGTTAGAAGAAAAATAAAGTTAAGGAGGGAATAAAAATGGCTTTTAGTGACACCATTGAGAATAAAGTATTGCCTCCAGTAATGAAATTCATAGAATTTCGTCCTGTACAGGCAATTAAGGATGGTATGTTGTTTATCATGCCAATATCTATTGTTGGTTCTATGTTTTTATTATTGGCTGAGTTTCCTTATGAACCAATTAAAAATTTCTTTACAAATATTGGCTGGGCACCAGCCATGTATCAAGCCAATAATGCGACTATGGGAATTATGGCTTTAGTTGCAACGATTGCAATTCCTTATTCATTTGCGAAAAATTCTGGACACGAACCTTTAAGTGCAGGGATTACTTCCCTTGTTGCTTATATACTCTTGTTAAATTGGAATATTCCTGTAGAGGGTATTGATGAAGGTGTTACAGGAATCCCTACAGAATGGATTGGCTCTCAAGGAGTCGTTGCTGCTATGCTTATTGGTATATTTGTTGCTTATTTATATACTTGGTTTTTAGATCGTGATATTCGTATAAAAATGCCAGAAAGTGTACCATCTGGAGTAGCGAACTCTTTTAATGCCTTAATTCCTATCGCTGTTGTTACTCTTATTTCTGCGATTGTATATGGTGTTTTAAATAGTATGGGAACTTCGTTTTTAAATATTATTTATACAACGTTACAAGTACCACTTCAAGGTTTAAGTGGGTCATTAGGGATGGCCATAATAGTACCTTTTGCGATTCATTTCCTATGGTGGTTTGGTATTCACGGAGCAACAACGGTTGGAGGAATTGTGGAACCTATCTTCCGTGCTAACTTAGCTCAAAACAACGAATTATTTAAAGCAGGAGAACTCTCTCTAGATAATGGTGGCCATATTCTAACTAATGTAAATCAAGCGATGTTTATGACTTTAACCGGTTCAGGAATGACATTTGGGATTTTAATCTATATGTTATTTTGGGCAAAATCTGAGCAATATAAAGCACTCGGAAAACTTGCATTGGGACCTGCAATTTTTAATATTAATGAACCGATTATTTTCGGAACTCCGATTGTAATGAATCCCTTATTATTTATTCCATTTGTTATCCTACCAATGTTTGGTTATATTAGTTCTTATTTCCTTATGAGGGTGGGAATCTTACCTTTAGCCAATGGAGTTGAGGCTCCTTGGACAACTCCACCTATCTTAGCTGGATTTATTTCCGGTGGATGGCAATGGGCTCTATATCAAGCTATTCTCTTGGTAATTTCTATCATTGGCTATTTTCCTTTTATTCGAGCTGCTGATCGACAAGCTTACGCACAAGAACAAACGGCTGATGAACTAACTCCCGAGCAATTAGCAGAAGAAATAGTTGAATAAAAAGATAAACTCATCAATCAGCTACAACCTCTTCTTCGAAAGCGAAGAGGTGTAGCTTTTTTATGAGAATTCTTAGTGAAAAATATCCCTTCTAAATTGACAAATGCTTAAATAAAATATAAAATTTGCATGTAGGAAATGCTTTCATATAAAAAGATGTTTGCATAATGATTCAAAGACGTTGAAAAAATCTTAGGAGGAATAAAGATGATTAAAATAAGTTCGGCACTAAAACAAGATGAAATAGTGGAATTACTAAATGCTTATGATGAGAATGATCTGGAATTTAGTTTTGTAAAAAAAGAAGGAATTGCTCTCTACTTTGAAACAAATGCTAGTGATTTAGAAGAAGCCGCTAAAACTGCCAAAGCTCTTATTAAAGGACAACCATGGGGAAGTATTTTATATTTCCAAGCGATTCCTGCTTAATTTAATATGATCAATAAAAGCCTACCTCAAAAGGGGTAGGCTTTTAAAGTCTTACTGAAACATCTAAACTCTCTTGAAAAGGTTTGACAAGTAAATGTGATAATTAAATCCTTAAAAAGGATTGAATTAAATATTTAAAGCATAATTTACTCAATTTCAACAATTTTAGTGTTCAGATCACCAGCCTCTTCTAGCTGTTTGGCAATTTGTAAAAGCAATACTTCTGCTCCTTTTTTCGTCCATATTTGCGTACCGATAGGGAGTCCTTTTTCATTTTCATAGAGAGGAAGACTAATGGCTGGCTGTCCAGTTAGATTTTGTTGCTGGGTGAAAGGCGTATACGCCAAACTGTCATCGAACATTTCCCAAATTAATTGCTGTTGTTCTTCTTTACCAAAGTCATCTATCTTTTTAAGTTTTTCAATAAAGGCTTTGCTTTTTTTGAACTTATCATGAGTGAAAGCAGGACCATTTGTAGAAGGTAAAAGCACTGCGTCGTATTTTTCGAAGAAAGCTTCCATATCAGCCGTTAATTGATCCCAGAAAGCTAACACGTTGGAATACTCTACTCCAGAAATATTTAAGCCCGAGCGATACAAGGCCCAACTCATCGGCTCCATATCTTCCACAGTAGCTGGACGTTTCATGCTGGCTTCAATGCCCTCCATCATCGCAGCTGTTTCCACACCATTAACTTTATAATAAGTTTGCATCGCTTTAATCCCATCCGCTTTCGGTGTTTTCTCTTCAACGGTATGACCAAGTGCTCGTAACTTTTCAACGGCTATCCTAACTGCTTTTTTTGCCTCCTCGCTGACTGATTCACCAATTGGAGATTCAAGCGAATAAGCCAAAGTTAAGGACCTATTCAATGATTCTAATTCATTTTCTTCAATCAAAGGCAAAACAAATGGAGCGTCATATTGTTCCACTTGCATCACCTTTAACAGATTCCATGTGTCACGGACAGATTTTGTCAGTGCAAAATGAATACTCGCTCCTTGCCATCCACGATAACCATTTGGCCCTACAGGTGTACGCCCTCGCGTCGGTTTTAAACCAATCAACCCATTGAAAGAAGCTGGAATTCGAATGGACCCGCCACCATCACTCGCTGTTACAATGGGGACCATTCCTGCTTTCAACGCAGCAGCGGCCCCTCCACTCGACCCTCCAGGATTCAGATGAGAACCTAATGGAGAATTAACAGGACCTGTAAATTCCGCATCCGACGTATTTTTAAAACCAAATTCTGGCGTGTTCGTTCGCCCAACCACAATAAATCCCGCGTCCAATACTTTTTGGACGAAATGATCCGTTGATTGAGCAACGTGACTGCCTAATAATTTTGCGCCACTCGTTGACGGTTGATTCGCTTCATCTTGACCTAAGTCTTTCAACAAAATAGGAACCCCAAAGAAAAATGGAAGCTCCTTTAATTCACGATCGTTTAAAGAAGAAATTTTTTCATCAAACAACCGCGCCTTTGTCAAAGCGTCCTCTCTTTGAACATGAACAACCGCATTCAATTTCGGATTCAGTCGTTTGATATTCTCCAAGGCCCGCTCTACCAACTCAGAAACCGTTACTTCTCTAGCTTTCAGTTGCTGCGCATAAAAAGTTGCATCTTGATCAAATAACATATTTCTCTCCTTTGTTTCTTTGTTTTCCCTTATTTTCAAGGAAAATATCTCCCAACGCAAAGTTTTTCCTTCCCCCTTCGGTAAATGACAAAGATTGCAGTTTTTAAACAAAGGATTTAACCTCAAAAAGCGAGAGACAAGCCAATCATAATTATTGAATGCAGAATATTTCATACATTTTTGTTTTCTTCACAAAAATAATTCGGATAGGTTATAATACAAGAGAAGTGACTAGAAAAGGATGAAAACAATGAGTTTAACCCAAAGAACTTTCCGTATTACATTGGCTGCTTTATTTTCAATCGTTCTTGCAAATTATATGGGATTAGAAAATGCCATGTCAGCAGGGATTATTGCTATTTTAAGTATATTAGATACACGTTTAGAAACTTTAAAAACAGCTCTTGCTCGTTTATTATCTACAATCTTAGCCTTCATTATTGCGAGTGTAGTATTTTCTGTCGTTGGTTTTTCGATCTATAGTTTTGGAATCTATTTAGCCATCTATATCCCTCTTGCTTATTTAGGTAAAGTGGATGCAGGGCTTGCTCCTTGTTCTGTCTTAGTTACCCACTTTATTCTTGCCGAAAGTATTTCTTGGCATTGGCAACTCAATGGTTTTTTACTGATGCTCATCGGGTTAAGTTTTGCTTTATTGTTTAGTTTGTGGATTCCTTCCTATAATAAAAAGTTAGATGAACAGGTTAAAGAAATTGAAAGTCAGATGTCCCTCGTTCTTTTTTCACTGGAAAGTTACTTGATGGATGGTTCGAAATCGATTGAACAAATTACAGAAGAGCTGAATGATTTAAATCATAAAATCATGAGTTTAGATCATTTAGCACTAATTGAATATGAAAACAAAACCTTTTCTCGTTCGGTCCAAAATTATTACATCAAATACGCTCAAATGCGTAAGCAACAATGTCAAAATCTTGAGCGGATGAGTGAATTCTTGCCTTATATTTTATTAGACACGAAAGAAAGTCATTTATTGGCTTCGATTTTTGGTGAAACTGCAGAACAATTAGATGAGACCAACACAGGGGTGGGACTATTACAATCGATAGAAGAGTTATATCAAATTTTTCGAGAATCCGAACTTCCGAAATCTCGAAAAGAATTTGAGAGTCGTGCGATTTTATATTATTTCTTGACCGATTTTGAAAAGTTTCTATTTCTAAAACATGATTTTTATGTGGAATATAGTAAAATAAATGAAAGACAATAATCAGGAGGGGTATTGTGTTAGAGATTGCTTATATAGGAAATGGTAAAAGTACGAATCGTTACCACGCACCTTTTGTCAATCAATTAGACCATATTCAAATAAAAACTATTTATTCACCATCTGGAAAAATACGATGGGAGAAACTAAAAGATGTCCACTATACAGACCGTATTAACGATATTTGGGAAGATGATAAGCTTGATTTAGTGGTCATCACTACTCCAAGCAAATACCATTATTCTTTCGCAAAAGAAGCTTTAGAAAAAGGGAAAAATGTTTTAGTAGATAAACCTTTTGCCGAAACGAGCCAAGAAGCAAAAGAACTTTTTGCATTAGCAGAAGAAAAAGGGCTCTTTATTCAAGCGTATCAAAATAGACGCTTCGACTCCGATTTTTTAACCCTTCAAAAAGTAATCGAAAGTGGAAAACTTGGGGATTTATTAGAACTAGAAATGCATTTTGATTATTATCGACCTGAAGTGCCAAAGAGTGATTTTTCTATTATAGATAGCTTTTTGTATGCACATGGCACACATACAGTGGACCAAGTCTTATCTTACTTCGGGGAACCTAAAGATATTCACTATGATGTTCGGCAAATGTTAGGCGAAGGGTATATGAATGATTACTTTGATTTAGATTTCTATTATGAAAGTCCCTTTAAAGTATCGATTAAATCTAGCTACTTCCGAGTGACTAAAAGACCAAGTTTTGAATTATACGGAAAAAAAGGCTCTTTCATTAAACAAACAATTGATCGCCAAGAAGAACATCTAAAACTTTTTTATATGCCTACAAATGATGACTTTGGAATTGATTTGCCCCAACACTATGGAACATTGACTTACTATGACGATGAAGGAAATTATCATCAGGAAAAAGTAGTGTCTGAAGTAGGGGATTATAGTAAAATGTATCAAGGAATTTATGATTCAATAATTCATGGAAAAGAAAAAATTGTTAAAGATGAAGAAACCATTCGTCAAATTGAAATTTTAGAAGAAGGCATTAAACATTTAAAATAAACTAAATGAATACGATTCAATTTTTTGAACTATTGAAGTTGAATCGTATTTTTTTGGTAGAAAAATAAGAAATAATCTTTTTTGATTGACATGTATGTCATACTATAGTAGTATATATCTTGTGCTTAAAAAGAAGGCCCCTTGGTCAAGTGGTTAAGACATCGCCCTTTCACGGCGGTATCACGGGTTCGAATCCCGTAGGGGTCATTTTAAATTAAGAAAGTAAACTCTTAATTTTTACGGAGGATTACCCAAGTTCGGCTGAAGGGATCGGTCTTGAAAACCGACAGGTGGTTAACGCCACGCGGGGGTTCAAATCCCTCATCCTCCTTAAATAATTAACGCGGGGTGGAGCAGTTGGCAGCTCGTCGGGCTCATAACCCGGAGGTCGTAGGTTCAAATCCTACCCCCGCAATTATCCTATTTATACTGGATTTTTCTAGTAAATATGATATACTGAAAATTGAGGCCCCGTAGTGTAGCGGTTTACCACGCCTCCCTGTCACGGAGGAGATCGCCGGTTCAAATCCGGTCGGGGTCGTTTATGGCGCAGTAGCTCAGTTGGTAGAGCAACGGATTGAAGCTCCGTGTGTCGGCAGTTCAACTCTGTCCTGCGCCACTGATTTTCAATAAATGAAACGCGGAGGGATAGCGAAGTGGCCAAACGCAACGGACTGTAAATCCGTCCTCTTTCGAGTTCGAAGGTTCAAATCCTTCTCCCTCCATATTAGGGGTATAGTTTAATGGCAAAACTACGGTCTCCAAAACCGTCAATGTGGGTTCAACTCCTGCTACCCCTGTGTAACACAATTTAATATGATGGCGGTTGTGGTGAAGTGGTTAACACATCGGCTTGTGGCGCCGACACGCGTGGGTTCGATCCCCATCAGCCGCCCTTTGATTGGGCTATAGCCAAGCGGTAAGGCATCGGGTTTTGATCCCGTGTATCCTAGGTTCGAATCCTAGTAGCCCAGTTTTTATTTTGATTTTTGGCGCGGTAGCCAAGTGGTAAGGCCGGGGTCTGCAAAACCCCTATTCGCCGGTTCAAATCCGGTCCGTGCCTTTGATTGATTTAAAACAACTTGTGGTAGCACGGCAATAATCACATCTAGCCGGTGTGGCGGAACTGGCAGACGCGCGGGACTCAAAATCCCGTGTCCATTGCGGACGTGTCGGTTCGATCCCGACCACCGGTATTTACACATTATTTTAAAGCCTTACAAAATGTTAAACACTCTATCTTTTCGTATTTTCGAAGAGGTAGAGTGTTTTTTTTTATAATTAAAATGCTTTTTTAAGGCTATTTTTGATGAAAAGTTCATATTGCAGTTTGAAAAATTTGGAGTATACTATATTTCGATCAGTTTTTTATTTTTGTTATAATACCAATAAATAAATTCTGAATTTAAAATATATATTGAAAAATAGTAGGTGAGGATTGAAGTGGACATTGTAATTGCTGGTGGAGGGAAAATTGGAGAAACCCTTTGTCAAGAGTTATCTAAAGAGGATATTAATATTGTTCTGTTAGAAAGAAATCAAGATCGACTGGAGCGAATCATCAATAAAACGGATATTACTGGATTGACAGGAGATGCGACGGATTACGATAGTTTGGTTGAAGCAGGGGTTCAAAATTGTGATCTTTTTATTGCAGTAACTCCTGAAGATGAGACGAACATTATTAGTTCTGTTATTTCTAAAAAGTTAGGAGCAGAGCATACGATTGCGCGGGTTAGAAATCCAAAATATGCGAATCGAGAAGAGTTCATCCGTGATGGCTTAGGAATTTCTATGGTAATCAATCCTGAAATGGAAGCTGCTAAACATATGGCACGGCTTCTAGAATTTCCGGAATCTTTAAGTACGGAGTCGTTTGAAAATGGACGAGTAAACATTGTAGAAGTAAGAATTGAAAAGAATAGTCCATTAGTAGACATTTCATTAAGTCAATTTGGACAACGATATAGTGAACTTCTTATTTGTGCAGTCACTCATGGTCAAGAAACATTTATTCCAAGTGGGGATACGGTTTTACATGAAGGGGACCATTTATATGTGACTGGTGAAAAGAAAGAATTAAATCATTTTTATCGTGAAGTCGGCTACATCAATGAAGAGGTTAATTCTTCATTGATTATAGGAGGAGGACGAATCACTTATTATCTTCTTCAAAGGCTTTCAAAGTTAAATATGGATATCAAAGTCATTGAGATTAATCATGAGACAGCCCTTGATTTGAGTCATCGATTTCCAGGTATTATGATTATTAGAGGAGATGGAACGGATCAAGAATTCTTAAATGAAGAAAGAATTGATCAATTTGATGCGGTGTTAAGTTTGACTGGGATTGATGAAGAAAATATTATTAACTCTTTATATGCCATTTCTTTGGATGTTAATAAAGTGATTACCAAAGTTAGCCGAACAGGCTTATTGAAGATTTTAGAAGATACAGATTTACAATCGATTGTGACGCCTAAAATATTAATTACGAGTAAGATTTTAAGATTTGTTCGTTCATTAAAAGGAACCAGAGCCTCAAATGTAGAAGCTCTTTATCGAATTGCGGACAATAAAGTAGAAGCTCTTCAATTTTTAGTGAAAAGAGATAGTAAAGTTATTGGAAAAACTTTTAATGAGTTGAATATAAAAGAGAATGTATTGGTTGCCTACATTATACGGGGTAAAGAGTTGATCTTTCCTTCTGGTGAAGATTGTATTTATGCCGGTGATCATGTAATTATTGTAACGACCTATAAACAATTTGATGATATTGATGATATTTTAAAATGAGCAAGCAGGTGGATATTAATTGAATAAGGATATTGTAAGGTATGTAACGGGTAGAATATTAATGGTTGTGGCTGGATTAATGTTTTTTCCGATAGTAGTTAGTCTGATTTATCGTGAACCTATTCGTTATTTACTAAGTTTTTTGTTCACAGCTATTTTGATGGTGGGAATTGGTTTTAGTTTTTCTCGTACAAAAATGAATACTCATAAGCTTTATGCAAAAGAAGGGTTTATTATTGTGGCCCTTTCGTGGATCTTAGTCTCTGCTTTTGGCGCTCTGCCTTTTGTTATTAGTGGGGATATTCCCTCTTTTGTGGATGCTTTTTTTGAAACGTCTAGTGGATTTACAACAACCGGTTCTAGTATTTTAACGGATGTAGAAGCTTTGTCACACTCCATGTTGTTTTGGAGAAGTTTTACTCATTTAATTGGAGGTATGGGTGTTTTAGTCTTTGCTTTGGCTGTCTTACCAAGTTCAGATTCTGAATCTGTCCATATAATGAAAGCAGAAATGCCAGGGCCAACATTTGGAAAATTAGTCTCTAGGTTGTCTTCTACCGCACGGATTCTTTATATAATTTATTTTGTTATGACTTTAGTAGTGATTTTCCTTTTATGGTTAGCGGGCCTACCTTTATTTGATTCACTTTTACTATCGTTTGGTGTAGCGGGTACAGGGGGCTTTGGTATTGTAAACGGAAGTATAGCTCCTTATAATAGTGTAGCCATTGAATTGATTTTAGGTATTGGTATGCTTATATTTGGGATAAATTTCAATTTGTTTTTCTTAATGGTCAATAAAGAATTTAAACAAGCCCTAAAAAATGAAGAGTTAAAATGGTATTTGCGGATTGTTGGAATCAGTATCGTACTCATTAGTATAAATTTAGTGATGCATGCAGTGCCTGTACTCACTTCTTTGAGAGATAGTTTCTTTACTGTTTCTTCAGTCATTACGACTTCTGGTTTCTCTACGGCTTTATTTGAGCATTGGCCGATGTTTTCTCAATTAATTTTACTTCTTTTAATGTTTATAGGTGGAATGGCTGGATCAACAGCAGGTGGATTAAAAGTTTCTCGAATCGCTATTTTAGTAAAATCAGGAATCGCTGAATTGAAACGAGCCGTACGTCCAAATAGAGTCGTTACTGTTCAATTTGAGAATAAATTGATGGATGAAAAAGAGTTAAATAAAATATATAGTTATGTTATTATTTATGCGTTTATTTTTGTGGCTACTACTTTAATGGTAAGTTTTGAAGCCCCTGATTTTATTTCGGCATTTAGTACAGTGGCTACGACAATTAATAATATTGGTCCTGGTTTAGGAGCTGTAGGACCTGGAGGAAACTTTTCGATGTACTCTCCATTTATTAAAGTGGTTTTATCATTTATTATGATTATGGGACGTCTAGAGATCTTCCCAGTTTTAATTTTATTATCACCAAATACATGGAGGAAACGGATTTAAAAAATTTTAGATCAAAAATGGCTTTAAAAAGTCAAAACTTGACATGAATCTTATCTATGTTAAGGTACACATACAAGGATATTCGCGAAAGGAACTAGTGGCTATCGACGCGAATTTAAAAAAGATAGTCACCAAGAAAAGGCAGTCTTAATCGACTGCCTTTTTTAATTGTATAGGAAAGTATAAGTCTTTAATCTGGCTTCACTTAACAATTGACCAGCCCCTAAGTGACAAGTGAGTGCCAACAAGATCCCACTGGTTAGGGTTAATCTATTTATAAAGAATCCCAAGAGAAAAAGTCTGAGGAGTCCTCAGACTTTTTCGTCTTGATTTAGAATAAGTAAAAAATAGATTGAAGACTTAAAATTTTAAAGTTTCAGTTAATTCGTATGAAATAGATGTCTCATCAAAATCTATACTGAATGATCTATTTATAACCATTTAAACTCTTCAGGAATCTTTTTTAAATATTAAAATTCTTTGAACACACGAAGCGCATTTTTATGAGCGAGTTTTTCGATTCGTTCGAGAGGCCAGTGGTGTTGCTCGAGATGTTCAAATAATTTTGGCATCTCTTTAGGTGAGCCGATTTCAAAATTACCAGAGGTTCCGTCAAAGTCTGTACCGATGGCTAGAACATCTTCACCACCCACATCTAGTATGTAATCGAGATGACGAATCATATCCTCAATTGTTGATTCATTTCCTGAACCTCTCAAAAATCTTGGAGAGATACATAAACCAATTAACCCACCAGATTCGGCAATACCTTTTATATGCTCATCGATTAAATTTCTTGGATGATTGGCAATGCTGCGCGCATTTGAATGAGTAGCTAACACGGGTTTCTTTGCATAAGTTAAGACATCCGCAATTCCTCCATCATTTAAATGAGAAACATCCACTAACATTCCTAATTCTTCCATATATTGAATGGCTTCTATTCCAAAGGGTTTTAATCCTTTTTGGTTTATTTTTGGATCGGTATTATTAGGAAAGCCCAAACAATTTTCCTGGTTCCAAAGAAGCCCAATAATTTTAAATCCTTGCTTGTAAAAGCGCTCAATATTTTCTAAAGAATGATTAATCGCACGTGCGTCTTCTAAAGTTAAAATGGCTGAGATTTTCCCATCTTTGTCATTCTGACGAATGTCTGTTGAATTTTTGGCCCAAGCGATGTCTTCTGAATGTTGTTTGATTTCTTGATTCAAGCGATTTACGGCCAGATCGATATATTCTAAATCTTCTTCAGGGTTGGATGGGTTGAAACGCGAGTCAACATCGATGAGATCGAAGTCGCCATCCGGTAACCATACCGCGAAGCACTGTGCAAGAGCTTGTCCTTTTTGGAGTCGTTTGATATCGATGTGCGTGTTTGAATTTTCATATAGTGAGGCGTCTTCTCCTTGTTGTAAAATAGGTAAGATAGTATCTGCATGTAAATCAATATATTTCATTCAAAATTCCTCTCTTTCTTAGAAAAAGTTGATTCCGACAAAGGCCCAAATAATCACAAATAAAATAACGGGAAGGATGCTAATCCAATTTCCTTGAAGCATCAGTTTAGTATTGGAAGAATGAGCAATTCCCATTTGCCCAATCATATTGGACGTTGGATAAATACTTCCTGTGAGTCGAGTTGCCGAAAGCAATGATATTGCGAACATTTGTAAGGGCAAACCAGAAGATTCAATCATAGGCATGAACATGTCTGTGATAATTTGTAGTTCTGCCACAGCAGCAGCTTCAATTCCTAATCCACCAACGACGGAAGAAATTAACATAACGGCTGCCGCACTAATATTGGTGAAGGTGCTTTGTAAAAGCTGAGAAAGAGCTTCAAAACCACCTGCTGCGGTAACCATTTCCAAAAGTACATCAATTGTAATGAAGATTAAAAAGAGATCTGTCATACTAGCGACCCCTTCAACAATTTTTTCTTCCGCAATTTTAGGGTGAATGCGCCCAAATACAGAAACAATAACCATTAATAAAATCATAACAATGATCGCATAACTCGTCCCTTGTTCAGTCACAACGCCAAAGATAACGAGCGCTAAAAACGAAATAATAAAAGCAATTGTAGCATTTCTTTCTTTCGGTTCAACAATAAAATTCTCAAAATCAACCGTTTGTGTTAAATCATATTGTTCACTTCCTTCTGTTCTTTTTTGAACATAAATAGAAGCAATCCATGTTCCAAAAAGCCAAATAAGTCCAAAAGGTAAGCCAGCAACTAACATAAATTGTCCGTAACTCATGTTAGTTAATTCTAACGTTGCTAAGGTAACCCCCGTTAAAGGTCCCCAAAACAGACCTACTTCTCCAGCGTTCTTTAAAATTAAAGCAGTCGTTGTTGGCGTCAAACCAATGTTGGCAAGAACCGGAATAACAATCGGGGCAATAATCGCATTCCCACCACCTAAAGTACCTAACAATCCACAAATAATAATTGAAATAATCATCAAAGCGATCCGACCTTTATTTTGCGAATCGACTTTGAGACCACTCACTATCCAGTACACAAGTGTTTCGGTAATTCCACTTTCGTTCATTAATTTACCAAGAGCCGCACCAAGCATAATGATAAAACCAATCATTGCCACAAAAGAACCTAAACTTGCCGCAAAATCTTCCGCCAACATACCAAGGTCGTGATCAAGCAAAACAGCACCAACAACAATTCCAATCATCGTCGCTAACAAGTTACTTTGATTCATAAATATCAAAACAATATAAATAAGCAATGGCAAAAGTCCTAATAAAGAAGGCGCATCAATTAAAGCATTGGGTCCTATTTCCATAATATTTTTTCCTCCTAAAACACGAAATGAAAACGATTTATTAAATATTATAGCATAAGTCCAAAGAAAATTTTCATTAAATATAGAATAAATAGAATGCAATCTATTTATTGTTTGTAATTCAATCAATAGAGATCATTTTTCTACTTAGTTTTCCATGGTATAATCAAATTGAAAAAACGATTTTCTGAAAGGGGCATTTGGATGATAACCTTATCGAATAAACATTTAGCAGTTAAAATCAATGAATGGGGGGCAGAAGTTAGTTCTGTAACGGATCAAAAAACAGGGTATGAATTTATTTGGCAAGCGGATGAAAATTATTGGGGCAGGCATGCTCCGGTATTATTTCCAATTGTAGGGCGTTTAAAAAAGAATCAGTATCAATTTAAAAAGCAAACCTATGAAATGACGCAACATGGCTTTGCTAGGGATTCATTGTTCAAAGTAGAAGAAAACACGGAGAATACAGCGACATTTTCATTAACAGATTACGAAGAAACACACAAAAAATATCCTTTTAACTTTAAATTGATCATTAAATATACGTTAGAAGAGGATTGCTTAACTGTAACTTATAAAGTGAAAAATCGCTCGCTCAAAGATGATATGTATTATGGAATTGGAGGACATCCAGCTTTCAACGTTTCACAAACAACCAATGAAGCAGGCAATGAAGAATTTAATCAAGTCTATTTCCGTTTTGAGCCGAATCATGAACAATTGTATATTCCATTATCTAAAGAGGGCTTATTAAAATTAAAAGAAGCAAAAACACAAAAGGTCAATGAAATTCAACTCACTCACGAGACCTTTAAAGAGGATGCCCTGATTTATAAAATAAAACCTAATTCAGTAATGATCTTAACAGACAAGGCCAATCAGGTAGAAATCCGCTTAAATCCACAAGAAATGAATCATGTAGGTATTTGGTCTCCCTATCCAAAACGCGCAGGTTTTGTTTGTTTAGAACCTTGGGCAGGTGTGGCAGACGATGAAGAAACCTTTGGACAAATGGATGAAAAATATGGAATAAACAAACTAAATCCAGAACAAATCATGGATCATCATTATACCATTCAGTTCATTAAAAAATGAAAAAATATCCGTTTAGTTTTCAATCTCTAAACGGATATTTTTTATTTGTTTTTTGCTTGCCAAGCCTCCATCCCACCTTCAACTTTTACAGCATAGAAGCCAGCCTCTACTAAATATCCACATGCCTTATCCGAACGATCACCAGAAGCATCAATCACATAATATTCTTTATGTTTATCCAAGCGAGTCATACTTTCTGGAAATCCACTCAAAGGAAAATTATGAGCTTTACGAATATGCATAATCGCAAATTCATCCGCTTCCCGCACATCCAAAAGCCGCACATTCTCATCTTCCATTTTCACAGCCAATTCATCCACGCTTACTGCCTCACCCATGACCTTACCTCCATCTACAATTTCCTACAGTATACCCCTTCACATAACTTTCCTTCAAGCCTCTTCCCTTCGGAAATGACATAAAATTCATTTAAAATAAATTTTAAGCATACAGAATGAAAAATGAGTGTTAAAATAGAAGGAGAAATTTGTTGAATGAAAATAAGGACATATTAGAAATAGGAGTATCTACCATTATGAGCGAACAAGTATTAGTAATCAATGATTTACCAGGTGTTGCAAAAGTAGCGGGAATGTCCAATCTTCCGATTTTGGAAGCTGCACAATTTGAAGTGGCTCTATTACCGACGTTAATTTTATCTACACATACGCTGGGATATCCTGGTTTAGTGAAGCATTATTTAAATGAAGCATTTGATGATATTTTAGATCACTGGTATGATTTAAAGGTTCAATTTAAAGGGTGTTTGACCGGCTATTTTGCCGATAGCCAACAAATAACAACCACTATTGATTATTTAGAAAAAATTGATTATTCTATGCCAGTTATTATTGATCCAATTATGGCGGATTTTGGGAAATTATATGATGGCTTTAGTGAAGATTTTCCAGAAAAATTCCGTAAGTTAGTGAAATATGCTGATATTATTGTCCCTAACTTAACAGAGGCTTGCTTAATTACAGACTACCCATATTCAGAAGACTTAGGTCCAAAAGACTATCCTGAAATTGCCCAACGTCTATGTGATTTAGGCGCAAAAAATGTAGTCCTCACGAGCGTTTTTCAAGATGAAACAAAACGTGAAGAAGAAACCGGTTATTACGTTTATGCAGAAGGTGTGGAACCTTATTACCATATGCATAAAAAAGAAAATACCTGGTTTAAAGGCATTGGCGATATTTCTGTAAGTTTGATTACGGCTTATTATTTACTGGGTGATTCCGTACAAGAAGCAGTGATTAAGAGTTCAGATTATATTGAAGAAGCCATTCGTCACAGCTTAACCGTTGATCGTGATCCAAAACTAGGTATCTATTTTGAACCAATTATTCCAGAGTTTTCAAAAGATATTGATGAAATGCGCAAACAAAATAAATAGAAACAAACAAAAAGCAGAGGCTGGATAAATTCCTACCGCTGCTTTTTTGGTACCAATGGAAATTTTGATATAATACTAAGCATATAAATTATAGGAAATGAGGTGTCTTATTGGAGAATATAAAACTAAAAACATATGAAAAATATAACGAAGAAGAAATTTTGAATCTATATAAGGCAGTGGGTTGGAGTAATTACTATAAAAAGCCTTCGATGCTAAAAAAAGCATATGAAAACTCACTGTATATTATCGGTGCTTATTTGAATGAGGAGCTGATTGGTGTTATTCGGGTAGTGGGAGATGGATCATCTATCATTTACATTCAAGATATTCTGGTTTCTCCAAAACATCAACGAAAAGGAATCGGTCGAAAATTATTTGAAAAGATGATGGATAAATATCAAAAGGTTTATCAAAAGGTGTTAATTACAGATAATACTGAAAAGACAAAGGCATTTTACCAAAGGATGGGCTTTAGTGAAGTAGATAAAACAAAGGGGGTATGTTTTGTGAACTATACATTTTAAAATTAGGAATAAAGAAGACAAAATTCTTTACGAATACTCTTTTTGTCGTGTTTTCGAAGAAAAGGGGGATATTAACTGAAACAAAAGTGAAAAGCTGGTAAAATGAACGGTATACTATTTAGAGGAGAGGAGGTTCCTGAAGTGAAAAAGGAATTATTGTTTGTGGATGGGTATAATATGATTGGGTCTTGGCCGCATTTGGTGAAGCTTCAACGAAAAAATGATATGGCGGCTGCGCGAGATATTTTGTTGCATGAGTTAAGTGAATATGCAAAATACGAAAATATAGAGATTCGGGTTGTTTTTGATGCACACTTTGTACCGGGAATTCAAAAACAATATGATCGTTATAATTTGTTGGTTATTTTCACGAAAGAAGATGAGACGGCCGATAGTTATATTGAAAAAGCTGTGGGGGAAGAAAATCAGTTTATTACGAATGTGGTTGTGGCGACATCGGACTTGGCTGAACAATGGTTGGTTTTTCAAAGGGGTGCCTCTCGAAAATCTGCGCGTGATTTGTACAAAGAATTGAAACATACCAAGCAGAAAATAATGATGGAGACATCGGAATATAATTTAAAAAATACGAGACGAATTAAATCTTTGAGTAAGGAACAAGAAAAACAGTTAAGGGATTTTATGGAAAATTTAGAAGGATAAATAAAAGAAACGAGTTGAAGAGTACTCCGCTAAAATAGTGTGGGTGCTTTTTTAGTGTATAGGAAAAACAAGAATTTAATTCTTATGGTGTGAATTGGCTACTTTAAGGACGGAGCTTGAAAAGTAACTTTTTTCTGGGCATAGGGTTCAAAAAATAGGATAAACTGGATTGAATATAATTCATTTATAAAAATGTAAGGGCTTGCATTTTGGAGTAAATACTGTATAATGAGGGTGAAAAAGTTAATTAAATTAATTAACAAAGATTAAAATGAATATTTCATAAAAAAAGTCATGTTTGATTGTTGTTTATAGAGAGGTGATGGCAGATGCGAGGCTCATTTCAATTCATGAAATCAGTAAATAAAAAAGCAGTCTTAAATGAAATACGATTAAATGGTCCTATTTCAAGGGCAAATATCGCAAAAGAAACAGGTCTAACCCCACCTACTGTAACCAACATTGTGAAAGAATTAATTGAAGAAGCTTTTGTAAAAGAAAGCCATTTAGGAGAATCAAGCGGAGGTCGAAAACCAACGTTGCTTCAGCTAAATGAAGAAGGTTATTATGTTATTGGAGTAGACGCTGGCTCGAACACCATTGAAGCCGCAGTGTGCAATCTATATGGACATACTCTCCTTCGTTTTGAAAACGAAATCCCAAAAGCCATTGATCGTGAAAAGTTTTTAAATATAATGAAGCAAACAATCAAAAAATTATTAGAAGATGAAACCGTACAATCCAAAAAAATTATAGGAATCGGCGTGGCTATGCACGGGGTCATGAATATTGAAGAAGGCGTTTCGTATTATTCTTCCAATTCTGGCTTAGAGAATGTCCCAGTAAAATACGAACTAGAAAAAGAATTTGGTTATGAAGTTTTACTGGAAAATAATTCAAGAGCTTTAGCATTAGGCGAGTTTTGGTTTGGTGGTTTTGAACATGTGGACCGTTTTTGTGGGATCAATGTAGGCCGTGGTGTAGGATCAGGGTTAGTTGTGAACGGAAAACTTTTTCACGGGCCGCAATACGTAGCAGGAGAAATCGGACATACCGTGATTTCTGTAAATGGAAGACAGTGTAAATGTGGAAATAAAGGTTGTCTTGAAACCTTTGTTTCTAGTGAAAGCATAGTAAAAAGGGCTAAAAAACAAATTAGTCAGGCACCAGAAAATCTGACAGCTGAAGACGTTTATCATTACGCTGTAGAAGGAAATAAAGAGTATATCCATGTATTAGAAGAGACCGGTTACTATCTTTCAATCGGTTTACTTAATCTTATTAATACAATCAATCCCGATACAATCGTATTAGGCGGTGGTGTAATGAAAAGTGCGGAATTTCTCATGCCAATAATTATGGATAATGTACGAACGAAAGCTTTAACAAGCAAAGTAAGAAATGAAGTTAATATATTCGTTGGAAAATTAGATGATGACGCCACTTTACTTGGAGCAGCAGCTTTAGTATTTAATGAATATTTTTAAAAGATACTTTCATTCCTTAATCCATTAAAAAAGAGAGGTCGAAAATGCAAGTCTTACTAATAGAGGAAAGAAGTATCAATAAAGAATAAATAAGATACTAGGAGGATATTACCATGGAAAGTTTAACTTCATGGCTAGAGAAATATATGTTACCGATTGCCAGTAAGATGGGTGCTCAAAAACATTTAGTCGCTTTACGAGATGCGTTTATTGGAACTCTCCCTGCAACAATGGCCGGTTCAGTAGCGGTAATGATTAATGCGATATTACGCGATCTTCCACCTGATTTTATTGAAGGATATGATGGAACGACAATCCCTGTCATCAGTCAAATTATTACGATTAATGGGTATGTGTGGAATGGAACGTTAGCAATCGCCGGATTAATTTTCGTGTTTTCTTGGGGATACAACCTAGCTAGAGCGTATAAGGTAAACGAGCTTGCAGGGGGAATCGTTTCTACAGCGGCTTCAATCGCTGGAATTCAATTCTCCTTTTCAGGTGCAGTAGAAGGATTAAGTTTAGACCAAGCTACGATTGATGTTTTAAATGAAGCGGGTTGGGAAGCAACAACAGACACGATAACCGCAAATGGTTGGGGCTGGCTCCCTCTTAGCAGTTTAGATGGAAATTTCTTTTTCACCGCAATGATTATTGGTTTTGTATCAACTATGATTTATATTAAATTAATGGAAGCAGATATTACAATTAAGTTACCTGACTCCGTCCCTCCAGCAGTTTCTAAGGCTTTTGCCGCAATTATCCCAGCGACTGTTGCTTTATATGTGGTAGCTATCTTTTATTGGCTGTTCTCTTTAGTTGTTCCGGATTTAACCTTCTTAGAATGGTTACAAGAGACTATTGCCTTGCCTCTATTAGGTTTATCACAAGGGTTCGGAGCTGTCGCATTGACCGCATTGTTTGTGCAGTTGTTCTGGTTCTTTGGTATTCATGGACCGAACGTTTTAGCTCCAATTTTAGAAGGTGTATTTGGGGTAGCGCAACTTGAAAACGTAAACTTGTTCCAAACAGGTGGTATGCAGGCGGTTATGGATGAAGGTTATCTGTGGGTTCGTGGTTCCTTTGATGCTTATGCATGGTATGGAGGTTCAGGTGGAACACTCGTTTTAGTTTTAGCTATCTTACTCTTTTCAAAACGTGAAGATTATCTAACGGTCGCTAAACTATCTGTTGGACCGGGGATTTTCAACATTAACGAACCGATTCTATTCGGTATGCCCGTTGTCTTAAATGCGATGATGTTTGTGCCTTTCTTATTAACACCTGTTATTTCTGTAGGAATAGGGTATTTTGCCACTTATTTTGGTTTAGTGAACCCGGTTTCCGTGCAAGTCGCATGGGTCACCCCACCGTTTTTAATGTCATTTCTAGCTACAGGCGCGGATTGGCGAGCACCAATTGTTACGTTAGTCGCAATGGTTGTTTCCTTTGCTATTTGGACACCGTTTGTTCTGGCAGCGAATAAGATGGAAGCGACTTCTCTTGAGGAAGCTTCTGAGGAGATATAACCAACTATGCTTTGAAGTGGATAAATGAAATTAAGGGGAAGAACTTATGGAAGTGGTCAAAGAATTAAAAGTTCCCATTGATTATTTGTTTGATGTTTTTGAACAATCGATTCAATCTGATATTTTAGCTCAGACAGGAAAGAAATTAAACGAAAATGAGTTTACAGGCTTTGAATATGTAAAAGATTTTTCAAAAGGAAATCAAGCCACAATTCAGATTGAAAAATACGAAAGAAATCGAGCGTACTATTATAGTACGCATACAGATAAAAATAAGATTTCTGTTCGATATGATGTTCACTCCCTAGATGAAGAGACGTCAAAACTCCATTATTCAGAAGAAATCATTTCAAATGGTTTTTTACAAAAAATGAATGATGCGCTTGTAGGATTAGTATGGGGCTTTTTGAAGAAAAAAAGATTTAAAGAAATGCTCAATCAAATTGAACAATCCTATACAGAATAAAAAGAAACGAGCTCTTTTCGATAAAAGAAAAGGGCTCGTTATTTTTTGTTTTTATTTTAAAGCCATGGCTAGGTTGGGGTTTAAAAAGAATGGACGGTAATAGGCTAGAGTACTGCATAGAGGAAGTAACTCTTCTTTGAGTTCAATGTTTAACTCCTCTCGCATATACAATCGTCTTTTTTGAATTCTTTCCCATAATGCGGGATATTGTTCTTCAATTTCTTGTCTTAGCTTTGCGTCTGCGATGGCTACTGTACTTTCTGCGGAAACCCCATGATGTCCTTCTTGATTGGGAATGAAATCAACTTGGAAAATCATCCCGCTTTGAACGGTTTTGTCAGAGCCACTGAAAAATGGGGAAGATAGCCATTCTTCATCGGCGGTTAAATGACCCGGGTTCAGCTCCCACCCGAACTGCTCTTTGGGGTAAAAAGAGTTAAATTCTTCATAGAATTCGCCACCATTTTTTCCAATTTTAATCTGATCAAACCAAAAATTATAGGCAGAAAAATAAGGTTTTACAACATCTTCTA
>DXAZ01000151.1 GCA_019116785.1 Candidatus Atopostipes pullistercoris
TCGGCTATGGAGCGGTTGAAGGTGGAAGAGATTATAATACGGTTGATATGTCCGAAAGACATTTAAGACAATATCATCTCCCTCCTTATCAAGCGGCCGTAAATGCGGATGCGAAAATGGTCATGACGGCTTTTAATACGTATGATGGCGTCCCAATCAGTGGAAATGACTTTATATTAAAAGATATCCTAAGAGATGAGTGGGGATTTGATGGGGTTATTATTTCAGATTATGCAGCCATTAAAGAACTCATCGATCATGGCGTTGCGGCTGATAATAAAGAAGCAGCGAAAAAGGCTATTGAAGCCAGTTTAGATATAGATATGAAGACCAATATCTATGCGACGCAGTTGGAACCATTAGTAGAAAATGGTGAGATTAGCGAAAGATTAATTGATGAGAGTGTTTGGAGAATTTTAAAATTAAAAAATGATTTAGGTTTATTTGAAGATCCATATCGGTCATTGAGCGAAGAGGCGGAAGAGGAGAAATTATTAACGGAAGATAATCGTTCCTTGGCACGAGAAGTTGTTTCTGAGTCAGCGATATTGCTTCAAAATAATAAAAATGTCCTTCCTTTGAAGGAAGATGAGAATATTTTGCTTACAGGTCCTTATGGTGATGAAAAAGCATTAATTGGTTTTTGGGCCATTTATGGAGAGAATGCGGATGTTGTGACTTTGAAAGAGGGGATTGAAAAGGTTGTAGAACCGGATCATTTCCAATTTGTAAAAGGAACGACGATTAGTGAGGATTACGCTTTTCTTCAAGATTTTGGAGCTTCGAAAGGGAAAGCTCAGTCATTTGTAATGTCTGATGAAGAAAAAGAAAGTGAATTAAAAGAAGCCATCCGACGTGGTAAAGAAGCAAATACGATTATCTTAGCTTTGGGCGAGCATACTTTACAAAGTGGTGAAGGGGGTAGTCGAACGAATCTAGAGTTACCGAAGAATCAAAAAGATTTCTTAAATGAAATGGTAAAATTAGGAAAGAAAACGGTTCTAATCATATTTAGTGGACGCCCACTAATCTTAACGGACGAAGTTGAACAAGTGGATGCTATTTTACAAGTTTGGTTCCCAGGTACAGAAGGTGGAAATGGGATCGCAGATCTTTTATTTGGAAAAGCAAATCCTTCTGGAAGAGTGACAATGAGTTTCCCTTACAATGTGGGGCAAATACCGGTGTATTATAACCATTATAAAACAGGTCGTCCATTGGGTACATCTACTCATACCGGAAGATTTGTCTCTAAATATCTTGATAGTCCAAATGATCCTTTATATCCATTTGGTTATGGCTTATCGTATAGTGATATTGTTTATGAAGATTTAACGTTGGATAAGAATAAGATGCAAGAAGATGAAGAAATTAATGTTTCTGTGACTGTAAAAAATAACAGTGAGCTAAAAGCAAAAGAAGTTGTTCAACTATACATCCAGGATATTGCAGGATCGGTCGTTCGCCCTGTAAAAGAATTAAAAGCGTTCAAAAAGGTTGAGTTGGCAGGAAATAGTTCAAAAAAAGTTCATTTCAAAATTACGTTAGATGACTTGAAATTCTACACAAAAGAGATGGCTTATGAAGCAGAAGCTGGAAACTTTAATGTTTTTGTAGGTCCTAATTCAAAAGATGTACTTCAAGATGGATTTGAATTGATTTAGAAAAGGACTAAATTAGTGAATAAAGAAGGAATTTTGCTTTACAAAAGTAAAGAGAGGATTCCTTCTTTTTTAAGTGGTTGATAAAATTTAATTTTTTTCAAAAAACAGTTGACAAGTATTTTTAATTTGAGTATAGTATTAAACAAGTTAAAAATGAATATTTGATGAGAGAACACTCATTTAATTAATTTATTTAATTTAAACAATTTGAAAAGAAAAGTACATTTAGGATGTCTTCTCAGAGAGCTTGCGTGGGTGGAAGCAGGTAAGATTGAATAAATGGAAAATGGTCTTTGAATGGAGTAAACGAGCATTGGTAAGTTTACTACGGGTCCACCCGTTATAGTGGCACAGTCTACGAAGTAAAATTACTTTGTGTACTGTTTGAGGTTTGATTAGTGATAATCATGCAAATTAAGGTGGTAACACGATGAAATGGGATCGTCCTTAAAAAAATTCTGTTTGTAAGAATAGGATTTTTTTAAGGACGTTTTTTTATTTAACTTTTAAATTAGAAATTAATGGGTGAAGAGGGCAAAAAAAGAACGCGCGCGTGCGGAGGTGAGTCCCCACACGTGAGGTAGTCCCGCGCGAGTGCGGAGAAGAGTGCCCGCACGCGCGCTCATTCAAAATAGCCTCGCTCGCGTGCGGAAGAGAATGCCGGCACGCGCACTCACTCCGCGCACACGTGGACGTAGTTGCCCGCACGCGCGCTCATAATATGAGCAGTTTTTAGCAAAATTTCAAAAATTAAAAAATATAATCTGTAATGATGAGTAGAGTATATTTATAAGAAAACAATAACAGAGAGCCTGATAAGGTGAGAGCAGGTTTGTTTGAGTAAATAGAAAATGGACTCGAAACAGAAGATACCGAGTGGATGATATTATTCATAAGACTATCATGGGTGCGCCCACTACAGCGCCAAAGTATCCAAATGATTAATTTGCGTACTTTTTGAGGAATTTGCTGTGAGGTAAATTCAAATAAAGGTGGTAACACGAACAGAAGCGTTCGTCCTTTTAATCAGAGAGAATCTGGTTATTTGGACGAGCGCTTTTTTATTTGGAAAGGATAATGATAATGATTGAATTAAAAAATATTGAGGTAACATTTCAAAATGAAGAAAATAGTGTACAAGCGGTGAAGGATGTTTCTTTATCTGTAGAAAAAGGAGATATTTACGGAATTGTAGGATACAGTGGGGCGGGAAAAAGTACCTTAGTTCGTACGATTAATTTACTCCAGCGACCGACAGCAGGAGAAGTTTTTGTTAATGGAAAAAATTTATCGGTATTGACTTCGGATGAATTAAGAACGGAACGCAAAAAGATAGGGATGATTTTTCAACATTTTAATTTGATGCGTCAACGCACGGTTGCAGATAACGTGGCTTATCCACTATATAAGTCCGGATTATCAAAACTAGAAATCGCAAATAAAGTGGATGAATTATTGAAGTTAGTGGGTTTAGCGGATAAAAAAGAAGCATACCCTTCCCAATTATCCGGTGGTCAAAAACAACGTGTAGCGATTGCTCGAGCATTAGCAAATGATCCGGAGGTTCTCCTCTGCGACGAAGCAACGAGTTCACTAGATCCGAAAACAACAGCTTCTATTTTAGATTTATTAAAAGATTTAAATAAAAAGTTAGCTTTAACGATAGTAATTATTACGCATGAAATGGAAGTAGTAAAAGAGATTTGTAATAAAGTCGCTGTAATGGAAGATGGTGAAGTGGTTGAACAGGGAGATCTTGTTTCAATTTTTACCTCTCCAAAAGAAAAATTAACCCAAGAATTCATTAACACAGCAACACATATTGATCAAGCGGCTGAAAAAGTTTTAAATCACCCAACATTACTCAACTTAACAAGAGAGGATGTCTTAATAAATATTACTTATGTCGGTGAGAGTACAAGTTCACCATTAATTGCGAGTTTATATGCGAGATTTGGAATCACAACCAATATCTTATATGGAAATGTGGAAATTTTACAAAATACACCCATCGGGAATTTAATAGTTGTGTTATCAGGCGAAGAAAGTAAACGTGAAGAAGCGATTGCTTATCTAGAAAGCAATCAAGTAAACGTTAAAACAATTAAGCATAATCAAAATGTCATTTCATTTAATCAAGAGCAAATAGTTTAAGGGGGAGCAGAAATGGATACATTTTTAGAAACTTATTTTCCAAATGTCTATGATATTCAAGAAGAAATTGTTAATAGTATTTGGGAAACTTTGTATATGGTGAGTGTAACGGCTTTAATTGCTGGTGTTTTGGGTATTCTTTTAGGCATTACATTAGTGGTCACCGAAGAGGATGGAATTTTAGAAAGTCGACAAGTTTACAATTTTTTAGAACGAGCAGTGAACGTTTTTCGTTCGGTTCCATTTATTATTATGCTTGCTTTAATTGCACCCATTACTCGTTTGCTTGTAGGGACTTCTATTGGAACAACTGCAGCTATTGTTCCTTTGGTAGTAGGGACGGTTCCTTTTTATTCTAAACAAATTCAAAATGCTTTACTTGAAGTAGATCAGGGAGTTATTGAAGCAGCAGAAGCGATGGGTTCTTCTCCTGTAGAAATCATATTCCGGGTCTATTTAAAAGAAGGACTTCCTTCGATTATCCGCGTTTCGTCCGTTACGATTGTCAACCTTATCGGATTAACGACGATGGCGGGAGCGATTGGAGGCGGAGGTTTAGGGAATCTGGCGATTGCTAGAGGATATAATCGTAACCAAGCGGATGTGACGTTGGTTTCGACAGCGGTTATTTTAATTATAGTATTTGCGACTCAATTTATTGGGAATCGTTTAGTTAAAAAGACAAGTCATTAATGGCTAAAAGGAGAAGAAGAAAATGCAAAAATTTAAAAAATGGATTTTATCTGTTGGGCTGATTCTTGTTGGAGTGGTGTTGGTTGCATGTGGCGCGGGCGCAGAAGAAAATGAGACGGTGAGAATTGGGGTTGTCGGAGAAGATAATGAAGTTTGGGATTTTGTTATTGAGAAGTTAGAAGATGAAGGAATCACCGTGGAATTAGTGAAGTTTACAGATTATACACAACCAAATAATGCGCTAGCTGAAGGTGAAATTGAGCTAAATTCTTTCCAACATAAATTATTTTTAGAATCTTTTAACGAAGACAATGGGACAGATTTAGTGCCGATTGCAGATACAGTAATTGCTCCTTTAGGGATTTATTCAGATAAAATTACATCGATTGATGAGATTACAGAAAATGATACGATTGCGATCCCAAATGATGTAACTAATGGAGGTCGTGCACTTTTACTTCTACAGACAGCGGGCTTAATTGAAGTTGATCCGGATGCGGGGGTTACTCCAACAGTGAATGATATTACGGACAATCCATTGAATTTAGAAATTGAGGAATTAGATGCTTCACAAACCGCACGAGCTTTACAGGATGTGAAAGCTTCGATTATTAACTCTGGAATGGCGGTGGATTATGGGTTTGTGCCTACGGAGGATTCAATCTTTTTAGAACCTGTAAATGATGATTCAGATCCATATGTGAATATTATTGTGGCAAGAGCAGAAGAAGCGGATAATGAGGTTTATCAAAAAATCGTGGAAGCTTATCAAGCAGAAGATACCATTGAAATTATCGAAGAAACGTCCAAAGGTTCTTCAATTCCTGTATGGAACGAATAATTTTGGTGGATAGGTATTTCAAAACAAGAAAAGATTTTTAAAAAATAGAAAGGAAGAGATTCTATTGACAACATTAACGGGAATTGATATTAAAGAAGAATTGACGAAGTTAGAGATACCTTACGAGTCGGTGGGGGAAACGGGAGCGATTGGAATCATTAAAGGCCAAAGAGGACCCGGCAAAACGATTCTATTGCGTGCGGATATTGATGCTTTAGAGTTA
>DXAZ01000152.1 GCA_019116785.1 Candidatus Atopostipes pullistercoris
ATGATATTGAAAAATTTTGGACTGCATTAGTAAACGGAGAACTAATTAATAAGGAGTCATTGGAAAAGATGTTTTCTCCTCAAATTGCAGAAGGACATTATGGTTTTGGAGTATGGCTTCTTAATGGCAAAATCCCTTCGTTTCAAGGTTGTGACCCTGGAGTTAATTTTATAACATCTTATGATTTAGGTAAACAGTTGATAGTAACAATATTAAGCAATGTTGATTATGATGTAGAATTACTTCATAATAAAATAAATACCTTATTAGTTTCCAATAAAAGCAATATATGAGCATGAAAATTGCTAATTTTTCAATAAGCCTGTTATCTTGGAGGTTTTATCGTGGCTGATGATAAAAGAATACATTTCATACCACCATTGCCTTCAAAACGAGAAAAGAGGGTCGGTATTTATTGTCGTGTGAGTACAAATAGTGCTGACCAGCTGAAAAGTCTTACCGCCCAAGTGTCGGCGCTAACAAGATTGACAGCAGCTAATCCCAAATGGCTATTGGTTGATGTATATATAGATATTGCTTCAAGCAAGACAGGTTCCTCTCGAAAAGAGTTTTCTCGTATGCTGCAGGACTGTCAGTCGCGTGACTTAGAAATTATCCTAACCAAGAGCATCAGCAGATTTGGCCGAGACACAGTAGAGATTCTTGATGCATTGAACCAGCTAAGGGTTCTCGGCGTTCGGGTCATATTTGAACAGGAAGTACTTGATACAGCCGATACAGATAATGACTTGATGATTTCAATTATCGAGGCAGTTGCTCAAGCAGAAAATGAATCCCGCAGCGACAATATTAAGTGGGGAATCAAACAACGTGCCGCGCAAGGTACTTCAAAGCTTTACAATAGAAAATGTTATGGATTGTATTTCGCTAGTTAAAAATGAGCCATTTCGCAAGTTAAAATTGAGCCACTGTCATCTTTGAATTATCTTTTATCCATTGTTCTGTTTCTTTCATTCTGTAAGAAGGACCGACCATATTTACAACATGTGATTTATGAGTCAAACGGTCGGTTAAGGCAGCTGTTAGGACTGGATCATGAAATATTTCCTGCCATTTTAAAAATGATAAATTACTCGTGATAATGGTAGATTTTCTTCCCGCTCGCAAAGATAGATGTGAAAATAATAATTCCGCCCCTTCTTTGTCGAAAGAGATATACCCAAGTTCATCAATAATGACGAGATCGTAGTTTTCAAATTTTAATTCGAATGACCGTAAGGTTCTTTCTGATCGATGTTCTTTCAACTGATTGATGAGGGAAGGGACTGTCGCAAAAAAGACGCGATAGCCCGCTAAACAAGCTTCCATCCCTAATCCTATCGCTATATGTGATTTTCCAGTACCTGGCGATCCAGTTAAAATCACATTTTGTCCCTCTTTAATAAAATCTAACGATTTAAGATGGGGTAACTTTTGCTGTGCTTGTTCTGGTAAGGCATCTATGACTAACTCTTCTAACAATTTCTTTTGTGGAAAGTTAGCGATACGTATTCGATTTTGTTTTGAACGAATAAAGCGGTCATTCTTTTCCTGTTCTAAGACTTGAAGAAGAACCGTAAAGGCGTCGGTTGGATTGCGAAATGTTCCTTCTTCTTGTACCATTTTCCGAATACTGGGTAATCGTAATTCTCTACATAACTCAATTAATCGTTCTTTCTTATCCATAGTGAATGACCTCCTTATCTGCTTGATGAAACAGATTCGCATAAGCTTTCAAATTGCTTTCCGATTGATGGGTTGTCTCATCTCTTGCCAGAGATACCTCTGTCGGCTCTGATTGCTCGCAGAGAAATAAAATTCTTTCTGTGCTAACGTATCCCCAACGAATGCCATTCAGTTCTTCGACCGCTGCCATAACACGTTCAAAGTTGTTATTGTCCTTCATGTAGTGGAGTAATATTATGAATTCTTTCTCTTTTCCTATATAATGATGGTGGTAAAGGTTTTTTATTTGTTGTGGTGCTTGTCTCAAACATTCACTTTGAGCCAAGGCACCTTTTTTTCTTTTGAATGTTTCTAAGTAATGGTAAAGATTCATTTCCCACTGATGGACACCCCAATTACGTTTATGTGTTGCGATGATTTCACCCTCAATAAACAACTTAACCTGATCGGCACTTAGTTTTGCGATGATATATTTTCCAATATGACCTTCTGGTACAGAGTAATGATTTTGCTTAATGACAACCGTACTATATTTATCCACTCGACATTCCAATATTTCAGAAACATCGAAAGGAGCGATTATGGTAGGGCCAATCCTTTCTTTTTCTGTCTGCATCAATTTCAGGTGAGAAACCTTGTGTTCGTGATGCAAACGTTGATTGAGTTTCTCTAATTCATTGTGAAGATGAGTTTGAGCCTCTTCTAAATTGGAGAAACGATAAGTTGAGGCAAATGCCTTACGACGTATAAACTCAACACTACGTTCCACATGTCCCTTTTCATTTCCTTTTCGTGGTTCACATAAACGAATTTTAAATTGATAGTAATTAGATAAATGAATCATGCTGTCGGTAATGGTTTTCTCTGTTCCAATAAAACTTTTAACAACCGTTCTCATATTATCGTAGGTAAAGACCGAAGGGATAAAGCCGATGTGACTGATAAATTTTGTATGAACGTCTAATACACAAATTTGGGATTCTGATTGATAAATTCTAGCGAAACGATAATTACTATGCGCCAAAGTAAATACAGCCAAAGAAAATGTTTTTAGCTTGTCATCGATAAATAATTTTATCTCTCCCCAATCAAATTCAACCTCATATCCTGGTTCCGCATGGCGTCGGATAAAGACTTCTTTTGTTTTTGTCACCTCCTCGTTAATGAAGTTTCTAACGGTTGTATAACTAATAGAATAGCCACGCTCGAGCAGCTTCTCATGCATGTCTACAATCTTCATTTGTTGTTTAGCCATGCCATGATTCTTTTTCCACTCATTTTCTTTAATAAAATCACGTAACATTACTTCAATTGATTCTGATAATACTCTGCGTCTACCGACTCTTTTTTTATAAGTTGGTGGTTTCACGATATCCTCTGCGATAGGAAGATCACGAACATCTTCATACTTGCTTCTTTCATATTCCTTGATATATTTATCAACGGTATTCCTAGATTTCTTCGTGAGTAAAGCAATTTTTCTTTTGCTTAGCCCATCAAGGTAGAGTTTTATAATCGTTTGTTTTTCTTTCAATGCAATCACTCCTGATATTCCCCCTATTTATTATTCAATAGGGTTATTTTCTATCAAAAGTGGCTCAGTTTTCAATTAATATAGTGGCTCACTTTTAAGTTAACATATACAGTTAGATTTATTGTTGTTGGTACAGATGTGATATAACAAAGTAAAATAGCAGTAAAATTATTAAAACATTTAAAAAAGACTAAACTTGATTTAGATCAATTTAATTTCTTTCAATCTATATTATTATATAGTCAAGATAAAAAAATAAAACAAGAAAGAAGGAAAAAAATATGTCAAGACAATTAAATTTTAATCAAGTAAAGGAAACTCATTTAAAAACATTGGCACAATATGTTCCAGTTGTAGCAAAAGTTCATGGAGGAAATCATCCAGAATTCTATCAGGTTCGTAAAGTATATGATGAACTTGCAAAGAAAGCAAAAGATGCGGGAGTAGAAAAGCCGGACTTAAAAGAGGAATTTGTAAAATTACGTGAAATCACAGATAATTATACAGTTCCAGGCGATGTATGCGAAAGTTATGAAGCAGTATATAACATGTTAGCAGAATTAGATAAAGCATATGAAGCATAAAAGAAAATAAACAAAGTAATGAAAAGATATAAATAATCTAATAGGGAGGAGTATGAATGTGCAAAAATTTATATTAGGAAGAAAAAACCATATTACAATAGTAAGTGCAATTTTAATAATAATTGCATTTGTCAGTAAATTAGGCTTCGAAAACGAACAAATAGCCATATGGGCATTAGTAATTGCTTCAATTTTGGGAGTTTTACCTATTGCGATTCAAGCGTATCAAGCATTAAAAGTCAAAGTAGTTAGTATTGATGTTTTAGTTACCATTGCAGTTATCGGAGCCTTTATAGTTAGAAACTACGAAGAATCAGCAATTGTTACATTTTTATTTCTATTTGGAGCTTATCTAGAACAAAGGACACTTAATAAAACACGTTCTGCAATTAAAGAATTAACTCAAATAGCACCAGAAAGTGCCTTAAAACAAGTGGAAAATGGTGAGTTTGAAGAAGTAGAAATAGATGAAGTTGATGTAGGAGATATTTTGCTTGTTAAAACGGGTGCAAAAATCCCAGTTGACGGTACAGTGTTAACAGGAGAAGGGCATATTAATGAAGCAAGTATTACCGGAGAAGCGGTTCCTGTAAGTAAAAAGGAAGGTTCGAGGGTATATGCCGGAACAATTTTAGAAAATGGAACTATTCAAATCACTGCTGATCGTGTAGGTGAGGATACTACTTTTGGTAAAATCATTGAGTTGGTTGAAGAAGCACAGGATTCAAAATCAGAAGCAGAACGTTTCATTGATAGATTTTCTAAATACTACACACCAGCTGTTTTGGTTCTCTCTTTTATTGTATGGATATTTTCAAGGGATATTGAACTTGCAATTACAATATTAGTTTTAGGATGTCCAGGAGCATTGGTAATCGGTGTACCGGTTTCAAACGTCGCGGGGATTGGCAATGGAGCACGTCATGGAGTCCTTCTAAAAGGTAGCGAGGTTATTAGTGATTTTAGCAGACTAGATACCATTGTATTTGACAAAACAGGTACATTAACAATAGGAAACCCCAAAGTAGCTGATAAAGAAATTTATGCAGATAATGTAAATGAAGTATTAGGATATCTAGCAAGTGTTGAAAAGGAATCAGATCATCCATTAGCAAAAGCAGTTGTAGAATATATTGGAGATATAAAATTATATACAGTTGAAAAAACAGATGTTGTAAAAGGTGGAGGAATTGTAGCTCATGTAGAAGGTCATAAAGTTGCAGTCGGTAATGTGGCACTAATGGAGCAAGAAAATATTCTTTTAAGTGAAAAAGCTCGTGCAGATATTGCCAGATTTGAGAAAAATGGAAATTCACTTGTTTTAACATCAATTGATGGTGAATTAAAGGCATTGATGGGTATCCGTGATCAAATTCGCCCGGGTGTAAAAGACGATCTTAAAAAGTTGAAAAAACTTGGTGTTAAAAATCTAGTAGTTCTTTCTGGTGATAACCAAGGAACAGTTGATTTAGTAGCACGTGAACTAGGACTTACAGAAGC
>DXAZ01000153.1 GCA_019116785.1 Candidatus Atopostipes pullistercoris
GGATCAAACTCTCAGTTTTAGTTTAAACTGGACTGACGCTAGTCAGTCTGTTTGATTTAGCTCATTAAAATTTTAAAAAATTAACTTGTGTTGTCTTAACTATCAATCGTATTGATAGAAGACCCCTGCACATTTTGGTTGTATTACTTTGTTCAGTTTTCAAAGATCTATACTTCATTTGACTAAATTATTCAATGGTATTAGATAACAATTAAACATTTTTCGTAAGCGCCAAGCGCCATTTAGTCAGCTTAGATAGTATATCTAAATCATTTAAATTTGTCAATGTTTATTTTATATTTTAGAAACTTTTTTTAGCTCGTTATTTCCTTGAGCAAAAGAATCTATAGAATTAAAATAATTTGTTTTTTATGTTTGCTCGAAATCAAGCAACGAAGAATATATTATCATCTCACAAAAAGTATGTCAACTACTTTTCTAAAAAAGTCTTCTTTTATTTTATCCAAATATTATAAAAGCGATTAGAACAGGGGTTTAGATTACGATTCTTTTTGTTTTATATTTTTCATTAAGTAATGCTCTCCATTCCCCCCACATCCTTTTCCATCATTAATTATAAAAGAAAACCCTTTCTATTTTCAATTGATTTGTTTACGTTGGATTCTTTTTATCAGGTTACTATTGAAAGTTTTTAGATTACATAAAGTAATCGTTCATTTTTTGTTCATCTTCTTATTGTTTTTTGAGATTTTAAATAATACAACCGAAATAAAAGACATAATAAAAGAGCTGTATGAATTAATCCATTACAGCTCTTTTTATTTAAAATTATTTTATTTATTTAATCGATCTTGTAATTTTTTAGATAGTTTTTCAAATCCTGGTTTACCTAATAGAGCAAACATATTTTCTTTGTATGCTTCTACCCCAGGTTGATCAAATGGATTTACGGCATTTAAATACCCTGAAATTCCAACAGCAATTTCAAAGAAATAGAATAAATGTCCTAGCGTATAAGCAGACGTATCTGGTGCATTCAATACAAATGTTGGTACCCCACCATCTACATGAGCAAGTAATGTTCCTTGGAAGGCATTGTCATTAACAAAATCTACATCTTTTCCTTCTAAATAACCTAAACCATCTAAATCATCCGCTTGTTTAGGGATATCAATAGAACGAGCTGGTTTTTGAATATTTACTACAGTTTCCATTAAATCTCGACGACCATCTTGTACATATTGACCAACAGAATGTAAATCTGTTGAGAAATTACCACTTGTTGGATAGATTCCTCGTTGATCCTTTCCTTCAGATTCGCCAAACAATTGACGCCACCATTCATTGAAGAAACGTAAACGAGGTTCATAATTTACGAGCATTTCAATCGTTTTTCCTTTGCGGTATAAGATATTTCGGATGGCTGCATATTGATAGGCTTCATTTTCTGATAAATCAGAACTTGCATAAGCTTTACGAGCGTCTTGGGCTCCGCGCATTAATTCATCAATGTCTCCACCTGCTACAGCAATTGGCAATAACCCAACTGGTGTTAAAACTGTAAAACGCCCACCAATATTGTCTGGGATTACAAAAGTTTCATATCCTTCAGCATCTGCTAATGTTTTCAAGGCACCTTTTTTTGCATCTGTCGTTACAAATATACGATCCTTTAGTTGGGCTTCTCCATATTTTTCAGTCAATAATTCTTTGAAAACTCTAAAAGCAATCGCTGGTTCTGTGGTTGTCCCAGATTTTGAAATGACATTTACTGAGAAGTCTTTATCTTTTACAACTTCTACTAAATCAGCTAAATAGGTAGAACTAATATTATTTCCAGCATAATAAATCTTTGGAGCTTTTCTTGTCTCTCCATCGAGTTGGTCGACAAAGGAGTGAGACAAAAACTCAATCGCTGCGCGTGCACCTAAATAAGATCCACCAATTCCAATAACAATTAAAACTTCTGAATTATCTTGGATTTTTTCAGCTGTTTTTTTGATACGGTCATATTCTTCTTTATCATAATTTTCTGGCCAATCAATCCAACCTAAGAAATCGTTTCCTGCACCTGTACCTTCTCTTAAATCTTTATCAGCTAAAGTTACTTGTGCTTGGATATTATCCAATTCATCTTTGCTGACGTATTGGTCTACAACATTTGAATAATCAAATGATAAATGTGTCATTTTTACATCCTCCAAAATTATCTAAATTTAAACTCTCTTATTCGTTAACTAGTTTAGCGGATTAGCTCCTATAAATTCAAGAATTTTACAAAAGTATCTATATTTTATTTCACACTTTTTGCGTATCAAAAAATAGCACCAAACATTCAATTTTCTCTAGAATTACTAGTCAAAATTAGGAACTCCAGAAATCTCATATTTGTTTAAAGTTTCTGTAAAATTATCAGAAACCTGCCATTGAAGAGCTAAAGTTGGTTTTACTACTTCATCTAGTTGTACATTATCATCTTGATAACTAAATACAAATAGCGGGATCTTTTCCCCCGCTATCACTGTATTAATCAATTCAGTGAGTTCTAATTGTTCAATATCTAAATCTAATGCCACTTTGATTTCTTCAATCACGGAAGCAAGGCCAGTGCCATTTTTTTCATAAGTTGTTAATGGGAAAGCAAATTCTGCTTCATCTTTTTTTACAAGAAACATCAATTTCCCATCATCTCTTTTGGTAATAACTGTATATGCTACGCATGGATTATTTTCCGACATTCCACTGCTCTCCTTTACTACAATCATTGTATAATGACCCTTCAACAACAGTTACTTCTCATATTTTTCCTCAATACGATTAAGTGCCACGTCTATCCAAAGGGGAAGCTTTTTTTCTAATGTTTCAAACCCTATACCTGTTTGCTTGCCATATCTAGGATTTTTGTTTCGATTTGAAAAAGGATGATGTTTCGTTTTTTGTAATGAACGAAGGGACAGACTGATTCTTCCATCAAATTCATCAATGTCTAGAATCATCACTTCAATCTCTTCTCCAATTTCAAAAAGTTCTTTTAAATTTTCTACATATCCATGTTTTACTTCAGATATGTGAATTAATCCTTGGGTTTCTTCATCAAGTGCTGCAAAAACACCATACGGCTGAATCCCAGTCACCGTGACATTTAATATATCTCCTATTTTATAATCTTTGTAGCCCATCCTTTCACCTCTTTAAGTAGCGAAACTACAGTCGCTATTTTCAAGAATGTTAATATTAACTCTATTGTAACATTTAATATGAATATATTTAAAGCATTTCTTCTATGAATACGATTACAATAACCATTTTCAAAAAAACGAGCTTTTATTATTAATTTAAATTAAAAAAGCAGATGCCCATTTAATTAAGACAACTGCTTGTAATCTTTGTTTAAATATTTTTTAAAGCTCTTTTTGCGAGTAATAAACTTCCTTTAATTCCTGCTTCATCACCTAAACCGGGTAAAATAATATATTCATCGAGTGAAGGCAGTCTCAAGTAATTATTTAATATCTCTTCAAACTTCTCGCGAACTTTTTCAATTAAATGATCCTGATTCATAACTCCTCCACCAAAAATAATACAAGCTGGACTTAGGATTGTGGTATAAGCCATTGCCGCATGTGCAAGATAATGTGCTTCAATATCCCACGCTTTATGATCTTTGGATAATTGTTCGGCTTTTATTCCAAATCTTCCTTCAATAGCCGGACCAGAAGCTAAACCTTCTAAACAATCTCCATGGAAATCACAACACCCTTCGTACGTATCTTCTGCGTGCTTAGGCGGATAGAAGTGTCCCATTTCTGGATGGCTGATTCCAGTCAGAGGTTCACCATTAATAAAAGCTCCCCCACCAATCCCTGTTCCAACGGTTATATAAACACATGAATCCTTATCACGTGCTGCGCCTAAACTTACTTCTCCTAAAGCTGCCGCATTTACATCTGTATTCCAACCTACAGGCACTTGATAACGGCGAGCAAATACACCTTGAAAATCTGTGTTTTGCCATTTCAACTTCGGTGTAGAGGTAATGTAGCCATAGGTTGAAGATTGTTTGTCGGTATCAATCGGTCCAAACGAACCGATTCCAATTGCTTTTAAATCAAATCGATCAAAAAACGCAAAAACTTTCGCAAACGTTTCTTCAGGTTCTGTCGTTGGAATAGAAATTTTTTCTATAATATTTAACTCGTCATCACTGACTGCACATATAAATTTTGTACCTCCAGCTTCAATTGCTCCTAACATAATAAATGATCATCCTTCAACTGTAAGATATTAATTATTCGTTAATGTCGATAGACTCTATTACAACATCCTCAACCGGTCGATCGGAAGGGTTTGTTTCTGTTGTATCAATCGCATCTACAACATCCATTCCCTCAACAACATGGCCAAAGACAGTATGTCGTTGGTCTAACCAAGGAGTTCCTCCCTTTTCTTTATACGCTTTAATAATTTCTTCGGGATAACCGGCTCCTTCCATCTGTTCAATCATTTGATTAGGGACATTCGATGCGGTTACAATAAAAAACTGACTCCCATTCGTATTTGGACCTGAGTTTGCCATTGATAGAGCTCCGCGGATATTAAATAAAGAAGAAGTAAATTCATCTTCAAATTGTTCGCCCCAAATACTTTCTCCGCCCATTCCTGTTCCTGTTGGGTCTCCTCCCTGAATCATGAAATCGGATATGACACGGTGAAAAATAATTCCATTATAATAGTTATCTTTTGCTAGGCCTATAAAGTTTTCAACTGCTTTAGGCGCTAATTCAGGAAACAAGTTCAAAGTAATTGATCCTTTGTTGGTGTGCATGATTGCCTCAATCGTTTTTGTCCCATCACTATCAATCTGTGGAAAATTATTCATTATACTATTTCCTCCATTAAGTTTTTTTATCTTGTTTAATTCTACATGAATCTAAGAACCTTTCAAAATTAAATTTGCTTTTTCTTTTATTATAAGTGGAAAATAAGAAAGATTAAATAGAATTTCAGTACATCAAGCGATTTATAGTCATTTATCTTATTATAGTATAGGAAAATATGTCCAGCGCGTGGGATTTCGTTATTCTTGAGCAGTGGACCGCTCCCACGCGTGAGATTGCACAATTTCTGAGTGATGGACTGTTACCGCGTGTGGGATTGCACGATTCCCGAGCGATGGACCGCTCCCGCGCTTGAGATTTCCCGATTCCTGAGCGATGGAACGGTCCAGCGCGTTGGATTTCCCGATTCCCGAGTGATGGAACGGTCCCGCGCGTGAGATTTCCCGATTTCTGGGCGATGGACTGCTCCCGCGCTTGAGATTCCGCGATTTCTGAGCGGTGGACTACTCCCGCGCGTGAGATTTCGCGATTCCCGAGCGATGGACCGCTCCCGCGCGTGAGAATACACGAATTCTGAGCGATAGGTCGTTTCACCCATTATTTTATAGAAGAATTAAGTTGAATAGAAAATCGAAGATTTTCTACACCTTCTTAAAAGGCACTAAAAGATATTTTAGTATTTGTATTTAAAATAATTATTTTAAAAAAACATTTTTTTCTTCAAACCCTTTTTTAATTAAAAAATTAAGATGAATAAAAA
>DXAZ01000021.1 GCA_019116785.1 Candidatus Atopostipes pullistercoris
GCCAGCATGATCGCCCACAAAGAACTGCGTGATTTCGTTGTAGCGGTCGCTGAAGAGTTGGATATTCCTTTCCAATATACCGTAATTCCCGGTGGCGGTACGGATGCAGGAAGTCAGCACGTTTCTGGTCAGGGTATCCCTTCACTAGCCATTACTGTGCCTACTCGCTACCTTCATTCACATTCTTCCGTCATTCATGAAGAGGATTTTGAGAATACGGTGAAGTTGGTCGAAGAAGTCATCCGTCGCTTGGATGCCGAGCAGGTCCAAAAAATTACCTATGGTCGTAAACACGATTAGAACAACTTTGTATTTGTAAAGGCTATAACAACAACTCTTTTTCTGCAAAGAACAGTTAAATGAAGTCATTTGACCTCGTTTAACTGTTTTTTATTTGGATTTCTCGTATGATAAAAGCAGAAAAAATGAATGTAAGGGAGAGCTACAAGGATGTATTACGTAAAAAATGAACGAAATGGCGAAGAAATTCATGACGCCAGCGTCAATTTAGCGATTGAATATTATTTGTTGAATGAAGTGGAATTGGATGAGCCGATTTTGCTTTTCTATATTAATGATAATTCAATCATTATCGGGAAAAATCAAAATACTTACGAAGAAGTGAACACACAATATGTAGAAGAACACGGGGTGAATGTGGTGCGTCGCTTTAGTGGGGGTGGCGCGGTTTATCACGATTTAGGTGTGCTATGCTTCTGCTTTATCACCAAAGATGATGGCGATTCTTTCCGAAACTTTAAAAAATTCACGCAACCAGTGATTGATGCTTTGCATAAAATGGGGGTTGAAGACGCTGAATTACGTGGACGCAATGACCTAGTAATTGGTGATAAAAAATTCTCAGGAAATGCGATGTATTCTAAAAATGGTCGTATGACAGCTCACGGAACGTTAATGTTTGATTCAAAAATTGATGCCGTCGTTGGTGCTTTACGTCCGAAAAAACATAAACTCGAATCAAAAGGAATTAAATCGATTCGTAGCCGTGTGACGAATATTACGCCTTATATGGATGATGAATATCAAACGATGAACACTAAAGAATTCCGCGAACGTCTACTTTTAAATATTTTCGATGTGGAAAATACTGAAGAAGTTAAAGAATACGTGTTAACGGATGAAGATTGGGAAAATATTGATAAATTCGCTGAAAAATATACCGCAAATTGGGACTGGAACTATGGCGAATCTCCAAACTTTGATTTGGAACGCAGCGAGCGTTTTGAAGGTGTGGGGACTGTTGAAGTCAAGTTAAATGTTGACAAAGGAATCATTACGGACATTAAAATGTATGGCGATTTCTTCGGTATGGGTGAAATTGAGGATGTCGAAAAAGAACTTGTCGGCATCAAATATGAACATGACGCCATCCAAGAGGTTTTAGAAAAACTTGATTTGAAAAAATATATCGGAAATATTTCAGCCGAAGAAGTGACTAGTTTAATTTATTAAGCGCAAAATATAAAAGCCATCCGTGTAGAAACGGATGGCTTTTTGTGTTGTTACGAAAACCAAACGGCCTACTTATCGTCTCTGAGTCGTGTTTTGAAAGAGGGGTGGGGGAAAATCTGAATAATAAGGGTAAATTTTTTGTGAATATTCGGAATTATATTGATTTTTGATGAGATTTTGATTATATTTAGTACTATTCATCCTAATAAATTTCAAAAAAACGAGTCATTAAATTTTGGAGAGGAGATAAACCAGTGATTATCATTTATTTATCTCCTAGCTGTACATCCTGTCGTAAAGCTTATGCATGGCTAGAAGAATATAAAATTCCGTTTATTGAGAGAAATATTATGAAAGATCCTCCGACGAAAACGGAATTGAAAAAAATTTTGAGTCTAACGGTTAAGGGAACGGAAGAAATTGTTTCAACGCGTTCCAAAGCTTTCAGACGCCTAAAAATAGATATTGAGGATATGTCTTTGCATGAGTTATATGAATTAATTTATGATCATCCGGAAATTTTGCGCAAACCGATAATCATTGATCATCGCCGTATTCAAGTGGGTTATAATGAAAGTGAAATACGACAATTTGTTCCGAAAAAAGTTAGAAAGCGTGAGCTGAACAAGGCCAAGAGTATGATTTCTACGTTTGAACAGATTGCAGAATAATGAATGAAATTTAAAATTTTAATAATAAAAGATTATCCATTGGACAAGGGGAACTTGTACGATGGATTTTTTGGTTGATAAAAAGCGATTTTGTAAGTACTTTACTTGTTGTTTTTTACGATGTCAAATATAATAAGGTTAAGACAAAATACGGTAAATATTTATTAAAAAGTTTTAAGATTTGAAGGAGGAAATAATATGCCAAACAAGCACACAATTAGAGGAAAATATAATGAAGTTGTTGGGAAAATGACGGATGATAAGGGTAGAGAGTTAAAAGGAAAAGCTGAACATAAATATGGCGCTATGAAAGACAAAGCACACCATAAAATCACGCATATGAAAGATGAGGCTCCTGATTTACCAGATACAGATATGGACATGGATGTTATGGATATGGATGTCGATAAAAAATCAGTGCTTTCTATTCTTGTCGGCTTAACGCTTATTGCTAGTGGTTTATATTTTGTACTAAGGGTCATTGATGAGCTTAAATAATTCTAAAAATACAATCAACTAAAGATACTATTTCACTTTGAAACGAGTGAAGTAGTATTTTTTTGGCTTTTTTGGGATAAAATGGCTTTTTTTTAAAATAATTTCAAGAAAATCGCGAAAAAATGCAAATCATATATATAGAAAGAAATTTAGAAAGGAATTTTTAAATGAAGATTTACCAAACGGATTTGCAAAAAGAAGAAGCCAAACAACCTACTGAACTCGATTTTTACCAAGCAGCCGACCGTCGACATTTGCTGAGAAGCGATGAAGAGACTTATAAACTTCGCCGGCTTATTGCTGGAGAAGCGGGTGAAAAAATTGTCGTTGATTATTTAAACCAATATGGGAAACCCCATTGGATAGGTATTCCTAATCTATGGATGAATTATTTTGGTCCCTTCGAATGCGACTTTCTTTTAATCACGCGTTATAAAGTCTACGTTTTTGAAATCAAAAACTACAGAGGCGAATTTGTGTACAAAGAGGGGTTTGTTAAGATAAATGATATTCAAAAGAATTTCAACCCCATTCATCAAACACGACGCAATTACAGAAATGTACAAGAAATTCTAAGTGAAATCAATCCCAACATTCAGGTAGAAGGTGCTACTATTTTTACAGGAATGAACAATGCAGTATTTATAGAATCAGAAGTGTCGGATATAAAGATTATTCCAAGAAGCTATTTGAAATGGTATATCGATCAAATCATAAAAGAAGAAAAAGAGAATCGTCAACAAATAACGAACCCGAACGCCCTATTGGAAAAACTAACCAGCTACCAAATTGAAAATTCTTTTTTACCCGAGGCCATTTCAAAAGAAAAAATGGCGACAGCTAAAAAGGGGATTTGCTGCGCGAAGTGTCACAGCTATGATATAAAAGTGAATCGATTTAACATTGAATGCCGTTGTGGCTATAAAGAGGATCGAGAAATAGCCACTTTGCGCGCGATATATGATTATGCGGTTTTAAATTATGATAAG
>DXAZ01000154.1 GCA_019116785.1 Candidatus Atopostipes pullistercoris
AAAGTTATGCGACATGGCTATAGAACATGGAGGAGTTGCAAAAACTTCTGGAGCTGGTGGTGGCGATTCAGGGATTGCTTTTGTTTTTGAAGACAAGAGTGCACTAGAAATTATTAAAAATTGGAAAAATATCGGAATCACAAATTTACCGCTCACAGTTTATGATAAAGAAAAAAAATTAATGGAGGATATTGATGCCCAAACAAACAAATCGCAAAAATGAACATGTTTCACTTTCAGAAAATTTTTATAAAGAAGGAATCTCTTCTTTTAATGATCTTCATTTTGTTCACCATTCTTTCCCAGAAATTAATGTTGCTGATATTGATCTATCTGTTTCTTTAGGTGAGTTACAATTTGATGCACCCTTCTTTATCAATGCCATGACAGGTGGAAGTGATTGGACGGGGAAGTTAAATCAAAAACTAGCAATTGTTGCGCGTGAAACGGGCCTTGCTATCGCAACTGGTTCAATTAGTGCTGGGTTAAGACATCCTGAATTTGCTGATTCTTATAAAATTGTACGTGAAGAAAATCCAAATGGACTAGTCTTTGCTAATCTCGGAGCGGGACATGGAGCTGAGAATGCAAAACGAGCCATCGATTTAATCCAGGCAGATGCCCTACAAATCCACGTGAATGCTCCTCAAGAAGTTGTAATGCCTGAAGGAGATCGAGAATTTGATCAGTGGCTGTCAAATATCCAAGAAATCTTAGAAGCGATTGATGTACCACTAATCGTTAAAGAAGTCGGCTTTGGCATGAGCCGTGAAACAGTTTCTCGACTTCAAGAAATTGGTGTTCAATACATTGATATTAGTGGAAAAGGTGGAACGAACTTTGCCCAGATTGAAAATTTCCGCCGCCACGAAAAAAAACTCGATGGCTTAGAATCATGGGGACAAACAACCAGTGTTTCTTTATTAGAAGCCATGGAAGTTCAAAACAACAGTTATATTATCTCTTCAGGTGGTATTCGTACCGCTCAAGACATTGTAAAATCATTAGCCCTTGGCGCTTCCCTTGTCGGAATCTCTAGTGAATTTATGCATATGGTTTTAGAGGATGTTGATACTGCAATTGAACGAGTGTATGAATGGAAACTTGAATTAGAACGCACTATGACTTTACTTGGAACCAAGACTGTTCCCGAATTAACAAAAACAGATATCATTATCTCTGGAGAATCTGCACACTGGGCAGATTTACGAGGGATTGATTTACGAAAGTATGCCAACCGTTCACATTAGTCATTTTGTATAAAGATAAGCAAATAAAAAGCAGGATATTTTTCCTGCTTTTTTCGATATTTAAAAATCTCTCAGTTTAAATAAGTGTCCTCTTTATTACGAACCCAATAAAAACCCCTTGATTTTTCTATCAAGGGATTTTTATTGGTATTTAATGAATAATCTCATGAATTAAGGTTAAAGGCTCTGCTTGGTCACTAATTTTAATATTATCTTTAATTCTTTGTACTGAAGCATCTACTTCTTTTTTATTGGAATGAATGGTGACGATTTTTTCGCCCTTTTCAACTTTATCGCCGATTTTTTTATGTAACATTAAACCAGCTGCTAAGTCCAATTCACTCTCAATTGTCTCACGTCCAGCACCTAACATCATGGCAGCTACTCCTAATTCTTCGGCATCTACCTTGGAAATAACCCCATCTCGGTCCGCTGTAACTTCTATTTGGTAAGCCGCTTTTGGTAACAATTCATCCGGACAATCAGCTACCTTCGGATTTCCTCCTTGAGCTTCAATAAACAATTTGAATTGTTCGAGCGCTTTCCCATTTTTAATATTTTCTTCGAGTTTTGCTCGGGCCTCTTCAAGATTTTCGCCTACACCACCCAAGTAAGCCATTTGACTCCCTAATACTAAACATAATTCGGTTAAGTCTTCGGGTCCTTCACCTTTTAAGGTGTGAATGGCTTCTTTCACTTCAATAGCATTCCCAATCGCTTCTCCTAAAGGTTGACTCATATCGGAAATAACAGCCATGGTATCACGACCTACTGAATTTCCAATTTCAACCATTGTCTCAGCCAGTTCTTTGGCTTCATCAATATTTTTCATAAAGGCGCCGGTACCCACTTTAACATCTAAAACAATCGCATCCGCTCCCGAAGCGATTTTTTTACTCATAATGGAACTGGCGATTAACGGGATGGAACCTACTGTACTAGTCACATCACGTAACGCATATATTTTTTTATCCGCAGGTGTTAGATTCCCTGATTGACCGATCAAAGCTAATTTGTTTTTATTGACAAGATTCACAAATTCTTCTTGGGTGATTTCAATATGGAAACCTTCTATAGATTCTAATTTATCTAAAGTTCCCCCTGTATGACCTAAGCCTCTCCCACTCATTTTCGGAACAGGGACCCCAACACTTGCTACAAGAGGCGCTAAGACGAGCGTTGTCGTATCTCCAACTCCACCGGTGGAATGTTTATCGACTTTAGTCCCTTTAATCGCTGATAGATCAATTTCATCCCCAGATTTGACCATCGCTACGGTTAAGTCACGTAGCTCTTCTTTAGTCATTCCTTGAAAGTAAATGGCCATCAGCATGGCGCTCATCTGATATTCTGGAATTTGACCATTTGTATAACCTGTAATCATCCATTTGATTTCTTCAGTGGTTAATGTCTCATGTTCCTGCTTTTTTTCAATTAAATCTACCATACGTACCATAGCATAGTTCCTCCTTATTCAGTCGGTTATTTTGTTTCGATTTCAATTTTTCCATCAGGTGTTCCAGCGATCACTTGATCGACAATATCAATGAATAACCCATGTTCTACCACGCCAACTTCATTTTTTAATTCATTCGCAAAAGCTTTGGGGTCTTCAATTTTTTCTAAATACAAATCAATAATGAAATGATCTGAATCTGTAATGAATTTGGCGCCTTCTTCGTCTTTTCGATATTCTGGGCGATAACCTTTTTCTTTGAATTTTTCAAATAAATGTTCACAACCAAAAGGAACCACTTCAACAGGTAAAGGGAATTTCCCTAGTGTATTTACTAATTTTGAATCATCTACAATCCAAAGGTTCTTTTTGGAATTTGTGGCTACAATTTTTTCATAAAGTAAAGCACCGCCGCCACCTTTGATTCCATGAAAGTCTGGAGAAATTTCATCTGCACCATCTATGGTCAAATCAATTTTATTGACTTCGGCTAATGGTTTCATATTTAAACCTAAGCTAAGTGCTAATTTTTCTGTAGCTTTTGATGTTGAAACACAAACGATCGAAAGTTTTTCGTTTTTTACTCGTTCAGCCAATGCTTGAACCATATATACTGCTGTAGATCCTGTTCCTAATCCGACGACCATTCCATCTTCAACGAAAGTTGCCGCTTTTTCACCCACTAATTGTTTTTGATTCATTAAATCTTCCAACTCCTTAAAACGTTCTCAAATATACCTAATAAGTATAGCACAACTTTATAAGTTATTTCAGCTTTCCTTCGCGCTTTCTAATAAAATAGCGAATAATAAAAGGCATCCTGTATTCACTCAGAATGCCTTTTATTTATCGGGTTTTAATTCATTTTAAATTCTAAGAATAAATCGTTATAGGTTTCAATAAATTCTAATCCTAGGTTTTCATAAATTTCTAGTTCTTTAACATCTTCTAAAGTAGGATAAAACTGTTCATCATTAACCATCTCTTTGTCCATGTACTTTTCAATAGCCGTTTGATTGGGTGAACTATAACCAATATACTCCGCATTCAATGCTGCATTTTCAGGACGAAGCATAAAGGAAATAAAAGCATACGCTCCTTCCACATTTTGAGCCGTTTTTGGAATGACGATATTATCAAACCATAAGTTTGAGCCTTCTTCAGGCAATATATAATGTAAATGTTCATTCTCGCTCATCATATCTGCTGCTTCCCCTGAAAAAGTAACCGCAATGGGGGCTTCTTCTTGAATCATATACATTTTAATTTCATCTGCGACAATTGCTTTTACATTTGGAGCAAGTGAAGATAGTTTTTCCGTCGCCGCATTTAATTCTGTTAGATTTTTCGAATTTAATGAATAACCTAAACTTTGTAAGCTTAATCCAACAATCTCTCTTGCACCATCAATCAATAATAAACTATTTTTATATTCTGGTCTCCACAAATCTTCCCATGAAGTTATCTCCCCTTTTGGAATCATTTTATCATTATACACAATCCCTAGTGTCCCCCAAAAATAAGGAACAGAATATTGGTTATCTGGATCAAAAGGCAAATCAAGAAAATCTTCAATCAAATGATTCATGCCGTCAATTTTTGAGTGATCTAGTTTATGCAATAAATCTTCATCAATCATTCGCTCAATCATATATTCACTTGGAATGACGATATCGTATGCAGTTCCTCCTTGTTGAACTTTCGTATACATCGCCTCGTTTGAATCAAACGTTTCGTAAATGACTTGAAGTCCTGTTTCTTCTTCAAAGGCAGTAATCAAACTTGGATCAATGTAATCGCCCCAATTATAAATGGTCAAAGTTCCTTCAGTAGAACGTCTTGAAGATTGAATCAGATAGCGATCTACTCCAAGCAATAATAATATAAGTGATAGAATTGTGAGTAAAAATCGAACTATTTTTTTCATTTTCTTACCACCGCCTTCTTCTTTCTATGCATGTGACGGTTTTGTTTTGAAATACAGTAATAACCGAGTACCAGCAAAAAAGATGTGATGAATAGCAATGTACTTAACGCATTAATTTCTAAGCTAATTCCTTGTCTTGCTCGAGAAT
>DXAZ01000155.1 GCA_019116785.1 Candidatus Atopostipes pullistercoris
TTGTGACTGCAGATGATCTGCATCAATGTCTCCCTCATCCAATTCGAGTGATGCAGTGTAAAATAAAAGGATATCATTTGCTTGAATTTGAGGAAGAAATTGATCGAGTGAATCAAAAAATGAGCCATCAACCTGTACGAGGTTTTGGTTTTCGAGGAGAAGTTTTTGGCAAACTCTGTCTCAAAGGATTTAATGAAAATCAACGAATTAATCCTAATGAAGACTACGAGTTGGCAACCATTGACTACTTTTCATTTCTTTCATTTTTTGATACTCTTAACACTTATAGTACTCAAGAAATTATTTTTCCAGACTTTCTACGAGGAGTCGTAGGCAATTATTTAGCCAAAACTTATCCATTAAAGAATAGAATTGAAAATAAATAAGAATCAAGAGAGGAGTTATGGTATGGCTGAAGAGAAAAAAAACGCAGATTCAAAAGAACAACTAGATAAAGCGCTGACTGAAATTGATGTCATTCCTGATGAGGATCAAGAAATCGTGCGTATTGACTCTAAGCTTTTCAAGTTTAGTGATGTAGAATTTAAATTAATTGAAGATCATCAAGAAGCTTTTGATTTAGAGATGATGAAGACCCGTTATACGGATTATTTGTTAAAGTATGATTATATAGTGGGCGATATTTCTTATGAAAAATTACGATTACGCGGATTTTATGAAGATTATCGTAAAGGAATCCCTATTGATATGAAAATTTCGAATTTAGAAGACTATCTAGTAGAGTATTGTAGCTTTGGTTGTCAGTACTTTGTTTTTGAACGAGTAAATAAAGTGAAATCCGATCCAGAGTCGTATTTTAAAAAAGAAAAAAGTAAACGTTCTAATCAAGGTAAGCGATCAAACCGACGAAAGGATAATCGAAGTTCTAAACGTTCGAATAAACAAGAATATCAAAAGAAAGCTAAAAATCAACGAAAACCAAAAGAAACTTCACATAAAAAATCTAGTAAACCGTCAAAAGAACAGAAAAGTTTTCAAGTAAAGAAAAAGGAAACGCAACAAAAGAATGTAAAAAAGAAAGAAACTCAAAAAAGTAAGCAGACAAGTAAGAATAAAGAAAATGAAAAATTTAAAATAAGAAAGAAAAAAGATTAGGCGGTATGGAATAAAATGCATAAAGAATATGAAGGTTATTTAATTGATTTGGATGGAACCATGTATAATGGAAATGAAAAGATTTTAGAAGCGGCAGATTTTATTGAACGTTTGCGAGAAAAAAATAAGCCTTTTTTATTTTTAACAAATAACTCTACCGCTAATCCCGAAACAGTGACTAATAAGCTGAAACGCGTTTCTGGTGTAAAGGCATATCCAAAAGAGGTCTTCACGAGTACGGATGCCACAATTATTTACCTTCATAAGATGAAAGCGAGACGGATCTATGTCATTGGCGAAGCGGGTCTTTTAGAGGGGTTGCAGGCGGCGGATTTTGAATTGACCGATCATGAGGTGGATGCGGTTGTGGTTGGTTTGGACAGTCAGGTTGATTATGCGCAGCTTGAAAAGGCGACGTTGTTGATTCAAGGAGGGGCAGCTTTTGTTGGTACTAATCCGGACACTAATTTGCCGACAGAGCGAGGCTTAGTTCCTGGGAATGGTGCTTTGATTGCCTTTTTAGAAGCTTCAACAGGGCAGGAAGCGACAGTCATCGGGAAGCCTGAAGCGATTATTATGGAAGCCGCACTTGAAAAAATTGGTTTGAAAAAAGAAGAGGTCTTGATGGTTGGGGATAATTACACGACGGATATTCAAGCGGGGATTCGAAATGGGATAGACACATTGCTTGTACTTACAGGTTTTACGCATAAGGAAGATGTAGCGGATTTACCAACACCTGCGACGTATGTGGTGGATACTTTAGATCAGTGGAAAGTGTAGTTGAGGTGAGTGATGAGGACGAAGACACGAGATTTTTTAGGGATAGCGAGTATTTTTATATTTATTCTTACAGCGGCGATTGCTTTGACGATTTGGGCGATTCCTTTATATAAGTGGACGCTTTTGTATTTTGAAATCCCCCAAAAAGTGGGAATGTCGTTTGAAAATATTTTAGAAAATTATTATGTTTTATTAAGATATTTGCATTTTCCTTGGATAAAGACGCTTGCCTTACCGGATTTTCCAGTCTCAACCAGTGGAGCTTTTCATTTTTATGAAGTGAAAAATTTGTTTTTATTAAATTATGGGCTATTATTTTTGTCTTTTGTAGGGGCTTTTTTATATTTGCGTAAATTAAAACAGGTGAAAGGTTTTTGGCGATTAGTCCAGCCATTTAAAGTAGCTATATTTATTCCATTTGTTTTGCTACTTATTTTAGCAATGGATTTTGATTGGATGTTTGTAATGTTTCATCAGCTTCTTTTTAATAATGATGCGTGGTTGTTTAATGCGACTACAGATCCGATTATTTTAGTTCTGCCGCAAGAGTTTTTTATGTATTGCTTTATTCTGGTCTTCGTTTTAATTGAAGCATTTTTTATTACGGGGTATTTTTATTTCAAAAAAAGAAGTATTCAATAAATTAAAAAATAAGCCTTTGAATGATCTACAGGATGTCGTAGTCTTCAAAGGCTTTTATGTTTGAAGTTTAAAATTTGAAGGCTTATTAAAGTTCGAGTTCAGACTCATCCACATCGTACTTTTCAACTTCAGGTTGTGAGTGAGCAATGCGACTAGCTGCTGCAGCGGCAATCGCACTAACAATATCATCTAAAAAAGTATTGACCTCATCTTTTCTTTCTTTGTGAGTATCTAAGCGATCGATTACTTTTGGTTTTAATTTGTCTAAATATCCAAAGTTTGTCAAACCAATTGACCCATAGACATTCACAATGGATAGAGCTAAAACTTCATCAATACCAAATAAACCTTCGTCATTATGGATAATTTCTTGTAAAGGACTAGTTAGTTTGCCTTCTTCTGTTAATATATCTAATTCAATACCTGTTAGTACTGCATTTTGAACTTCGCGTTTTCGAAGAACAGCCTTCACATTATCTAGGCATAATTCCATTGTTAAATTTTCTAAATAAGGAACTTGTAAATCATAAACCAGTTCCGCAATTTCATCTAAGGTTACATTTCTTTCTAAAAGTCTCTTCATTGCAGCTTTTTCTAATTTTGATGTGGGTTCAACCATGTTGTATCCCTGCTTTCTAATGTTGTATTTAAAATTTTATTGAGAATTTGAAAAATGATCTGAGAATTTATCCGCCATGTCTGCGCTGAGCGGGGTTTGAATATAACTTTTCGGATTTAGATATTGAATAATACTATTAATTGCTGTTGGTGCTTCGCCAAAGCCGGTCGCGATGAGTTTAACTTTCCCCTCATAAGTTGCGACGTCCCCTGCGGCATAGATTCCTGGAATGTTGGTTTCCATCCGCTGTGAAACTTTGACACTAGCATGTTCTGTATCCAATCCCCATTCTGCCAATTGACGATTATCTGAAATAAATCCATAACTGACAATCAGATAATCAGCCGGTAAAGTAAAGGTTTGTTCGCCGCGGGTTTCTTGGAAATGAATTTCTTTTATTTTTTCTTCATCTCCTCGTATTTCAATTGGGCGATAGGGGGTAAAAATATTTACTGAAGAATTCTTCAGTGAAGTCACTGAAGACTCTAAAGCTCGAAATTTATTTCGACGATGAACGATCGAGACAGATTTTGCGACATCTTTTAAAGTTAATGCCCAATCAACCGCAGAATCTCCGCCTCCGCAAATGACCACATTTTTGTTTTCATAAGTTTTTAAGTCTTTTACATAATAATGAAGATTAGTCTTTTCGTACTGTTTATTGTGTTCGATGGTTAATTTTCTTGGATCAAAAGAACCTTGACCGGTAGTAATTAAAATTGTTTTCGCGTAATGAACATCTTTATTTGTTTTTAATAGAAAGTAGTCTTCTTTCTTTATAATCTCAAAAACATTTTCCTCTAAACAGATTTCTGTTTCAAATGGCGCCATTTGCTTCGAAAGTTGTCGAATTAAGTCGCTTCCTTTAATGTAAGGGATAGCTCCGATGTCAAAAATATTTTTTTCAGGGTACATGACTTCAATTTGCCCTCCTAACACGGGGAGGGTTTCAATAATTTTTACTTTTAATTCACGCATACCTGCATAAAAGGCTGAAAACATTCCGGTTGGGCCACCGCCAATAATGATTACATCATATAGTTCATGTGCTTGCATTCAAATATAAGCCTCCAAATAATAAATATTTCTGATTACGCATAAAAAATGTAATAGATAAGGGTAGATAAAAGAATTCCATATAGTATTCCAAAGAATACTTCAATCGGTTTATGTCCCAAAAATTCACTAGAGTGCATTGCTCCATTTTCAATATCTTCTTGTAAGTCTTCATCTATTTCTCCAATGGTAATGGATTTTGTTAGTAAATGAATTTCACGGATTAATTCATTTATAATAATTCCGTGTTCACCACTTTGTCTACGAACCCCCATAGAATCAAACATGACAAGGATCCCAAAGGTAGCAGCAATTGCAGTAAATGGGGAATCAAAACCGTATTGAATAATAAATGCCGTGATTAAAGCTGTTACTCCAGCTGAATGAGAACTAGGCATTCCCCCTGTGGAAAACATTAAAGTAATTGTTACGGGGCGTTTTAAAAAATGAGCCGCGGGTATCTTTGTGATTTGTGAAATTAAAATAGCAGCCATTGCTGCAACTAAAGGGTAATTATTGAGTATGGACATAGCATTCATCTCTTTTCCTGCGAGGTTGAGACTATTTTAACATTTAATAGATAGACTTGTCACTTTTTAAACCGATTCAGTCTGAATAGAATTTCAATGCACAAAAACGGTCGATAGAAAATTGTTAGAAGATCCATTGCACAGGAATAATAGTTTTCTGAGCGCAGGAGCAGTCCATCGCTCGGGAATCGTGCAATCTCACGCGCAGGAGTGTCCCACCGCTCGGAGATCGGGAAATCTCACGCGTGGGAGCAGTCTACCGCTCAGGAATCGTGGAATCCCACGCGCTGGAGTGATCCATCGCTCAGGAATCGCAGAATTCTATGCGTAGGGAAGAGTCTGTCGAACACGAACAGCGATTAAAAGTTTAGTAGAGTGATTCACTACATACGAAAAAAACTGTAAAAAAGCTAACCAAATTATTTTGTACAAGTGTCTAAGAAAGCACAGACTAAGGATCTTAAAGATCTTTTAGAAGGTCTAAAAAATCTCTGATTTTTTATTCATCTTAATTTTTTTATTAAGAAAAGGGATTGAAGAAAAAATGTTTTTTTAAAATAATTTTTAAACACAAATACTAAAATATCTTTTAGTGCCTTTTAAGAAGGTGTAGAAAATCTTCGATTTTCTATTCAACTTAATTCTTTTATAAAATAATGGGTGAAATAATCCATCGCTCGGGATTCGTGTATTCTCACGCGCGGGAGCGGTCCATCGCTCAGAAATTGAGAAATCTCACGCGCGGGAACGGTCCATTGCTCAAGAATTGGAAAATCCCACGCGCGGGAACAGTCCATCACTCGGGAATTGGGAAATCCCACGCGCGGGACCGGTCCACCGATCGGGAATTGCAGAATCCCACGCGCGGGAGTAGTCCATCGCTCAGGAATCAGGAAATCCCACACGCTGGAGTGATCCATCGCTCGGGAATTGGGAAATC
>DXAZ01000156.1 GCA_019116785.1 Candidatus Atopostipes pullistercoris
AGTTTGGGCTCCTTTTGCAGAAGGCATGAACAATATTTTTGAAAATGAAGTCTTAGAAAAAATTGCTCAAAAACACAATAAATCAGTCGCACAAGTCATTTTACGCTGGTTAGTAGAACAAGATATTGTCGTGCTCGCTAAATCCGTTCACCCCGAACGTATGGAAGAAAACTTAGCCATTTTTGATTTTTCTTTAGATGATGACGACAAAAAACAAATTAAAACCTTAGACCAAGAAGCCAGTCAGTTTTTCAATCATAAAGATCCAGAAATTATCAAAAATATGGCAACAAGAAAACTAGATTACTAAAAACACAGATCAAAACATCGAGAAGGGATAAAAATGCCCTTCTCGATGTTTTTTTATGTCGTATTTACAAATGAGTGAAATTATGGGAGAATTTTCGTGTTTTATTTTTAGTAATAGAAATAACTAACTAAAATACCAGTTAAAACAACAGAAGTAATTGTAACTGTTGAAAAACCAGCAATGATCATCTTAGGTAAAATTTGATTTTCAACAGCTTGTATTTCCTCTTGATTTTCACCTACACTCTTCGCGGCCTCTTGACTTAATACCATTGTTCCTGGGAAACCATATAAAGAAGTTAAACCAATTGCGACTGACATGGCCATACTATAACCAAGAAGTTTGCCAACAATGGCTGAGAAAAGCATATTTCCTAGTACTCCTACGACAAATGCTACACTAAGTGGGAGAATTAATTCAATTAATTGATCAACAGAAATAGTTGCTAGTGGAGCAAAAATAATAATTAATATTGCTAACATCATTAATCCATATGCATCAATTCCATTTAAAATGTTCTTTTTAAAAACACCTGTTGTTCTTAAGAGGACTCCTAGAATCAGTGCTACAACAAACGTATTTAACACTCCCCCGGAAAACTGATTAATGTAATAAGCAATCAGCGCAACAACACCTACTGAAAATAAAGTCCCTGCAGTAGTTTGTAAAGCTTCTGGCAAGATTGTTTTATCTTCTGTCTCTTCACTTATCTCGTACTCTGTCTGTAGATTTCCTGCTTTATATTCTTCTTGTAATCTCTTTGCTTCTTTTCTTAATATAATAGATGTCAAAGGAAAGCCGATTACTCCTTGAAAAGCAGAGATAAGAGCTGGTAAGACGGCAACACTCACTAGACCTAGTGCTAATGCTTCTTCTTGCACTATAATGACTGAAATTGTACTTCCACTAATTCCAGCAATACTTGCGATCACATAATTCACATCTTTAAAGAAAGAACCAATTAAAAATAAAGATATCGCTATTCCGCAAACAGCAGCTATTCCAATAACAAATGTTTTCCATTGCTTTTTAAATTCATCGATACTTATCATTGTCCCGATATGAATAATTACAAAAGCAACTACTGTGTTTCCTAATGCTAAGAGTGAAGAACTAGTAAGTAAATCCTCTGGGAAAATATTTGTCTTAAAGCCAACAATAAAAATAATAGATGCAACTAACATTGAGGATATTAATGATTTTGTCTTTTTAGCAATATAATCTCCAATTGTCCAAATTAACATAATAATAGTAAATGAAAGTATGGGGTTCATTAATTTCACCTCTTCTTTTAAATTTTAACTAATTGGTTGATAACTAAGTCCTAATCCATGAACATCAGAAATAGTATAAGTGATTACAAAACAGTCCTCATCAATTTCATCAATTTTATTTATAGCCGTTGGATATTCTCGATTTTCTAAAATAACCATCAACATTTTCTTTTGATTTTCTTCATGTGCTCCTGTTACAGTAAAAACAGTTAGGCTACTATGATTCTCTTCAAGTAAAGCAGCTTTTATTTCTTCTATATGGTTTTGACTCATCACCATAACAGCTTTCTTCTTCTTCAAACCTGTTTCAATGTAGTTCATGATAATTGAGGTAATTACAATAGAAAGAATCGCTAAGAAAAAGGCTTCAATACCAAATACAAAGATATTAAACAATACAATGACTGCATCCGTACAGAGTAAGCCAATAGATGGACTCAAACCAAAATATTTTTTAAATATTAATGGTGGAATTGTTGTCCCTCCACTAGAAGCTTCTATTTTATAGAGTATAGCAACTCCTGCACCAAAAAAAGCACTACCAAAAATAACAGACAATAACCTATCATCAATAATCATCACTTCAGGAGTAATAGCTAAAGCAAGAGGTAACATTAAGCTGCCAATTACACTCCTATAAAATACTTCTTTTCCTAAAAAGAAAAAAGCAAGGACAAGCAACAACACATTTAATATAAGCACCACCAATGCTCGATCAATATAAAATGCACTCTCTACCAATATTCCGATTCCACTTGCGCCACCTGCTGCTACATAATGAGGACCTAAGAACATATTGATACTTACACCAATGAAAAAAATTCCTATCGTAATTAAAATGATTTGTTTCACTGAAAATTTGATTGAAAACACCACGCTTTCATTTTTAATCTAGTTAATTTTTGCTACATCATTTACTATTTGATAGGCAAGTTTTGCTGCAGTTTCTAATTCTGAAATAGGAATATACTCGTTTACCGTGTGTATCTCTTCATAGCCTATAGATAAGTTTGCTGTTTCTTTACCTTTTTCATTAAATACGTTTGCATCACTACCTCCACCTGTTATTTCATAATGAGGCTCTCGTTTAATATGTTTAATAGATTGGGCCGCCAGTTTAACTGTTTGAGACTCTTCATCTAATCTAAATCCTGTACAACTTCTAGTTTTTTTAATTTCAACTGTTGCTCCCATTTTTTGAGCGGCTGCTTCAAATAAATTTTGCATATGTTCTATTTGTGCAAGACAAGATTCAGTAGAAATTGACCTTACTTCTGCATGTAAATTTACTTTCTCCATAACGATATTTGTGGTGGTTCCACCTGAAATATAACCAATATTGGCAGTAGTTTCATGATCAACACGACCTAATTTCATATTCGCAATAGCCTTTGATGCGACTTCTAATGCTGATATCCCTTTTTCTGGTTCAATCCCAGCATGTGCAGTAACCCCTTTAATTGTGATATCTAGCATATAAAGTGTTGGACTAGCTACAACAATTGCACCCACCGGCCCTCCTATATCTAATACAAACCCATATTCAGAAGTGAGTAAAGCCATATCAAATGCTTTTGCACCAATTAATCCTGTTTCTTCACCGACAGTAATTACAAACTCAACTGTTCCATGTGAGATATTTTGTTCTTTTATCAATTCAATTAGCTCAATAAGAACGGCTATTCCTGCCTTATCATCTGCTGCTAGTATTGTTGTACCATCGGAGTAAATAATATCATCTTTAATCTGAGGGTTGATTCCGACACCTGGAGCTACTGTATCCATATGACAACAGAAAAAAATGGAATCTATTTGTTCATCACCCTGTAAAGTGCACAATAAGTTATTCGCACCATAACCTGTTTTTGCTTTTGCATCATCTTCTTCAACTTGCAATCCTAATGATTCAAATTTTCTTTTCAGAAATTTTTGAATTTTTTCTTCATTTTTTGACTCTGAGTCTATCTTAACTAGTTCTATAAATGTATCAATTATTCGGTTACGATTTACCATTTACTATTCTCCTCTCTTTTAAAGATTTATGTTTCTAATTTCTTATTAACTCCCCTACACTGTAAACGATTACAATTAAGTGTTCAAGTGTTATGAATTTATTGAAAAATACCATATGATGATTTTTTTAGAAGATTTACAAATGAGTGAAATTATTGGAGAATCTTCGTGTTTAGAACAGTGGCCTAAAATTAAAATAATTCCCCTTGACTTTTTTATGAAAAGTATTTATACTTCTTAAAGTTTGATTAATAATAAATGTGAAGGCGGAAAGAAAATGAAGACAGACAAGTTGAAGTGCACATTAAATGTTCATGATCCTTCGAGTGTTTTCATCTTTCCTGATTTATTTCAAAATAAAAAATTTAATATTTATAAGGATTGTTTTTTCTTCCATTCTTTTAATATCGTGATTGATCTTATAGATTTCAATCGCGATATTTTTTTGCCTAAAATCAAACAAGTTTACTGCTAAGAAATACTTTTTACTTTGCATAGGAAAGGAGATTACCATGAGACATTTTCTAGAGGTGGAACAATTTAAACCAGAGGAATTTATCGAATTGGCTAAAAGAGGAATCGAGATAAAAAATGGGGCATCTTTAAATAAAAATGGGCTAAGTATTGTGAACATGTTTTTTGAGAGCAGCACGCGGACGAAGATGAGTTTTGAAGTTGCGGAGAAACAAATGGATTTTCATACTTATAATTTTGACGTTACAACAAGTGCTGTCAACAAAGGCGAAAGCCTTTATGATTCTATTCTAACCATGAAAGCTCTTGGAATGAATATCGCAGTCATCAGACATCAAAATAACCATTATTATAAAGATTTACTCGATATAGGGATATCTATTGTAAATGCAGGAAGTGGGAGTGGAGAACATCCTTCTCAATGTCTATTAGATATGATGACAATCATTGAGGAATTTGGGAAAATCCAAGGACTTAAGGTAGCGATTGTTGGAGATCTAAAACATAGTCGTGTTGCAAGAAGTAATGCCAAAATTTTACATGAACTAGGTGCAACAATTTATTTTTGCAGCCCAAAAGAATATTACGATAAAGAATTTGAAAAATATGGAACGTATAAAAAGCTAGATGAAGTCATTTTCGAAGTCGATGTTTTAATGATGCTAAGAATCCAGTTTGAACGTCATAGAAATGAAGCTCGTCATATAGAGACTGAGGCGGCCTACTTAAGAGACTACGGACTCAATCAAAGAAGGTATCATCAACTAAAAGATCATGCCATTGTGATGCATCCAGCCCCTGTAAATAGAGATGTTGAAATTGCTTCACGACTTGTTGAAAGTGAAAAATCGCGAATAGTCCGACAGATGGAAAATGGTGTGTTTGCGCGGATGGCGATTTTAGAATGGGTGAAAGGTGAATAATGACAATATTCCTTAAAAATGCAAAGATTATTGAAACAGACAATCAATTAAAGCTAGTCAATGTATTCATTCAAGAGAAAAAGATACATGCAATAGACCATCAAGAATACACAGCAGATAAAATTATTGATCTAAAAGGTAAATTATTGATGCCTGGATTAGTAGATGTTCATGTTCATTTAAGAGAACCGGGTTTTACAGACAAAGAAACAATCAAAACAGGGACAAAAGCTGCAGCGAAAGGTGGATTTACTACAATTTGCGCGATGCCAAATACCAACCCGGTACCGGATACCCCCAAAAAACATCGTAAAATTAAAGCATTTATTGAAAAAGATGCGATTGTAAAAGTACAACAATATGCACCCATCACAAGAGAGTTGGTAAGTGATGAACTTGTGGATATAAAAGAAATAGATGCTTTTGCTTATACCAATGATGGTGTGGGCGTTCAAACAGCTTCGGTGATGTATGAAGCGATGCTAGAAGCTCAAAGAAACAATAAAAGTATTGTCGCCCATACAGAAGATAATTCACTTTTATATGGTGGTGTTATGCATGAGGGAAACAAAAATAAAGAACTTGGTCTAAAAGGAATAATAAGCGCAACTGAAAGTTCTCAAATAGCTAGAGATGTCATCTTAGCTCAAGAAACAAAGGTACACTATCACGTCTGCCATGTCTCCAGTAAAGAGAGTGTTGCCGCCATTAAAATGGGGAAAGCGATTGGTGCAAATGTGACTTCTGAAGTCTCTCCTCATCATTTATTGTTATGCGAAGATAATATTAAAGAAAATAACGGAGCTTATAAGATGAATCCGCCTCTAAGAGCTCGTGAAGATAAAGAAGCCTTAATTCAAGCATTGTTGGATGGTGATATTGAGATTATCGCTACCGATCATGCACCTCATACTCAAGAAGAAAAAGCTTTAGGTTTTGACGGACTTTTTGGAATTATTGGTTTAGAAACGGCCTTTCCTTTACTTTATACCGAATTTGTTGAAAAACAAAAAATCTTCACCTTAGAACAATTACAAAATTGGATGAGTATTAAGCCTAAAGAGCTTTTCAACCTTCAAGGAAACTTTATGAAAATCGGAGATCTTGCAGATTTTGCGGTGTTTGATTTAGAAACAGAAGTAACTATTAATGAAAACTTTATTCATTCCAAATCAAGCAACACACCCTTTATGAATCAGCGAGTAAAAGGTGCCTGTGTGTTGACCATGGTAGAAGGACAAATTGTATATCAGGAGGGCTTATGAAAATAATATCTAATAATTGCATCGCAAAAGATACTTATGAGCTGATTTTAGATGCTCGGGAGATCAAAGAGATAAAAGCCGGACAATTTATGCATTTGAAGTCTGGAAGAGACGATTTAATTTTAAGAAGACCGATTAGTATCGCTTCTTACAACGAAGAAGAATTAAATCTTGTCTACAAAGTCATTGGCGAAGGGACAAAAGCAATGTCTCTTTTTGAGCCAGGTGAGGAAGTAGATGCTTTAGGACCTCTGGGAAATGGATTTGATCTTTTAGATGTTGAAGAAGTTTTAATTGTCGGCGGCGGCATGGGCGTGGCCCCTTTATACCAACTAGCAAAAGAATTTACGCATAAAAATATCAGAGTTACTTCTGTCTTAGGATTTGGGTCAGCTGACATGGCCTATTATATTGAAAAGTTTCAAGTCTTAGGCGAAGTCATTATCACTACAGATAACGGTTCTATGGGAGTTAAAGGAAATGTAGGAAATGTGATTGATGAACTGAAAGAGTTTGATGCTATCTATGCTTGTGGGCCTTGGCCTTTACTTTATTATCTTCAAATGACATTTGACGATCATCCCCATCTTTACGTTTCTCTAGAAGAAAGAATGGCTTGTGGGATTGGCGCTTGTTATGCGTGCGACACTAAAGATAAAAAGCATAGAATTTGTACAGATGGTCCCGTATTTAATATAAAAGAGGTGGAATTATGAATCAATTAAAAGTAAGTTTACCAGGTTTAGAATTGAAAAATCCAATTATTCCAGCAAGTGGATGCTTTGGATTTGGGGAAGAATTTTCAAAGTTTTATGATTTGAGTATACTGGGCGCCATTATGGCGAAAGCTGTTACCCTAGAGGAACGTGTCGGCAATGATTTACCAAGAGTTGCAGAAACAACTTCAGGTATGCTTAATGCAATCGGACTTAAAAATCCTGGTTTAGAAGTTATTTTAAACGAAAAATATCCCTTTTTAGCTCAATTTGATGTACCAATCATTGCAAATGTGGCTGGAGCCACGGAAGAAGAATATATAGAAGTTTGTAAAAGAATCCACGAAGCACCCAATGTTAAAGCCATTGAATTAAATATCTCTTGTCCAAATGTTTCTGAAGGTGGCGTGGCTTTTGGAACTGATCCAACAGTCGCAAAACGACTAACTAAAAAAGTCAAAGCCGTCAC
>DXAZ01000157.1 GCA_019116785.1 Candidatus Atopostipes pullistercoris
TTTAAGACGTCATTGAATTTTGTCATTTTTTGAGTATCTGAGTATTTGGCAGAGACAAAGAATGCTGTAGGATAGCCTAATTCTTCTGAGCCTCCATCAATATCGCCTCCAATATTGGCATCCAATAAGGCTTTTTTAAGAGGGGATTGATTGTTGCCTAGAAGAATTTCTTCCAGTACTTTCAAACCAAAGCTATCTAATGCTTGTGTAGGATCTGCAACATGCCAGCCGATTGCAAGATAATCTTTATCTTTTGGATCATCGCCAGCTGTAATGGAATAGGAATCTTCAAATTCGATCGCTTCCGGTTGTGAAATATTAAAGGATAAATCAACTTCTTCAGCAAGTTTTCCATGTCCACTAAAATATTCCTCTAAATCATAAAAAGCTTTTTCAATCTCTAAATCACCATATAAAATGGTGAAGGAATTTGAAGGATGATAATATTTTTTATGGTAATCTACAAATTCTTCTTGAGTAAGTCCAGGAATCGCCGCAGGATCTCCTCCAGATTCATAGCGATAAATACTATTTGGGTAGAGTTGCGCTGAAATCTGTTGATAGAGTTGGCGCTCTGGAGAACCAAAAGCTCCTTTCATTTCATTATACACAACGCCTTTATAGATCAGATCTTCTTTTGGATCTTCTAAATGATAGTGCCAACCTTCTTGAGCTAAGATTTGTGGGTTTTCAATAAATAAAGGTTGAAAAACTGCATCCAAATAGACGCCCATTAAGTGACGAAAATCTTTTTGGTTTGTTGAAGCGACGGGATAAATTGTTTTGTCTGAGAAAGTCATCGCATTCACAAAAGTATTCAAAGAGCCTTTAATTAATTCAACGAAAGGTTCTTTGGAAGGATATTTTTTTGACCCATTTAATACCGAATGCTCTAAAATATGAGTGATTCCATTATCATTGTATGGAGGTGTTTTAAAGCCAATGGTAAATGCTTTATTGGGGTCGTCATTTTTTAAATACAACACTTGAGCGCCTGTCTCTTCATGTTCATATAAGTAGCCAGCGGATTGAATATCTGGTAAATCATGTTTTTCTATTTCTTTAAAAACCATTCTTTCGCTTCCCTTCATTTAAATCCATAATGATGAATCAGCTAATATAATTTTAAATTTATTTTATTAGCTCGTTCTTCATATTTTCTCACAAAATTCTAAAAAATGCATTCTTCCTTACATAAAAGAACTAAAAAGTTTCAAAAGCACAAGCACTCTTTCTTTCATTTGCGAAGCACAGAGAGTGAAATCTACCATGCAAGATTAATCTATGATAAAATAAAGAATGAAAAATAGATTAGGTCAAAGGAAATTGGAGTGACTGGAATGAGAATACTCGCATTTGATACATCGAATCAACCCTTGAGTGTGGCAGTAGTGAGTGATGATGTGATTTTGGCGGAGCAATTGATTAATGTAAAACGAAACCATAGTGTGCAACTGATGCCGATTATTGATGAGATGTTAAAGCAAGCGAAATTATCTTTGGATGAGATCGACCGGATTGCAGTGGCCAAAGGACCGGGCTCTTACACGGGGCTTCGAATTGCTGCGACGGTTGCAAAATCTTTAGCTTGGACGAAAGACATCGAATTGGTAGGTGTATCTAGCTTGAAAGTGGTGGTGGGGAATCGGTTTGACGAAAATACGGGAGAGATGATTATTCCCATTTTTGATGCTCGTCGTCAAAATATTTACACCGGTTTATATACGAGAAAAAATGATGGAGAAATTCTTGAAGTCATGGAAGATGTGCATGTGGCAGCGGAGCAATGGGCAGAAATGTTAGCCCAAAAAGAATGGCCGTGTCCATTAACATTGATTGGAGCGGATGCCCCAGCGTTTTTTGAAATTTTTAAAGAAAAATTAGGGGACCAAGTTCGGTTAGCTAGACCGGAACAATATTTGCCGCGAGCGTCTGTTTTGGCTTTTCTTGCGCAAAGAGAAGAGGCAACACCTGCTCATTCTTTTACTCCAACTTATTTAAAATTAGCTGAAGCAGAAGAAAACTGGTTGAAGGAGCATCCTGACTTTGAAGGAGGCAACTGGGTTGAGAAAATTTAAAGAATGGGTGACTGGGAAGAAAGAGGAGGTTGATTACATGCTGTTTCGACCCCTAGTAGATGAAAAGATGCTCATCCAAAAGAGCTATCAATTGGAAAATGGTGAGATGGTAAAAATTAGTTTTGCGACCAATAGTGACTTAGATGCGATTATTCAAATTCAAGAGGCTTGTTACGACGGTCAAGCTCCCTGGGGAAGAGCAGCAGTGCAAAGTGAGTTGAGAAAGAGGACTTCTTTTTTCTTGATTAGTTATCATGTGGGACTGCCCATCGCTTTTATTGGCATTTCCTTGCGTCCCCAAAGTGTCCACGTTACAAATATTGCAACCATTCCTCCTTATCAAAAACAAGGTCTAGCCACTTTTTTAATCTTATTGGCTGCTAATATTGGAAAAAAACTTGACCGAACATTGATGACGCTTGAAGTTCGGATGTCCAATGAAGGAGCCAAGCGCTTATATCGAAAAATTGGCTTTGAAGATGGAAAAATCAAGAAAAATTATTACCATAATAATGGAGAAGATGCCTTAGATATGGAACTGAATTTAGATAAAGTGGATGAGTATAATGAGTACCTACAAATCAAATAACTTCATAAATATTTCAAAAATCTCATCTGATGAAAATCGAAAAGATATGGCGGAGACGTTATTTAAAACAGCAACAGCGGGTTTTAAAAACGGTTCTCCCTGGGAAGTTAGAGACTTTTATCATACGCTAGAAGCGGAAAATGTCGTTGTCTTCACCGCAAATATTCAAACGGACTCAAAGGAAAAAACAATTGGCTTACTCATTGCTTCAGTTGCTTTATCAGAAGTCGATATTTATATGATTGTGGTTGATGAGGATTATAAACAAACCCAGGTAGCGTACAGTCTTTTTGAACATTTGATTGAATATGGTCGAAAACACGAAGTAGAATCCCTTTATTTAGAAGTACGCACGTCTAATGTTCCAGCAATCGGCTTATATAAAAAGTTAGGTTTTGAAAAAGTGGGTCTACGAAAAGCCTATTATAGTAGCCCAATTGAAGATGCTATCGTTATGCAATTAAAGATCTAAAATGATAATTGTCAACAAAACAAATTGTAGAAGAGTTAGTGTAGGAGGGAGAAAGAAATTTGTTAATATTATCGATTGAAACAAGCTGTGATGAAACAAGTGCCTCTGTCATAGAAAATGGTGACACGATTAAATCAAATATCGTGGCTTCACAAATTAATAGTCATAAACGATTTGGTGGAGTTGTGCCAGAAATTGCCAGTCGCCATCACGTAGAATATATTACCTTAATTATTGAAGAAGCAATGAAGGAAGCCAAGGTGACTTTTGATGACTTGGATGCGGTAGCAGTTACGGAAGGCCCAGGATTAGTTGGTGCTTTGCTTATCGGCGTGAATGCAGCAAAAGCCATTGCTTATGCACACGATTTACCTCTAATCCCTGTGAATCATTTAGCAGGCCATATTTATGCAAACCAACTTGTTGAACCTCTTGAGTTTCCATTATTAGCGCTTATTGTTAGTGGTGGACACACAGAACTGGTTTATATGAAAGAACACGGGGACTTTGAAATTATTGGCGAAACCCGCGACGATGCAGCAGGAGAAGCCTATGATAAAATTGGTCGCGTTCTTGGCGTTCCTTATCCTGGTGGAAAACATATTGATGAGATGGCCCAACTAGGGAAAGATACCTTTCATTTTCCACGAGCGATGATCCATGAAGACAATTACGACTTCAGTTTTAGTGGATTAAAATCAGCTTTTATTAATACCGTTCATAACGCAAATCAAAAGGGCGAAGAACTTAATCATAATGACTTAGCTACCAGTTTTCAATATGCGGTCGTGGACGTTTTAGTAGATAAAACAATACGAGCCGCTAAAGAATATTCAGTCAAACAAATTATTTTAGCGGGAGGAGTCGCAGCTAATTCTGGTCTTCGTGAAGGGCTTTCTAAAGCGGTTGATGAACAATTAGAAAATATCCGCTTAGTTATCCCACCGCTCTCATTAACGGGGGATAATGCCGCAATGATTGGTGCAGCTGCTTTCCTTGAAGTTAAAAAGAAGCATACGGCTAATCTAGCACTTAATGCACAACCAGGATTAACTTTGTAAAGTTTGAACATTTTAAGGCTTAAAGAAGTTACTAATCAATAGAACAAACCATAAATACAACAGAGGTGAAGGAATGCGTAAATTTATACAATCTATTCTGACTGTTATCCTTTTTCTATTTATTCTACCTATTAGTCATGTCGTTTCCGCTCAAGAAAATAAAATAAAAGATATACACATTGATGTACAATTACATGAAGATGGTTCAGCGACTATTCGTGAGAACCGTCAAACGGAAATGTACGAAGATACGGAACTTTATATTAAAATGAATAATTTACAAGATTCAGAGTTATTAAATTTCCAAGTCGAAGGTTTTACCGAAGAAACAGACTGGGATATTGATGCTTCTTTTGAAGATAAAGCGTACCATTATGGGGTTATCGATGTGGATAATGGCTATGAGTTAGCTTGGGGAATTAGTAATTATGGACCCCAAGAGTATAATGTCACATATTCTCTTTCAAATATGGTTCGTGAATTAGAAGATGGACAAGCTTTGTTTTGGAATTTTGACACTTTCCTTTCTCACCCTACAGATAAAATGACCCTAGAAATCCATGCTCCTTTTCCTTTAGACGAGGAAATTCTTGATTTTTATGGCTTTGGTTTTGAAGGACCCATTGATATTGTAGATGGACATTTGGAATGGACTGGTTATGGTTTAACAGATTCTAATGATGTAATTGTTTTAACTCAATTTCCATCTGGAACCTTTAATACCCATTCAACGGTCAATATGACTTTAGCTGAACAAAAAGAAATGGCTACGGAAGGGTCTTCTTATAACGATACAGATCCTATGCCTACTTGGTTAATTGTTTTACTTTCTGGAATGACTATGGTTGGTCTTGGGGTAGCCGGAAGTTCTTTAGCCTATGCACGTAAAACAAAAAGAATTCGTAAAAAAAATAACCATTTTTTTGCCAAAGATTGGATTAAAAAAAATAAAGACATAACCTCTCAAAAACCACCAAAGCTTAATGGAGATATTGGGGACTATGCTTATCTTTTAAAGAAGGTAGTCACAGAAGGTGGCGGATTTGCAAATTATTTCTTTGCCTATCTTCTTATTTGGTCTTTTGAAGATCGCTTACAAATCGAAACGAATGAAGAAGAACGTTTCTTATTAGGATCTAAAACAACTGCCCAAATACAAATTAGAGATTTCAAAGAAGAACTTGAGATGAATAAACTTTCCTTTGATGAATATGTTGACTTATTTGAAATGGGAGAGAGCACACTTGAAGAAGTTATTTGGGGGATGTTATTAGAAACCGCTGATCAAGAGGGGATTATTGAAGGGGAAGATGTGGCAGACTGGTCAAAAGAAAATGCAAAAAGCATCTATGATCTCGTTCAACTCTTAGATGAAGTATCCTTAGATTGGCTGGAACAAAATGATTATATGACTGTGAAAAAGGAAAAAGTATTTGGAATGCCGGCAGTTATTGAATCTCTCACTGAAAAAGGCGAAAAAATCGTTAATGAAATCATCCAATTTGATCATTTTATTGAAAAAATCGATGAACGATCTTTAGCAGATTTTGACCATTGGCAAGAACTCATTGTTTGGGCAGCTTTATTTGGTAAAGCTGAAGAAGTCGTTAAATATTTAGAAGAGTTCGAACCAAGTACTTGGGCTTATCTAGAAGAAACCTATCCTTATGTCTATGGTCGTTATTATGGTTGGCACTATATATACACCAGAAATTCGGCAGGGATGCAATCCGGAGGTCATTCCAGCACAGGTGGCGGCTTCTCCTCAGGTGGTGGAGGAGCAGGAGCTGGCGGTGGCGGTGGCGGCGGCTCTCGCTAATCAAAAAATAAAATAAAAAAAGATGGCTAGTGAAGGGAGTTTTTCCGTTCACTAGCCATCTCTTTTTCTAATCAGTATATTTTTCAAGTTCTTGATGAAGAATTTCCCATTCCTCATATAGATCTTCAAGGTCTTTACTTTCTTTATCAAATGACTGTGATAATTCATTTAATGAACGACTTGTTTCTGCAGAAAGTCCATTTTTTAAAACCTCTTCACTGTTCGAAAGTTGATTCATTTCATTGGTGAGATTTTCTAAGGTTTCTTCAATCGCTGCTATTTTTTCTTCAGCAGAAGAAATTTCGCGTTTCAGACGACGGGTTTGACGTTTTTTTTCTTTGCGATCAACAAAAGTTTGTTCATTTTCTGTAGAGAAATTTTTCGAGGTATCTGAATGAAGATCCTTTTCGTCTAAGACAGTTTGTTCTTTTGCTTTTTGTTGTTCGTAAAGTTCTTCTTTTTTATGAAGATAATAGTCATAATCTCCTAAATAAAGAGTTGTCCCTTTCGGATTTATTTCTAACACTTTGGTTGCTAATCGGTTAATAAAATAACGATCATGGGAAACGAAAAGTAATGTTCCTTGATAATCAATTAAAGCATTTTCCAAAACCTCTTTTGAATCGATATCTAAGTGGTTTGTGGGCTCATCCAAGATTAAGAAATTATCATGGTTTAAAGCGAGTTTTGCTAAGGAAACACGAGCACGTTCGCCACCACTAAGGGTAGAAACTGTTTTTTCAACGTCTTCTCCTCGAAATAAAAAACTTCCTAAAAATGTTCGAACCGTTTCTTCATTCATTAACGGATGCTCATCCCAGACCTCTTTTAATACTGTATTTGAAGGGGTGAGATTCTCTTGTTCCTGTTCGTAATATCCAATATCTACTTTTGTCCCATAATTAAACTCCCCGTCAACAGGATCAATTTGCTTAACTAGTGTTCGAAGCAGGGTTGATTTTCCAATCCCATTAGGACCGATTAAAGCAATGACATCTCCTTTACGAATGTCTAAATCAATTTTTTGACTCAAGACTTCATTTTGACCATAGCCGATTGCTAGGTTCTTTGCTTGAAGGACAATATTTCCTGATTGACGTTCTGGGCGAAAGGAAAAGAATGCAGAGCGTTCATCTCCCATCGGCTTTTCAATTCGTTCCATTTTTTCTAACTGTTTTCGTCGAGATTGTGCTCGCCGAGTGGTTGAGGCACGAACAAGGTTTCGTGCGATAAAGTCTTCCATTTCAGCAATCTCTTTTTGCTGTTTTTCATAATCTTTGGTTTGCTTTTCAATAAAAGCAGCTTTTTGTTTCAGATAATCTGAATAATTTCCTTTGAAATAATGCATTTGTCTGTAGCTGAGTTCATAAGTTTCAGTAGTCAATTTATCCAAAAAATAACGGTCATGAGAAACAAGGACTAAAGCTCCTGTATAATTGATGAGATAATTTTCAAGCCAAGAAAGTGTTTCGATATCCAAATGGTTGGTCGGCTCATCAAGGATTAGTAAATCTTTTTTCTGTAATAACAATTTAGCTAAAGCTAAGCGAGTTTTTTGTCCACCCGAAAGATAGGCGATAGGTTTGTCATAATCTTCTTCGTAAAATTTAAACCCATGGAGAACCATTTTTATCTCACTACGGTATCCATAACCATTTTGCCGTTCGAAAGCTTCTTGTAGGCGGGTATATTCTTTTAAAGTTTCTTGAAAGGACGCATCGTCAGTTGAACTTTCAAGAGCCATTTTTTGTTCAATTGCCCGTAATTGTTTTTCAATCGCAAGCACTGGAGCAAAGACGTGTTTCATCTCTTCCCAAATGGTTCGCTTAGATTCTAATCCTCCATGTTGATCTAAAAAGCCAATAGTTAAATCTTTTTTGCGCATAACTCGTCCTTCATCAGGAGCTTCAATATCGGCTAATATTTTTAGAAGCGTTGATTTTCCGGCCCCATTCCGTCCGACTAAACCAATACGAGCATTTTCTTTAATTTCAAAAGTGATTCCACTGAATAATTCTTCACCACCAAATCGGCGAGTAACATTTTGTGTTTGTAAAAGCATAATTAAAATTTCCTCATTTCTAGAATTCTTCTTTATTTTATCACAATCAAGTAAGATTACCAATTCTCCTCGTGAGAAGCCTCTCAAGGAAAGAACTTGTATGTAAGCGCTTTGTATACAATTATCTTTATTTTTGTGAAATTTGTGAAATAATTGTTCAGATGTCTTTCATTGTAGAGTGTGTCTTGCTATAATGGTTAGTAGATGGAAATAAGATTCAATGTTTGTGAATTCACTATACTTCTTTTATCGCAGTGATTTGAACATTAGATAATATCAGAATAAGAATGGAGAATTATAATGAATGATAAAAAAATTCCTAAGGCAACGGCTAAAAGATTGCCACTATATTATCGGTATTTAAAATATTTATTCAGTTCAGGGAAGAAAAAAGTTTCTTCTGCAGATTTAAGTGAAGCTGTTAAAATTGACAGTGCAACGATTCGCCGCGATTTTTCTTACTTTGGTGCTCTAGGGAAGCGCGGGTATGGTTATGATGTAGAAGATTTAATGAATTTTTTCAGTAAACAATTAAATCAAGAACAGTTGACAAATGTCGCTCTTGTTGGGATTGGTCATCTAGGACGTGCCTTATTAAATTATAACTTTCAAGGTCAAAATAGTATCCGCATTAGTGCAGGTTTTGATATTGATGAAGAGATTGTCAACACCATTTACCAAGGAGTGCCGATTTATCATCGAGATGAATTAAAAGAACAGATAAGAGCCCAACAATTTGAAGTGGCTATTATTGCAGTTCCAGGACCTGGAGCCCAAGAAATAGCAGATGACTTAGCGGAAGCTGGAGTAAAAGGAATTATGAACTTTACACCTTTACGTTTGTCTGTACCTGAGTCAGTACGTATTTTAAATGTAGATTTAAGTAACGAATTACAATCACTTATTTATTTTGTTCAATATAGTGATTCGATTATCGATGATGAGGATACTGAATAAATAGATATTTAATAGATTTCCTTCTTATTTTAAGAAGGATTTTTTTATGGATAATTTTAAAGAATGTAAAATAGGTTAAAAAATGATTCACTTCTGTAATAGGGAGAAGCTTTTGAACATATGTAAATCTTAACAAAAATAAAACCCCATCCAATTTGGAAAGGGCTAAGAATTAACGTTTTTTGTTTTGATCGTTATTATTATTTTTAAAAAGGTGGTAGTAAATCTGAGTTAAACGTATGCCTTGCACGAAATCCCTTGTTGCAAAAAATGCAAGTAGAATGGACAATAAACTCCAGCCTTCAATATCATTGATTTGGACTAATAAAAAGAAATTAACAGCAAAAAATAGGAAACGGCTGATAATAGGACCTAATAAATTTTTTTGGCTCAAAAAGTAAACTCCTAACTTTGTGGGTCTATAATCTACTTATCTATAATAACATAATACGTTTATATCTTTAAATACTAAGTTTGTTTTGCAAACTTTAATCAAGAAAGTCAAATTATTTTCACACTTTATTCTGTGTATTTGCAAGAGATGACTCTTGCAAAATTTTAAATTTTTTTCTATACTATTAGATGTGATTAGCACTTAAAGGTATCGAGTGCTAATTTTAAAACGAAACATTATATTTTGGAGGGAAAAAGAAATGTTAAAACCATTAGGAAATCGTGTATTACTTGAGCTTGTTGAAGAAGAAACAACAACTCCAAGTGGTATTGTATTACCAGATTCAGCAAAAGAAAAACCACAATTTGCAACAGTTGTTGCTGTAGGTGAAGGGAAGATGCTTGATAGTGGTGAACGCTCCCCTATAGAAGTTAGTGTAGGTGACAAAGTTCTTTTTGAAAAATACTCTGGTACTGAAGTGAAATACGAAGGTACTGAGTATTTAGTGGTAAAAGATACAGATATTATCGCAGTTGCTGAATAATCTATCCAAATAATAACATAAATAGAAAACATACAATAAAGATAAGAGGAGTTTATTGAATATGGCTAAAGAAATTAAACATTCTGCAGATGCTCGTCAAGCAATGGTAGATGGGGTAAACAAATTAGCAGATACCGTAAAAGTTACTTTAGGTCCAAAAGGCCGTAATGTTTTATTAGATCGTTCTTACGGTGCACCTCAAATTACCAATGACGGAGTAACTATTGCTCAAGAAATTGAATTAGAAGATACTTTTGAAAACATGGGTGCACAATTAGTTGTCGAAGTCGCAAGCAAGACAAATGATATTGCGGGTGATGGTACAACGACTGCGACTGTTTTAACTCAAGCTATTGTAGAAGAAGGTATGAAAAACGTCGTAGCCGGTGCAAACCCAGTGGGTATTCGCCGTGGAATCGAAAAAGCAACAGAACAAGCAGTTGAAGCTTTACAAGAAATCTCTACAAAAGTAGATAGTAGTGAATCAATTGAACAAATTGCAGCTATTTCTTCTGGAGATTCTGAAGTTGGGGCAATCATTGCTGATGCAATGGAACGCGTAGGTAGTGATGGAGTCATTACTATTGAAGAATCACAAAGTATCGAAACAACTTTAGATGTTGTTGAAGGTATGCAATTTGATCGTGGATATTTATCTCAATATATGGTCACAGATAATGAAAAAATGGAAGCCGATTTAGAAAATCCTTACATTTTAATCACAGATCAAAAAATTTCTAATGTACAAGATATCGTTCCATTATTAGAAAGCATTATGCAACAAAACCGTCCATTATTAGTGATTGCTGATGATGTAGAAGGGGAAGCTTTACCAACACTTATTTTGAATAAAATTCGTGGAACATTGGACGTTACAGCAGTTAAAGCACCAGGATTCGGTGACCGTCGTAAAGGAATCCTTGAAGATATTGCCATTTTAACAGGTGCAACAGTGATTACTGAAGATTTAGGCTTAGACTTAAAAGATACCACAGTTGATCAATTAGGTTCAGCAAGCCGTGTGACAGTTACTAAAGATGATACAGTAATTGTTGAAGGTGCTGGCGAAAAAGAAATGATTGAACAACGTGTAGCTTTATTACGTGCTCAAGCAGAAGAAACAACATCAAGCTTTGATAAAGAAAAATTACAAGAACGTATTGCTAAATTAGCTGGTGGAGTAGCTGTTATTTCTGTTGGAGCTGCTACAGAAACTGAAATTAAAGAACGAAAATTACGTATTGAAGATGCGCTAAATGCTTCACGTGCAGCGGTTGAAGAAGGTATTATCCCAGGTGGAGGTACGGCTTACATCAACATTTTAGAAAAAGTAGCTGAAATGGATGCAGAAGGCGATGAAAGAACTGGAGTAAATATTATTCTTCGTGCATTAGAAGAACCTGTTCGTCAAATTGCTAAAAATGCTGGAGTAGATGGCGGCGTAATCATTGAACGTCTGAAAAACAGCGAAAAAGGAATTGGATTTAATGCGATGACTGGTGAACTAGTAGACATGATTGATGCTGGAATTATCGATCCTACAAAAGTTACACGTTCAGCTTTACAAAATGCAGCATCTGTATCTGCTTTACTATTAACGACAGAAGCAGCGGTTGCTACAATTCCAGAACCTGAAGCCCCTGCAGCTGACCCAACAGGTGGAATGGGCGGCATGGGTGGAATGTATTAATTTCTCCCTTGAGAATAAAAGATTAAATAATAAAAGGACTTGCTCTTTTGCAGGTCCTTTTTCATATCCTCATCCAACGATAAAAAAAGAAGCTCAGCATTCAGCTTGAGCTTCATTTTTTAACTTTTGATTTTATCTTTAATTAACTTATTGATAAACTCTTTCTACTCGGTTTCCAATTCGGCATAATAAGTCGTATTGCGAAGCGTTTGCGCTTTTTGCAACCTCAGTCAATAACAAATGATCGTCTTTCGGATCGCCAAAATAAGTAACCGTGTCGCCAATTGCTAAATCTTCCACTTCTGAACAATCTAACATCAACTGATCCATACAAATTTCTCCTATAATGGGTAAAGAATGCCCTTTATAAGTAAACCATCCTACGTTAGAGAGGGATTTTGCCACTCCATCCGCATAACCAATGGCTACTGTTGCAATTCGCATAGGTTTTTTTGAGAAAAATGTTCGATCATAACCAACACTTTGTCCAGCTGGGAAGTCTTTTACGTGAGTGACGATAGCCTGAACGGTTTCAATAGGTTCTAAAACATCCCTTCCTTTTGCACTCAAAGTAGGATCAAGTCCATATAGTCCTAAGCCAACTCGAACCATATCTAATTGATACTCGGGAAAGTTGATGGTAGCGGCGGTGTTACAACAGTGACGAAGGTCAAAGGAAATTTGTTGATCAGAAAAAGCATCCAGAATTTTTTTAAAACGTGCAAACTGTTCTTGGGTAAAGTTTCCAGGTTGACCATCTGGCGCATCTGCAAAATGCGTGTAAATTCCTTCAATCCATACATATTCTGAATTTAAAGACTGATAGACATCTAAGGCCTCTTCAAAGGTGGTGACTCCCAAACGAGCCATTCCCGAATCAATCTTTAAATGAACCCGAGCCTTGTGTTTTAAATTTTCAGCCATTCGAACAATCTCTTGGGCGACCTCTTTTGAAAAAACGGTAAGAGCCACGTTTTGTTTAATGGCTAACTCAATTTCGTTCGGACGCATTGAGTTAAAAACTAAAATAGGAGTTTGAATTCCTGCATCTCGAAGCTCCAGCGCTTCACTGAGTTGAGCGACACCAAAAAAATCAGCAGCATGTGCTTTTTCCATTTCACGGGCAAGAGGTATTGCTCCATGACTGTATGCATTGGCTTTGATGACCGCCATAAATTTTGTACTTTTAGCTAATAAGGATTTAAAGGTTTGGATATTATTTAATAATTTATTGGTTTGAATGGTAGCTTTAGATAGTGATACATCCGTAAAATTCATTTATAAAACGCCTTTCAGTTAAATAAAATGGTTCCAAAATAAAGACTGTTGCTTTTGTTGTTCTAAAATATCCATGGTTAATACGATAGTTGACGTAATGGCACTTCCGACTAAAAACCCCATTAAAATTCTCAAAATCACATACCAAGTATAATGGTTAAAGTCTGTAACTTTCTTTTTATCTGGGTTTTTATTGACAGAGTTAGAACCAAAGAAATAAAAAAGACCAACACCGATTCCTATGATGGGTAAATAACCTTGCACAAGAGCAGGATAAAAATATCCGACAATTGCTCCAACAACACCTCCTATAAGACTGAGTAATTGATTCCTTCTTTTAATATCTATTTTCATATCTACGTTATACTCCCTTAATCATTTCTAATCGTTTTCTTAATGAGAATTATACCATAGAGCATGCTGAATTAAATATAATCGTAAAAATAACTTAGTGAATTCATAGAATTTTCGCTTTAATTTCTATATTTTATGCGATAAAAACGTTAGAATAATAGAGAATATGGATTATATATATTATAAAGTACATTATAATGATTATAGAAATGAAGCAGGAGGAGAACGCATGCAACCACATATTTATGAAAAGAAAATTAAAATACCTCATTATTTAGGGGATCGCTATCGAAGAATTACCCTGCCACATTTAATGAGTGTCTTAATAGAAATTTCAGGCGAGCAAACGGAAGAAATTGGGGCTCTTTCAGTTAGAGAACTTGGTTTAAGTTGGGTGATTATTCAATATGACTTTGATATTCATCGTATGCCCAAAACCACGGAAACAATCAGAGTTAGAACCTATGCGCGAGAATATAATCGAATTTTTACTTATCGTGAATTTGAAGTTTATGATGAAAATGACAATCTCATCGTTTACGTAATGACGGTATTTGCTTTGATAGATACCAATCGAAAATTATCGAAAATCTCACCTAAAATTGTTGAAGGCTATGGATCCACAGAAAACCGTCGAATTAAACGCATGCCTAAACCAGAAGTTCCTAAAAATTTAGAAAAAGCAGAACACCGTAGAATTCAAGTAGGCTATTTTGATATTGATACAAATTTTCATGCGAATAATGCAATGTATTTTATATGGACATTAGAAGCTTTAGGGGATGACTTTTTATCCACTCATGAGCCGGTACATGGAAATATTGTTTTTGAAAAAGAAGTACATATTGGTGAAGCCGTGGACTCTTACTCAGAACTAGCCACGAATGATGAAGGACAACTGATCTCCCGTCACCAAATTCAAGCCAATGACGTCATTAAATGTACAGGTACTTTTACTTGGAAAGAAACTGGAGCTGAGTATTAAATACAGTTCTTAAAAATTGCAGACACCTAAAGAATAAGCATTTAGGATGTTTTCCTAAATGCTTATTTTTAAGTGTTACGAAAATCCATTTAATTAAAAAATGGATTTGTGTTCATTTCATGGGCGAGGGTTGAAGGTTCGCCATGTCCAGGATAAATCTTGAATGAAGGGGGAAGGGTGAATAATTTTTGGCGGACATTTGGAATCAATTTTTTTGGTTCGCTTCCCGGTAAATCGGTTCGGCCTACACTGCCTGCGAATAGAGCGTCTCCGGTCATTACAAATTCATTATCCTCAAAAATTAACGAAACCCCTCCAGGAGAATGTCCGGGAGTAGCGACGACTTTGAAAGAGAAATCAGCAATTTCAAGTATTTCCTCTGGTTTAAATAAATATTCAGCCGGGCGAGCAGTGACGGCTTCTCCCAACATCGCGGATAAATTTTTATTTGGATGGCTTAACCATTCCTCTTCTTCAGCCGACAAATAGACAGGAATTTCATAACGATCACGCAAAGCATCAACTGCTCCAATATGGTCATAATGCGCGTGTGTCAGTAAAATAGCGACAGGTTGGACTTCCAGCTCCTCAATTCGGCGAATCAGAGTAGTGGGTTCAGCCCCAGGATCTACAATTAGTGCTTCATGATTTTTTGGATTTGAAATAATATAACAATTGGCCAAAACAGGGCCCACAGCTAAAGCGTTCACTTGTAACATAGTGTTCTTCCTTTCTTATTTTTCTCTCTGATCTTGTCAAAAATGACTTTAATGGTTCAATGAATGGGTTCTGCCTTTTATTATAACGAGTTTAGTTTTGAAATGAAACTATACTATTATTTTAAAAAATTGGTATACTAGATTAAGAAATCTCGAGAAATTTGATTGAAAAAATATGATTAAAATAAGGAGAATCTTATGATTACGATTGAGACAAAGAATGAGGAAGAAACGATAAGATTTGCTAAAAAACTAACGACCTATTTAAAACCTGGGATGACTCTCTTGCTTAAGGGAGATTTGGGTGCTGGGAAAACAACCTTTACTAAAGGAATTGGCGAAGGTTTAGGTGTTGGACGAATTATCAAAAGTCCTACCTATACCATTGTTCGTGAGTATCCTAATGGAAAATTTCCTTTATACCATGTGGATTTATATCGTTTAACTGAAAGTGAAGTTCCTGAGTTAGGATTAGATGAATATTTTGAAGGGGATGGAATTTCGGTGGTTGAGTGGCCTTCTGTCTCTTTAGAAGACCTTCCAGAAAAACATTTAGAAATTGAATTGAAATCAGATGGCAAAAATCCAAAAAAACGAGTGATCACTCTACGAGCGGTAGGGAAAGAATATGAAGAGATTCTTAAACATATTTAAATGAATAAAAAAGAATTTCATTCACTTGCATTTAAAGGGTTCTTTCCATTATAATACATGCAACTGAATATTCATAAGGGAGTAACTGGAGGGGAAACCCTCGTCAGTATCAACAACGATAAGTAACTAAAGAAATTAGTTTACTGGTACTGTACTTAAATGGTGAGACTTATGCCCCCAGTTTTAAAACTGGGTTGTGCATAAGTCTCTTTTTTAATAGTTTTCTCTAAATGGAATACTTAATAAAGAAATATAAGGAGGAAGATTAAAAAATGAGTGAAAAAGATTCTTATCGGCAGTCAAGTGATGAAGTCATAAAACAACTAGAATCGAATGCCGAAAAGGGACTGAATTCAGACGAGGCAACTAAACGATTGGAAGAATATGGTCCGAATGAAATCCAAAAAGGAGCACATACCTCACTTTTACAAAAATTTATTGCACAATTTAAGGATTTTATGATCATTGTGCTATTGATTGCAGCCATCGTTTCTTGGTTGGTGAGTGGTGATCTCGCAGATGCAGTTGTCATTATGATTGTTGTTTTCTTAAATGCGGTTATGGGCGTTTTTCAAGAAAGTAAAGCAGAAGAGGCTATCGATGCTTTACAAAGTATGGCTTCTCCAGAAGCACACGTTCGTCGCAATGGCAAAACAGTGGTGATGAAAAGCACGGAAATCGTCCCAGGAGATATTGTTTTATTAGAAGCTGGGGATGTTGTCCCAGCAGATATGCGCCTCATCGAAGCGAATTCTTTACAAGTTGAAGAGGCTGCTTTAACTGGTGAATCTGTTCCTACTGAAAAAGATGCGACCACTATTACTGAAGAAGCTGAAATTGCTGATCGTACAAATATGGTTTATTCGAGCACAAACGTGACTTATGGTCGAGGTTTAGGCGTTGTTACAAGCACTGCGATGGATACAGAAGTAGGACATATTGCGTCAATGCTTGAAACTACAGAAGCTAAAAAAACTCCTTTACAAGAAGATCAAGAAGATTTAGGAAAAGCTCTGACCTATATGATTATAGGAATTGCTGTTTTAACTTTCTTTGTGGGAACGATCTTTCAAAATATTCCATGGGACCAAATGTTACTAGTGGCTGTTTCTTTAGCGGTTGCTGCTATCCCAGAAGGTTTACCAGCGATCACAACGATTATTTTATCCATTGGTACGCAAAATATGGCAAATAGGAACGCTTTAGTCCGTTCATTACCAGCTGTTGAAACGCTAGGAAGCACCCAGGTTATCGGTTCAGATAAAACAGGAACTTTAACCTTGAATCAAATGACCATTGAAAAGGTTTATTATGATGGAGCGATTCATGATGATGATGAAGAAATAGATTTAACCCATCCCTTAGTAAAATCAATTACCTTCGCTAATGACACGGATACAGATAATGAAGGAAATTTAGTGGGAGATCCAACAGAAGTCGCTATGGTGCGTTATGCCTTGGATAAGGGGTTTGATTTAGAAGCAGAGTTAAATAAATCCCCTCGTGTTGGGGAAGTTCCTTTTGAATCAGATCGGAAATTAATGTCTACCATTCATCAACTAGACGATGGACGATATTTAGTAACCGTTAAAGGAGCCCCCGATCAATTAATCGAACGAACCACACAAATTTTCGATAAAGGGGACGTTCGAGAATTAACTGAAGAAGATCAAACACACATTTTAGATTCAAACAAAGAGTTAGCCCAACAAGCTTTACGTGTTTTAGGTGGGGCTTATAAAATAATTGACGAAGTTCCTTCTGAAATAAATACAGAAACGATCGAAAAGGATTTAATCTTTACTGGTTTAGTCGCGATGATCGATCCGGAACGTGAAGAAGCTCGTGGATCCATTGAAGAAGCGCGTCGTGCAGGAATTCGTACAATTATGATTACTGGTGACCATGCCATTACAGCCCAAGCGATTGCGGAACGTTTAACCATCTTGGATGAAGCGGATGAAGATAATCAAGAGCATGTGGTTACTGGGGCAGAACTGTCTGAGATGAGTGATGAAGAACTAGCAAATAACATTGAAAATTATTCTGTTTATGCGCGTGTCTCCCCTGAACATAAGGTAAGAATTATTCGCGCATGGCAAAGTAAAGATAAAGTCATTTCCATGACAGGAGATGGTGTTAACGATGCCCCATCCTTGAAGCAAGCCAACATTGGTGTCGGTATGGGAATTACAGGTACTGAAGTTTCTAAAGGTGCTTCGGACATGGTTTTAGCTGATGATAATTTCGCAACCATTGTTAAAGCAGTCGAAGAAGGACGTAAAGTTTTTACAAATATTCAAAAAGCTGTCCAATATTTACTCTCTGCAAATTTAGGAGAGGTGTTAACTTTATTTATAGCGACTTTACTTGGTTGGCAAATTTTAGAACCTATTCATATTTTATGGATTAACTTAGTGACCGATGTTTTCCCAGCAATTGCTTTGGGAATGGAAGAAGCGGAGAAAGATAGTATGGAGTATGAACCACGTTCTCCAGAATCTAGTTTCTTATCTAACGGTGTTCTTCCAAGCATTATTTACCAAGGAATTCTTGAAGGTGCGATTACTTTATTTGTCTATTGGTTTGGACGTTATCAATATGCACCAACCCTTGGAGCAGGAGTAGATGCGATTAATTTAGCTGAAACCATGGCTTTTGCAACCCTAGGTACGATTCAGTTGTTCCATGCGTATAATGTGAAGCATGTTTTTGATTCATTGTTTAGTACAAAACCTTTTAATAATAAATATCTAAACGGTGCATCATTGCTTTCAGCAGCTTTATTGTATGGGGTAATCTTAATTCCAGGAATTAATGATTTCTTTGATGTTACCTTACCAACAACAGAAGGCTGGCTCATAATCATTGGAGCGTCTTTAAGTATTATTGTTTTTGTAGAAATTATTAAATGGATTTTCCGAAAAACTGGATTTGCTGACAAATACAAGAAAAATGCTATTAAATTTTAAGACTTTACTTTATAATAAGAGAAGAGTGGTTTAGTTGTAAATTCTAAGCCGCTTTTCTGTACCTAAAAAGTACGGTAAATAAATTGGAACTTTACTTTTTACAGACAGCGTCTTTAAAAGTCGCTATATACGAAGAGATTTTTTAATAAGTTATTTAAAATAAACAAAAGACACAGAATTAAAACGAAGCGAATGTTCTAAAAGAATAAGGAGAGAGAGTTGAGATATGGATTCTTCCGGGAGTTCCCTATACACAGAGTTATTAATTATTATTGTATTAACCTTCATCAACGCATTTTTTGCCGCTGCTGAGATTGCTTATGTTTCAATTAATAAAACAAAGGTCAATCAATTAGCGGCAGATGGTGATAAAAAAGCCATTCGGGTGTTGAAATTATTGGAGGATGCGGATGATTTTCTAGCAACCATTCAAGTAGCCATCACCTTTGCCGGTTTTCTATCGAGTGCACAAGCGGCTACAAGTTTTGCTTTAGTGTTTGCAGAATATTTGCCTGATTTTCCAGGAGCAGCGACTCTAGCAAAATTAGTCGTTACTATGATTTTATCTTATTTCACCTTGGTTTTAGGAGAGTTATTTCCAAAACAGGTTGCTCTTCAGATGCCTGAAACGATTGCGATGCTCACTAGTGGTGTTGTAGCTGCTGCTCAAAAAATATTCCGCCCTTTTATTTGGCTGTTATCAGTTTCGACAGATTTATTACAAAAAATCACCCCCATCGATTTTACCGAAGAAGAAGAAAAATTTACCCGTGAAGAAATGCGGGTTATTTTGGAGCAGAGTCGAGAAAGTGATAGTTTTGATACGGACGAGTTGGATATGATGGAAGGGGTTCTATCATTAGATACTAAAATTGCTCGTGAGGTTATGGTACCAAGAACAGATACCATTATGATTGATGTTGATGATCCTTATGAAGAGAATTTAAATATCATTATTGATAGTCCTTATTCGCGAATTCCAATCTATAAAGATGAAAAAGATAATGTGATTGGTATTTTACACACGAAGACTCTTTTAAAAGAAGCCAGTGCCCGTGGGTTTGAAGAAATTGATTTACAAGAAATCTCTCATCGGCCAATGTTAGTTCCGTCAACGATCTATACCGATGATTTATTAATTGAGTTTCAACGTGAACAACAACATATGGCGATTATAATTGATGAGTATGGTGGAGTCGAAGGAATCGTAACCATGGAAGATTTGCTGGAAGAAATTGTCGGCGAAATTGATGACGAGTCCGATGTAACAACTATGGGCGATATTCGAATAATTGACGATTTTAATTATTATCTAAATGGTGGCTTGTTGATTGAAGACTTTAATGATTATTTTGATGAAGATATTAAAGCCGATGATGTGGATACGATCGCTGGATTTATTATACACGAAATTGGCTATGTGCCAGACACGGAAGAGAGGGTTTCTCTTCGAATTAATAGCTATGTTCTTACTACTAGCGAGATTAAGAATGGCCGAATTTATAGCGTTCTTTTGAATATTGATAAAGAGCGAATGATTGAGGTCGATTATGTAGCTGCCGATGATTCTGGTAATACAACATTCCTTGAAGAAAAGAATAATAATGAAACGAATGAAGAATTAGAAGAATAGTTGAAAAACACTTACTTGCTTAAAAGCAAGTAAGTGTTTTATTTTATAGAATTTTATGTTTTAATCTGTTATGAGTGAAGTAATGGCGTTTACACTAGAGAATTCACTACATTTCTTTTGGTGTTCATGTTATTATTAAGACGCTTAATTTATCAGACTTGAGATAGGATAAAACGTGAAAGGATAGAATCTAGTGAATTATACTGAATTAGTTGAACAATTTCCAAATTTAATCATTAAAGAAAATGAACCACTTTCAAATTATTCTTATACAAAGACAGGCGGACCAGCAGATATTTTATTTTTCCCTGTTTCAATTCCAGAAGTAAAAGCTGTAATCAATTGGACACGAAAAGAAGGCTACCCACTAACTGTTTTAGGGAATGCTAGTAATTTAATTGTACGTGATGGTGGGATACGAGGGGTTACGGTCATTTTAACAGAGTTGAACAATATTACTGTGAATAAAAATCGACTAATTGCTGATTCTGGAGCGCCTATTATTGAGGTCAGCCACTCCGCATATGAAGCGGAACTAACGGGTCTTGAGTTTGCTTGTGGAATCCCTGGGAGTACAGGGGGAGCCGTTTATATGAATGCTGGGGCTTATGAAGGTGAAGTCAAAGACGTCATTGAAAAAGCAACTATTCTTACTTTAGACGGTGAAATTATTGAAGTATCTAATGAAGAGTTAGAATTTAGTTATCGCAACAGTAAACTCCAAAGTACTCATGACATTGTTTTAGACGTGACGTTTAAATTAAAATCAGGAAATCCTGAAAAAATTAAAGAGCGAATGGACGAATTAACTTTTTTACGAACGTCTAAACAGCCCTTAGAATATCCATCTTGTGGTTCTGTATTTAAACGTCCAACTGGGCACTTCACAGGAAAGCTTATTCAAGATGCAGGTCTTCAAGGATTAACTTGGGGTGGTGCACAAGTTTCAATGAAACATGCAGGGTTTATTGTAAATATTGATCATGCAACAGCAACAGATTACATTGAACTTATCGAACATATTCAAGAAGTTATCTTAGAAAAATTTGATGTTAAACTTGAAAGAGAAGTACGTATTATTGGAGAAAGTGTCGGAGAAACTTCAAAAATATAATATAAGTATTGATAGAGGCTGACTTTCATAGAAATGAAGGTCAGCTTTTTGATTTTGAAAGAATCTATAATTTACTCCATCTTTTTCCTTGACCTTAACGTTACGTAAGGGTATATACTATTTTAGGAGGTGAGCAGATGGAATATACAGTAAGTAAATTGGCTAAATTATCAGGTGTCAGTGTACGGACACTCCGATATTATGATCAAATTGGATTGTTAGAGCCTAAAAGGATAAATTCAAACGGTTATCGTATTTATGGGGAAGCAGAAGTTAATTTATTACAACAAATTTTATTCTATCGAGAATTAGAAATGAGCTTAAAGGATATCAAAGATATTGTACATTCAAAGACGTTTGATGAAGAAGAGGCTTTGTTTGATCACTTAGCTCACCTTAAGCAAAAGAGAGAGCGTTTGGATGAATTGATTGAAACCGTTGAAAAGTCCATCCGAGAAAATAAAGGAGAAATTAAGATGTCTGATCAAGAAAAATTTGATGCATTTAAAAAAGATACTGTTCAGAGAAATGAAGAACAGTATGGCAAAGAAATTCGAGAAAAATATGGAGAAGAAGTCGTTAACCAATCAAACAAAAAGATATTAGGGATGACAAAAGAACAATACGACACTTTTGAAGCTTCTACTAAAGAGTTAAATGAAAAATTAGCAAAAGCCACCAAACTTGGAGATCCAGCAAGTGAACTAGGGCAAGAAGTAGCAAAACTTCATCAAAATTGGTTAAAGCAAACTTGGCCAGAAGGACACTACAACAAAGAGGCTCATTATAATTTGAGCTTTTTGTATGTAGAAGATGAGCGATTTAAAGTCTATTATGAAGAGGTTGCTCCAGGAAGTGCTGAATTTTTAAATGAAGCCCTAAAAATATATTTAGCGATAGAAACTGAATAATATAAAAGAAGAGGCGATTATCATAGACGATAATTGCCTTTTTTTACGATTATCTTTTAATGTTATTCTTTATTGTACATTGGTATAAATCAATCAATTCTTTGCTTTTGAGCGGATTCATGTATTCAAAAGAAAATTTAACCAAAAACCATCAGTCCGTTTAGAAAATGGGAAAAAATATATAAATTTCATGTAAAAGTGATTGTGTTTTTAGGAAAAATAAATATAATTAATGGAGCTAAAACTGAATATAAATTGAGGTGAAGAAATTGACAGAAGCCATTGTGACCTTTCAAAATGTAGAGAAAAAATATGATGAATCAACTGTGCTGAAGGACGTATCCTTCCAATTAGAAAGAGGGAAGTTTTATACGTTGTTAGGGCCATCCGGTTGTGGAAAAACAACGATTCTAAACTTGATTGCTGGTTTTACGGAGGCAAGTTCTGGAAATATAACCATTGACAATCGAGAAGTGAATAATGTTCCCGCTTATAAAAGACAAGTGAATACCGTATTTCAAGATTATGCTTTATTTCCACATATGAATGTTTTTGATAATGTGGCATTTGGACTACGCATGAAAAAACGTCCAAAGAAAGAAATTAAAGAAAAAGTAGAAGAAGCGTTAGGAATGGTTCGATTAAAAGAATTTTCTAATCGCTCAATTATGGGAATGTCTGGTGGTCAAAAACAACGAGTAGCTATTGCCCGAGCCTTAGTGAATGAGCCAGAGGTTTTGCTATTAGATGAGCCACTATCAGCCTTAGATTTAAAATTACGAACAGATATGCAATATGAATTAAGCGAACTTCAAAAACGCTTAGGGATTACTTTTTTATTTGTGACTCATGATCAAGAAGAAGCCTTGGCGATGAGTGACATAATTTTTGTCATGAAAGATGGAGAAATTGTTCAAAAAGGAACTCCCATCGATATTTATGATGAGCCATTGAATCGCTATGTTGCAGACTTCGTTGGCGAAAGTAATATTGTCGAAGGTCATATGGTAAAAGACTATTGTGTATCTTTTGCAGGCTATGAATTTGCTTGTGTAGATGGTGGAATTCCCTCTGATGAGACCGTTGATATTGTGATTCGACCAGAAGATTTAGAAATTACTTCACCTAAAAAAGGAAAATTTGTCGCTAAAGTAGATACCCAATTATTCCGAGGGGTTCACTATGAAATTATTTTGTACGATCAAGTAGGGAATGAGTGGATGGTTCATTCCACAAAAAAAGCGGTGGAAGGTTCCACAGTAGGCCTTGATTTTTCCAAAGAAAGTATCCATGTTATGCGTCGAAATGAGTCTGAAGAAGCATTTTATAAACGTTTAGAACAATATTTTCTTGATAATGAGGAGGGCTAAGTATGAAAAAGATTAATTCTAAAAAATCCTTTCAAAACCAAGATATTGTATTCATGTTTCCTTATTTTGTATGGCTTATTTTATTTGTGCTGGCCCCTATTTTTCTTTTGATTTATCAATCTTTGTTAAGTATTGATGGGGCTTTTACGTTTGAAAATATTTTGAGATATTTTACATCTATCACTTATTTAAGTATGACATTTCAATCTTTTTTGTATGCTGGCTTCATTACAATTGTTACTCTAATTATCAGTTATCCAGCGGCTTACATTTTGACGAAAACAGAGCATAAAGAATTGTGGCGTATGTTACTTATTTTGCCGACATGGATTAATATTTTACTTAAAGCATATGCTTTTATTGGGATTTTAAGTCAGTCTGGAAGTGTTAATCGTTTTTTAGAGTTTATAGGCATTGGTCATCGACAAATTTTATTTACGAACTTTAGTTTTTTGCTCGTTGCCACCTATATCGAATTACCCTTTATGATGATGCCCATTATGAATGCCATAAATGAAATTGACGCCTCTCTCATTAAAGCAAGTCATGATTTAGGTGCAAATACTTGGACAACCATAAAAAAAGTAATCCTTCCTCTATCAATGAATGGTGTACGAAGTGGCATCCAAGCGGTTTTTATTCCATCGCTTTCTCTATTTATGTTAACTCGTTTAATTGGAGGGAATCGTGTGATTACGCTTGGGACAGCCATCGAGCAACACTTCTTAGTTACACAAAACTGGGGAATGGGCTCAACAATCGGCATTGTTTTAATTGTCTTGATGTTTATCGTCATGAAGTTAACGAGCAATAAAAAAACGAGAAGAGGTGTAAGTAATGACTAATTCTTTAAAATGGTCAAAGTTATATCTGTTTTTTGTCTTCGTATTGCTTTACGTACCAATTTTATATTTGGTTTATTTTTCATTTAATGCAGGTGGTACAATGAATGAATTTACGGGTTTTACATTTGAACATTATTCAAATGTTTTATCGGACCAGCGTTTAATTCAAATTGTTATCCATACGCTACTTGTCGCTTTGGTTTCATCAACCGTAGCCACTGTAATTGGTACTTTGGGTGCCATTGGTATTTATTATGTAAAAAATAATCAAATCAAAGAAGCTCTTCTTAATGCAAATAATATTTTACTTGTTTCGCCGGATGTTATCATTGGTTCAAGTTTTTTATTACTATTTACAATGATTGGCTATCAATTAGGTTTTATGTCCGTTGTTTTATCGCACATTGCTTTTAGTATTCCAATTGTGGTTTTGATGGTCTTGCCAAATTTAGAAGAATTAAACCAATCAATGATTAAGGCGGCTGAAGATTTAGGCGCCAATCGATGGCAAGTACTTAGTCAAGTCATTTTACCTAATATTACCGCGGGAATATTCGCTGGATTTTTTATGGCTTTTACGTATTCTTTAGATGATTTTGCAGTTACTTTTTTTGTAACTGGGAATGGTTTTACGACCTTATCTGTAGAAATTTATTCTCGAGCAAGACAAGGAATTAGCTTAGAAATTAATGCGTTAAGTACATTGCTATTCATCACATCTTTTTTGCTGGTACTCGGTTATTACTGTATTTCAAAACAAAACCGTCACATGCATAGAAAGAAG
>DXAZ01000158.1 GCA_019116785.1 Candidatus Atopostipes pullistercoris
TTTTTGTAATAAGTCATTGGTCCATTAGAATACTTGGTCATTTTTTGACTTAGCACTCTTCTAATTCTAGGTTTCGTATACTTACCTCCACACCACTCATAAATCACAGATACACTGACTGGTATCTCAGGAAAAAGCATTTGAAACTCTAAGACGCTTCGGTAAATAGCGTCGACGATTTTTTCTGTATGTCCACACATAGTACAAATGCGTTTCTGCCTTGTATCGGTGTGCTCAAAGGAAAAACATTTCGGACAAAAAATTCCTTTTTTCAATTGATCAAACCCGTAAAAAGGTAAATTATCGGGACGATAATTTCCATTATGCTGATGAGCCAGTGCTAGTGCTAATTTTTTAGTTTGAGATTGAACAGAGGGATTCCTTTTTACTAAGCCCTTAAAATGACGCTCCAGCTGACCTGCAAAAAGAATGGCGTTTGTCGGTGGAAGATTATAAATATAAAAGTCTGGATTTATAAATACGACATGAGCTTCCACTTTATGTGAGTAACCATTATTCAAAAGCCAATTATGGATGTAAAATTTTTTTCGATTGACTTGATCGACTGGGTTTTGCAGATTATAGCCATTCTTCGAAAAAAGGGAATCATTTTCATAACAATATTCACCTGTGTAATTTTTGACTTCATAAATAAACAACTGCTTATTCAAAACAAGTATTGAATCCACTTGGTAATTTGTGTCCTTACTACTCAAAAACAGATCGTTTACGATAAAGCCGGATTGCTGCGAGCGGTTGATAAACTGGTCAAATAACAGCTCGCCTTGAAACCCTTTTATTTGATTTTGATATCTTCTCTTATCTTCATTAGATAAATTCATTCGGTAACTTAAAGATTCTAATATAAGATAATTTATAGATTTAGTGCGTGGTTTTATTAACATAATCTCACTCCTAAAATTAATTTCCTATTATTAATATTTGCAAAAAAAGTTGATTTTCTTTTATTTATTTGAAATTTCTTTAAAAAATTTTAATTTTATACTTTATTTTTTCAAAACCATGAATGAAGTTTCATATATAAAAGCATTGACACCTTTTTTGTTTATCGGTAGAATGTAAATCGTAACGATTACGATTTATAAATTTTACTGATATTTTATAGATGAAATGTTATTAAAGCCAGCTATAAAGATGTCAAGGAATAACTTGAATGAGTAAGTAGTATTTTTGTAGGAAATCATTATGTGGAATTTATAGGGGATTTTAAAGAAAGGCAACACAAATAAGCCCTTAAAAGACTATTCAAAAAACTAAATCAATCGTCTATTAAATCAGGATTTATATGAATTTCATAAGGTTTAGCTTTTGTCCAAACAGCAAAAATAATATTGACCAGCTTACGACAGACCGCACCAACAGCTGTTCCGTGATGCTTTCCACGTTTTCTTAAACTTTGGTAATAAAGAGACAAGGCTGGATCGCGGTATGAAGCAATAAATGCCGCTTGCCAAATTGCTCTTCTAAGGTAAGGAGAGCCACGTTTAGATAGTTTATTCCGTGTGCCTGTGAAATCTCCTGATTGATGAACAGAAGCATCTAAACCTGCAAAGGCAAGGAGCTGATTCGGTCGCTCGAAGCGTTGAATATCACCAACTTCGGAAATAATAACAGCGGCCGTTACAGGACCAATACCAGTAATTGTGGTTAAATATTGGTCTTGATTTTCAACTAATTCAGCCATTTCTTCTTCAACTGTTTTCAGTTGTTCTTCTAAGCCAAGAATTTGTTGAAGTAATAATTGAATTTGCAGTTTATAAACATCTGTTGCGACTCGGATTCCAAAGGAATCTTTAGCAAGTTCTTTTAATTGTTGAACTTTCTCCATTGATTTTTCTATGGTTAAACGACCATTGCTGGCTTTGTTCAGAAGTTCAATCAATTTCTTAGAATCTATCTCAAGTATATCCTCAGGTAGAGGAGATTGAAGCAATAATTGAGTGGAAGATTTTCCAAACATATCTGAAAAAAGTTTTTCATATTCAGGAAATACTTGGTCTAAAGAAGCAATCACTTTTCTTTTAAGATCAGAAGTTTGATCGACAATGCTATAACGGAAACGTGAAAGCTGTTTTAAACGGACAATATCTTCGGAAGGTAAATGGGCTTGATCGGGTAAATCCATACGAACCACTTGTGCGATTAATACCGCATCAATGGTATCTGTTTTTGTTTTACGAATATAGAAGTTCCGCAAAGTATCCGATTGAATAGGATTAAAAGGAATCACATTGAATCTCAAATCGATTAAGAAAGAAAAGACTGAAAGCCAATAATGACCAGTAGCTTCTAACCCAATCATAGAATTATCAGGTAATAGCTCATGGTTATTAATAAATTGTAGGAGCTTTTCACTGCCTGCTTTAGTGTTACTAAACCGAATAGGTTTACCCACTGGCTTTCCCTTTTCATCAATTATGGCTGCTTCATGGTTTCGTTTACCAATATCAATACCTACAAAAAACATAAGGATCAACCTTTCTATATGAAATTTAGATAGGGGTTACCCTCTAAGCTCTAGGGACGATATATCCTCGTGTGAGATTCAGAAACAATGTTCTATCCAGCTCATACATATACTGTCCGTAGAGAAGAGGCGTCAGTCTTTTTAGGAAGATAAAACTTCAAGGAGAAAAACTACGACCTCTATCTATACGAAACAATTATAACTCATAAGAGTTACAGGTTTAAGTCAGCCTTAAATGACAAATACAGAAATTAAATAAGATTAGCCAATCAAGACTAATCTTATTATACGAGGAGTTTGTTGAATGAAGAAATTTTGGAAATTATTTCTACCAATAAGTGCTTTTCTTTTGTTGGTAGCCGCTTGTTCAGAAGAGACAGCTAATACTCATTCAGATTCTGA
>DXAZ01000022.1 GCA_019116785.1 Candidatus Atopostipes pullistercoris
GATCTGTTTCTTCAGGAGAGGCGTAGCTTGCGATATTCTCGTCTCGGATTTCAACTAAACTATCTAAATCGATTGATTGCTCTTCAATGGTAATTGGATAAGCAGTCATTGTGTCTTGTTGAATGTCATCAATGTAGTCATTGACTCCTGTTGAAAGAGAGAGAATCAAGGCAATTCCAATAATTCCAATGGAGCCTGCAAAGGCGGTTAAAAAAGTTCGACCTTTTTTTGATTTTAAGTTATTGAAACTTAAAGATAATGCGGTCAAAAAAGACATGGAAGCTTTCCCCATATTTTTGTGTTCAGCTTCAATGGCTGCTTCGTCTTCTAAATCTAAAGGATGTGAGTCAGATATAATTTCGCCATCTTGTAATTCAATAATACGGTTTGAATAATTATGAGCGAGTTCTGGGTTATGAGTCACCATGACCACTAAACGATCTTTAGCGACTTTCTTTAAGAGTTCCATAATCTGAACGCTCGTGTCAGAATCCAAAGCACCTGTTGGTTCATCAGCTAGTAAAATATCTGGTTCGTTCACTAATGCCCGCGCAATTGCAACTCTTTGCATCTGTCCACCTGATAATTGATTGGGACGTTTGTGGAGATGCTCTTTTAAACCGACTTCTTCTAAAGCTTTAGCGGCTCTGTCCTTTCGTTCATTCGAAGAAATTCCTGAAATGGTTAAAGCTAATTCTACATTGGATAAAACCGACTGGTGTGGAATAAGATTATAACTTTGAAATACGAAACCCACGGAGTGATTTCGGTAAGAATCCCAATCACGATCTGAATAATTTTTAGTTGATATTCCGTTAATGATAATGTCTCCATTATCATAACGATCTAATCCGCCGATAATATTTAACAGTGTTGTTTTCCCCGAACCACTATGGCCAAGTACTGAAACAAACTCATTATCTCGAAGATTAAAACTGACATCATTTAGAGCTTTTTGCTGTAAAGCTCCCGTGTCATAAGTTTTAGTTATATTTTTAATCTGTAGCATATTCGCGTCTCCTTTTTAATTTCCCTCATGCCACACAGGATACCACACAATCATAAAAAAAATATTAAATTTAATTCGAAATCTTATCTCCTATTATAAATCCCACTAAAAAATAGAAGACTATCCATTTGATAGCCCTCATTTTATTCAATATCTGTAATTATTTTTATTTTTCGTCATCTTCTTTATTTTTTCCCAAAAGGAGCTTGTTCAGTTTCAATATGACCTCTATGGCCATGGATTTCAAGTTCATTTAGGGCCGCATCTAAGGCTTGAAATTCTTCTTCCGTTAATTTAACTTCTGAAGCCTTCAAATTTTCTAAAATTCTTTCTTGATTTTTAGAACCTGGGATAGGAACAAGATATGGATGTTTATGAAGCATCCATGCAATAGAAATTTGAGCATTTGTAGCCTCTTTCGCTTTTGCATACTCTCCAATAATATCCAAAACGGGTTGATTGGCTTGAATATTTTCATCGGATAATTGAGGCACCCATTTTCTAACATCGTCTCCTTCAAATTTTGTCTCAGTCGTTACTTTTCCAGAGAGGAAACCGCTAGCTACTGGCGAAAAAGGAACAATGCCTATCTTATTTTCTAAACAATATGGAAAAATTTCTTCCGTACTCCGTTCCAACATATTATATAAATTTTGAACGGCCGTTACAGGAGTGACTTCATGTGCTTTTTTTAAAGTTTCTGTTCCTACCTGAGATAATCCCAACCTCTAATAATCCCTTCTTCGATCAATTGTCCCATTACTTTAGCTACTTCTTCTACGGGCACATCTTCATTGACTCGATGTAAGTAATATAAATCTAAATAATCAGTCCTTAGATTTTCTAAAGAGGCTTTTAAATGTTCGCGTATAGCGTCATACAAGGAACGATGCTTGCCAAATTCGTTCGGTCGAATATGAAATTTTGTCGCTAATACTACTTCTTCTCTAAAAGGTTCTATCGCTTTACCCACTAATTGTTCATTGTGTCCAGGATAAAACATTTGCATCCCATAACTTTCCGCAGTATCAAAAAACCTACATCCATATTCATAAGCTTTTCTAATTGCTTCAATAGCATAAGCTTCATCGGGCACTTCTCCATATCCATGCGAAAAACCCATCGTTCCAATCCCAATTTCTGAAACCTATAGATTTCCAATTTTTCTCGTTTTCAAAACATTCACAATCCTTTCTTTTTAATGACGATTTGATAAATGATTATTTAACTTTTCTCGTTCAAAATTTAAAATACGCTCATCATAATTCTTGATTTTACGGTCGAGAATACTTAGGGTCATTTGAAGTTCTTCTATATTTTTTTGAATATTTTCTCGCTCATCTAATAGGATATTTTTTCGTTCTTTAATTGTCTCTTCTCCTATTTGTACAAGTTTGACATATTCCACTAATTCTTTAACAAGTATTCCAGCTCCTCTCATGACTTTTGAAAAATAAATCTCGTTTAAGTTTTTCTCAAGAAAAACTCGATATCCATTTTTATCTCTTGGAACCTCTCCAATCAGACCAATCTTTTCATAATAACGGATCGTATCTGGGGTGAGATCAAATTTCTCACAAACTTCTTTCATTTGCATTTAGAATCACTCCTTTCAATACATCTAAAAGTTATTGATTCTTGCGAATAGATTTATACTCATTTATTTTCTATTCTATACTATGGAGTACACACCATAGCAAGTAAAAAGTATATTTTCTTTAATTTTATATAAATATGTTAGTATTCAATTTTATTTTATTCATTAATGTATGTTAAGTGATAATTTTATACATCTATTGAGAGAAGCTGTAAAATAGTAACAACTAGTTTGGAGGTAAATATAATGGAAAAAAGAATACTCAAATATTGTTTTTCTGTAATTTTTTCATTTCTTGCGTTCTTTTCAATTTTTTATTCGTTTCCTTTTATTGTAAACGCACAGGAAAACAATGATGACCTTGATCTTATTAACTCTGGTTTAGAAGAAGAAGGAGTGCTTACTGTTGGGATGGAGGCTAATTATGCACCTTTTAACTGGTCTCAAGCCTCCCCCTCTGGTGGAGCTATTGAAATTGATAACTCTCCAGGTGAATATGCTAATGGGTACGATGTACAAATGGCAGCTAAACTCGCAGAAGAATTGGGGCTTGAATTAAAAATTGTTAAGCTCGAATGGGATGGTCTTCCACCCGCATTAGAATCTGGAATGATTGATGCCATAATTGCCGGAATGTCTCCGACTCCCGAACGAAAAAGAGAGATTGCTTTTTCAGACAGTTATTATGAATCCGATATGGTGTTAGTCGTCAATAAAGATTCACAATACGCAAAAGCTACCTCTCTTGCAGATTTTGACGGTGCTCGAGTGACGGCTCAACTAAATACATTTCACTATGAATTGATTGACCAAATTCCAAATGTTGACCAACAAACTGCCATGGAGTCTTTCCCAACAATGATTTCTTCTGTCCTCTCAGATAAAACAGATGCTTATGTTTCAGAAAGACCGGGGGCTTTAGCAGCGGTTGCTTCAAATTCGGATTTGACCTTTGTAACCTTTGATGAAGGAGAAGGGTTTGAAACAGATGATGTTGATACTTCTGTTGCAGTAGGTCTCCGACTTGACTCTCCTCTAATTGCTCCTATTAATGAGGCGTTAGCTAACATCTCCCAAGATACGAGAGATCAATTAATGGAAGATATGGTTGAGTTAAACGAGCAAGGAGAAAGCAAAGGTTTCTGGTCAGATGTTCGAAATATTTGGAGCACTTATAGCCACCAGTTTTTTGTTGGTGCTCGAAACACGATTATTATTGCTTTTATTTCAACTCTTGTCGGCTTTTTGATTGGTTTACTGATCGCTATTTATCGTACGATTCCTATGAATAAAAAGCGTAAACCTATTCGTTATGCTTTCTATAAATTTTTCGAATTTTTAATCATTGCTTATATTGAAATTTTCCGTGGAACCCCAATGATGGTTCAAGCCATGATGATCTTTTATGGTTCAAAACTATTTTTCAATATCGATTTAAGTTCAATGGTCGCCGCCTTAATTATTGTGTCTATTAACACGGGGGCTTATTTAACCGAAGTCATTCGTGGGGGTATTATAGGGGTAGATCCTGGACAGTCTGAAGCTGCCAAAGCGATCGGAATGAATCATTTTCAAAGTATGACAACTGTCATTTTGCCACAAGCTATCCGAAATACCTTACCCGCTCTCGGGAATGAATTCGTCGTCAATATTAAAGATACATCCGTTTTGAATGTCATTGCTGTAACCGAATTATTTTTTATTACACGTTCAGCAGCTGGCTCCACGTATAAGACGTTCCAAACTTTCTTTATTGCTTCCGTTTTATATTTTGTGATGACATTTATTGCCACACGTTTACTTATTTTACTTGAAAAATATATGGGCGGCGCTAATTCCTATACCATGCATAAATCAAGTACTACGATGGCTATTAACATCAAGAAAGGAGCCGACAAATGAATGATGTAATCTTAGAAGTACAACATTTAGAGAAGAAATTTGGAGATAATACCGTTTTACGAGACATTAATTTTGAAGTGAGTGCAGGTGAAGTAATCAGTATTATTGGTTCCTCCGGTTCTGGAAAATCGACTTTGCTTCGATGCCTAAATTTATTAGAAGAACCGACAAGTGGCAATATTTTATATCGAGATCAATCAATCTTAGAGGGTCACTTTAGTCCAACAAAATACCGCACGAAAATCGGAATGGTTTTCCAGCAATTTAACTTATTTAAAAATATGAATGCTTTAAAAAATTGTACCATCGGACAAACCAAGATATTAAATCGTTCGCAAAAAGAAGCAGAAGAAATTGCGCTTAAAAATTTAGAACGAGTCGGAATGGATCCTTATATTGATGCTCGTCCCCATCAACTTTCAGGAGGACAACAACAACGCGTAGCCATCGCCCGTGCCCTTTCCATGAATCCAGATATTTTATTGTTTGATGAGCCTACCAGTGCTTTAGACCCTGAAACAGTGGGTGAAGTGCTTGAAACCATGCGCTTATTAGCCGAAAAAGGATTGACCATGGTCGTCGTTACTCACGAGATGGCCTTCGCTCGAGATGTATCCAGTCGCATCATGTTTATGGATGAAGGGGTAATGGTTGAATCAGGACCCCCTGAACAAGTGATTAATCATCCTGAACACGAACGAACAAAGACTTTCTTAAAAAGGTACCTTAGTGAAAATACAACGCATTAAATCAATCAGTAAATAAAAATAGCTTACTGCTATAAAAGCAGTAAGCTATTTTACATTTCATCGATTTATTTTTCGTCTGAGTCGTTTTGTAAACCGTATTTTTTGTTGAAACGATCGATTCGTCCATCTGCTTGAGCAAATTTTTGTTTGCCTGTGTAGAATGGATGTGAATCTGATGAAATTTCAACACGGATTAATGGATATGTGTTTCCGTCTTCCCATTCAACCGTTTCATCAGAAGTTTGTGTTGATCCTGAAATAAATTCAAAACCTGTTGTGGTGTCTCGGAAAACGACTTTTTGGTATTCTGGATGGATTCCGCTTTTCATTCTTTTCACTCCTTATGCCATAGAGTTTTTCACTCCATAGTTTATTCGTTTGTACATTAAATTATCATATAATAAAAAATAATTTATTACAATTATTTTCTTGCAACATTTAATATATTAGCACGGATTATGCTAAAACGCAATACAAAACCTTCAATTATTGATGAATCTTCCATTCCTTAACGAGAGCGTTCGAGGATGTTTTTGATGAATTCTTCATTTGTTTTGTAATTGTTTAATGTGGAAATAAATTTCTCAGTGAAATCTAGTGAATCATGAGGAATACTACGACGCAAACGGAAGGCTGCTTCAAATTCTTCTTTAGATAGAATCAACTCGTCTTTACGTGTGCTGGATTTGACGATATCAATCGCTGGATAAACTCTCCGATCAGCCAGCTGACGTGAGAGATGAATTTCCATATTTCCTGTTCCCTTGAATTCTTCATAAATCATATCATCCATACGGCTTCCAGTGTCAACTAAGGCGGTGGCGATAATGGTCAAACTCCCGCCATCTTCAACGTTACGAGCGGAGCCAAAGAAGCGTTTCGGACGATATAAAGCAGCAGGATCTAACCCTCCACTTAACGTTCGACCACTTGGCTGTTCTACCAAATTGTATGCGCGCGAAAGACGGGTAATACTATCCATTAAGATAACTACATCTCTTTTGTCTTCTACTAAGCGTCGAGCCCGTTCTAAAACAAGTTCACTAATGCGTACATGGTTTTGCGGCTGCTGGTCAAATGTAGAATGTGCCACTTCTCCTTTAATACTGCGCTCAATATCAGTCACTTCTTCTGGTCGCTCATCAATGAGTAACATAATTAATTCGACATCTGGATAATTTGTGGTAATACTATTTGCGATTTCTTTAAGTAAGGTGGTTTTCCCCGCTTTAGGTGGGGCCACAATAAGTCCACGTTGTCCAAATCCAATAGGTGCCAAAACGTCTAAAATACGAGAAGAAACGTGTTTTCTTGAAGACTCTAGTTGGATTTTTCTGTCTGGATATAAAGCGGTGAGTGCTGGAAAGTGTGGACGATCTCTTGCGTCCTCTGGGTCTTTTCCATTGACTCGTTTTACATTCATCAAGCCATAATAACGCTCAGACTCTTTAGCTGGTCTAGCTGTACCGGATACAAGATCCCCTTCGCGTAGGCCAAATCGGGTCATTTGCGAAGCGGAAATGTAAACATCTTCGTTACTCAAAGAGTAGTTGATGGGTCTGAGGAAGCCGAAGTCTTGGTTTTGAACTTTGTCGAGGACTCCGCTGACTTGAAAGTAGCCTTGTTTTTCTTCTTGGGCGCGAATGACGGCAAAGGACAACTCTTTTTTGTTCATTTGGCTGTATCGCGGAACGTTTAAATCTTTGGCCATTTGGTAGATTTCTTTTAATGTTTTTTCTTGTAATTGATCGTAAGTTAAAAATTTATCTTTTTCCACAGGGTACCTCTTATCTTTTATTTAATTTTTTCTTTTGTTTCGACCATCTGGATATCTGCACCGAGTGCGGTTAATTTTTCGACGATATTTGAATAGCCTCGTAATATGTTTTCTACACCGGTAATTTCTGTTGTGCCTTCAGCCATTAGTGCGGCAGTTACTAGGCAAGCTCCTGCTCGAAGATCACTGGCTTTGACTTGGGTTCCGGTTAGTTTGTCGACTCCTTTAATTAAGATGGTGTCACTTTCAACTCGTATATCTGCTCCCATTCGTTTTAATTCTGGGATGTGGTTGACTCTTTTAGGGTAAATGGTGTCAATGATAACGGATTCTCCGGCGGTTTTCATCAATAAGGGAGTGATGGGTTGTTGTAAATCTGTTGCAAAGCCAGGATAAGGTAAAGTTTTAATTGTTATTGGGTTGAGTTTTTCGTTAGCCGCTAGAACACGAACACTTTCTTCTTGTATTTCTAGTGGGACACCCATTTCAGTCATTTTTGCGACTAAACTTTCTATGTGTTCTCCAATGACATTTTCAACTAAGACATCTTCACCCATCGCTGCTGCGATAGATAAATAAGTACCGGCTTCAATTCGGTCGGGGATAACGGTGTGTGTGACTCCTGTAAGCTTTTCAACGCCTTCAATTCTTAGGGTATCTGTTCCAGCTCCGCGGATATTTGCGCCCATTTTGTTTAGTAGATTGGCCACGTCGATAATTTCTGGTTCTCTTGCAGCGTTCTCGATAGTGGTTAAGCCTTTTGCTTTTACGGCGGCTAACATGACATTAATCGTTGCACCAATTGAAACAACGTCAAAGTAAATTTTTGCGCCATTCATTCTGGTATCTGGTGTATCAAAGTGCATAGCCCCCATTCGGTTTTCGACTTCTACACCTAAGGATTGGAATCCTTTTAAGTGTTGATCAATTGGGCGTGGGCCTAAGTCACAGCCTCCTGGCAATCCTACAACTCCTTGTCCAAATTTTCCAAGGAGAGCTCCCATAAAGTAGTATGATGCACGCAGACTATTTATTTTTCCACTCGGCATTGGAATAGAAACCATTTCAGTAGGATCAATATGAAGAGTGCTTCCGTTAAAGGATGTTTTTACATTCATTTCATTTAAAATATCAATTAATGAGTACACGTCTTGAATATCGGGTACTCCTTCTAAGGTTACTGGACTGTCTGCTAAAATCGAAGCAGGGATGAGGGCTACGGTACTATTTTTTGCACCTGATATGGTTACTCGCCCAGAAAGTTTTTTGCCACCATTAATCATTAATTTTTTCATAAATAAATCCTCACTTTGTTCTTTATATCATTTCGTTTTTCGATTTGTCTTTTATATTTTTAATTTGAGTTTTGTTGGTATTTAGTGAAATTTGCTTTGAATTTTTAATTTTGAATGTGGATTGTACTAAGAAGCATGTATGTACGGAATAAGTATATAGGAGAAATATAGAAACGTCCACTTTTATCCAAAAAATCATATAGCGGATGGAAAGAAAGCTAAATGAGCTTTTTAATAGAGTCTCCTTCAGTTATATTTAATATATTTTCAGTTTTTAAATGAAAAAGTTTGAATGTTTTATATCCATCTTTAAAAAGTATTATATTTGCTGAGCTCGAGTGCCGGCGATCTTCCCTGCACGTGCACGTGGTGAGCTCGAGCGCCGATGTTTTCCCCCGCGTGTGGGCGTGGTGAGCTCGAGCGCCGGCGTTCTTCCCTGCGTGTGCACGTGGTGAGCCCGAGCGCCGATGTTCTCCCCCGCGTGTGGGCGCCAGTTTTTTACTTCTAGCTACTAATCAATTTCTTCTATTTCAGCTAAACTCAAAGACATATATCCCTGATACTATAAAAAAGCTAAAACCTCAGCTGAAAACAGCTAAAGATTCTAGCTAAATAGTGATTATTAACGAAAATTGTTCAATAAGCTTTTAAGCTTTATTGATGACGTTCATAATTATCTAATTCATCTGTTGATAATTCATGATCTTTTTGTTTGTCGTCTTTTGAGCCTAGCGCTTGTTCTTCTTCATAACTTCTTGTTCCATCAGGGCCTATGGTATTGGGTTGAGTATTTGTCATTGATGATCTATTGGTTTGATCGACTCGCTCATCGACTACAACCACTAGCTGCCCTTGATCGATTTGTTCTTTGTATTCATAGGCGGGATCTTCTTCGTGAGTAAGTTCGGCATCTTCATTTGAATCATCTATTGTAAAAAAATCCTTGATTGAGTCCCAAAGTGAATCCTCAGAATCCGTTTTTTCAGCATGTGTCATCTGCTCAGTATCTAGTTGTTCTGTATGAATATCTGTCTTCTCATCTTTGGTGAGTTGTTTGCGAGTTCCTTCATTTGCAACCAGTGTAATCTCTTCTCTAGAATAACCTTGCTTTTTTAACCGTTCAATGGCTTTCATCGCACCATCAAGTGTCGGATAGACGCCTTCAACTTTTTTACTCATAAAGATTCACTCTCCTTTGAATTTTCTTCTATCTTATAAAAAGTATAAAAAACCTAAAATTCATCAGCAAGCAATATGCTTTTTAACTTTTAAACCTCTTTCAGTCATTTGGAATTTTTAACGTTTTCCAAGTCTTACATGCGACCGAAAAGTACTCATAAAAATAAGGGGTCAATAAACAAATTGATATCCTCTTCCTAAAATAAACACTTCAAAAAATAAAGCGATTTTAGGAGGCTGTTCAACTATTCATCGACACCCTCTAAGTGAAAACGACAATATTGAATGTCGCTTATAAATTTTTGGTGCGAACCTTTCTAATTAATGATTATTTGTTCCGATATGGTCATCGAAATGATCATCTCTATCTGTATTCATGCTGTCTTTGGTAGTAACGTCTGTATCCGTATGATCCATTCCTTGATGAGAATCAGGTTCTCCAGTCACTAAAACAACAATCTCACCTCTACGAATGGCCTCTCGGTTAGCATATAATGGGTCATTATCAGCATCATAATCAGGACGATCAAACGTGGACTCATCATAAGAATCATCCATTGTAAAAAAGTCTTTGATGGACTCCCAAAGTGAACGATCATCATTATCTTCTCTATCAACACGATCCATTGAAGAGTGATCTTTTGTATCTTCGGTTGTCACTTGGGCATCAACATTTGTAGATAAACGATTTCGAACTTCCTCATTCGCTACAACAGTGATATTATCATGGGTATATCCTTTTTCCCTTAATCGATCTACAGCTTGTACGGCATCTTCTACGTTCAAATATATTCCTTCTACTCTTTTTTCCATGATTAACTTCCTTTCTTTTTATGATGTTTTTTTGACCTCAAAGAAAGTATAGTTCATCTAGCCCCCCGTCAAAAGCAATACGATTCATAAAGGACTAATAATTAATCAATTAAAATGTTACTAATAGATTATTTCGTACAGATTTTGATGAAACATTTATTTCATACGTATAAACTGAAACTGAAACTATAAAATTTAAATTCTTCAAACTATTTTTTGTTTATTTTAAATCAGGATAAAAGTTTGAGATTTCATTTGGATTTTTCTTTTGGCTTTCTTTTGGCACTGATTTATCCTCCGAAGCCTCAATAGTGCCCAAACTAGAGGAATATGTTTTAGATAAAGCAAATAAATTTTATCTACTACAAAATGGGGTCTTTTTGTGCTCACTTGTCCTTAAAGAAGCTAGTGAAACGGTAAGTGAAGCTAAATTAATAACTTATACTTCCTTATGTAATGAAAAAAGAGCGGATTGCTCCGCTCTTTCATAATAAGTATAAGAATTAATTTATGCTTTATTTGATGAACAAAATTCACGCATTTTAGCTTTGGTTGTTTCGATAATATTTTCTTTACCAGGGCCGATAATTTTACGTGGGTCGTAAACTTTTTCATCGTTTGCGATAACTTCACGCGTACGTGCAGTCCATACTTGTTGTA
>DXAZ01000159.1 GCA_019116785.1 Candidatus Atopostipes pullistercoris
AGATGAAAAGGATGTCGTCTATCAAACAAGAGCACGCGGTGTTTTTAGGAAAAAAGGAATTACTCCTTTAGTTGGAGACTATGTAAAGTTTGAAAGTGAAAACCAAAATGAAGGAACACTTACAGAAGTTAAACCGAGAAAAAACGAGTTAACACGACCTCCTATTGCCAATGTAGATATTGGCGTTATTGTATCATCTGTTATCCATCCGAGTTTTTCAGCACAATTACTTGATCGCTTTTTAGTTATGCTTGAGTATAAACATATCGATCCGATTATCTATATCTCTAAACTGGACCAAGCGGATGAACAAACTATAAAACAAATCAAGCAATATAAAGAAATTTATGAAAAAATTGGTTATCCTTTTATTACACTAAATGTAGCAAAAGTAGAAAATTTAAAAGAAGAAATGAAAAATATCTTTACCAATTATTTCGAAGACAAGTTAGTGGTTTTTATTGGACAATCTGGGGCAGGCAAGTCAACCTTATTAAACTATTTAAATCCTGCCTTTGATTTAGTAACTGCTGAAACCTCTAAATCACTTGGCCGAGGGAAACATACCACAAGACACGTTGAGCTATTACCTTTATTAGGTGGATTATTTGCCGATACACCTGGTTTCAGTGCGTTGAATTTTTCTGATATTCAAAAAGAAGAACTATCTGATTGTTTTCCTGAAATGAGAAAATTAAGCCCGAATTGCAAATTTAGAGGCTGTTTACATCAAAATGAACCAAAATGTGCAGTAAAAGACGCTGTAAAAACAGGCGAAGTTACAAAATCACGTTATGAAAATTATTTACAAATATTAACCGAAATTCAAAATCGAAAACCGACGTATTAATAAATCATGAATAGAAAGTAGTGGAATAAAATGGGTAAAATAGCCCCTTCAATTTTAAGCGCCGATATTTCAAAATTAGGCGAAGAGATTCAGATGCTTGATCAAAGTGAAGCCGATTGGATTCATATTGATATTATGGACGGACATTTTGTTTCAAATATCACATTCGGGTCAAATGTTGTGGCAGCAGCAAAACAAAATACAAAACTACCATTAGACGTACATTTAATGGTAGAAGAACCTGAAAAAATGATTTCAGAATTTATTCAAGCCGGAGCCACAGGGATCACCGTCCATGCCGAAACAACTAAACACCTTCATCGCGTCATGCAAGACATTAAAAAACAAGGGGCCAACCCTGGAGTCGTTATAAATCCTGGAACTCCCGTTTCATTTATTGAACCCGTTTTACCCATTGTTGACCTAGTTTTAGTAATGACCGTTAACCCAGGCGCAGGCGGGCAAAAATTCATTTCTGAAACCGTCCAAAAAATTGAACACCTTGATCAATATCGTCGTGAACACGACCTCGAGTTTCTTATTCAAGTAGATGGTGGAATTAATAATGAAACCATTAAAATTTGTCAAAAAGCGGGTGCGGATGTATTTGTAGCCGGATCAAATATTTTCGGTGCGACCTCACCTACAGACCAAATTCAAACTTTAAAAAAATTGGTGAATTAATATGACAGATATCCATGTTATCTTAGGTGCACCAAAGGCTGAAGAAATTCAACCTTTAATAAAAACAGAAGGAATTATAATCGGTGTTGATCGCGGAGCTTTATTGGCGTTAGAAGAAAAGCTAAAAGTGGATGTGGCATTAGGCGACTTTGATTCGATATCTTCCCATGAAAAAAAGTTGGTTGAGCAAAGTAAAGCCAAAGTCATAAATTTTCCGACAGATAAAGATGACACAGACGCTGAGCTAGCCTTTGAATATATTTTAAATCATTTTGATGCCAATAATATCTATGTCTATAATTGGTATGGAGGTCGAGTCGATCATTTATACAGCATTATGATGATTGTATTACAAAAAAGATTCAAGCCTCTCATATCAAAAATAAAATTTATATCAAAAAATAATGTAATTGAATACTTTTTACCAGGAGAGTATAGAATTGATAAAATAGACAAAATGGAATACCTTTCTTATATTTTAATGTCTAAAGTAAAAGCTCTTACTCTTAGAGATGTGAAATATGAATTAACACGAAAAGATTTTGATCAACCTTTAGCGCTAATCAGTAACGAATTTTTAAATAATCAAGCGACTTTAATCTTTGAAAAAGGAATTATTGCAGCCATACAAAGTCGAGATTATAAAGCATAAAAAAAACGTTGAGTTTACCAGAAAGTAAACCCAACGTTTTTATTTTATTCAACTTATACTCTTTGAACTTTTCCTGATTTAAGTGCTCTAGTAGAAACCCAAACTCGTTTAGGTTTACCATCAACTAGCACACGAACTTTTTGTAAGTTTGGTTTAAATGTACGCTTTGAAGAGTTTAATGCGAATGAACGATTATTTCCTCTTTTAGCTGTACGTCCTGTAAAGTAGCATTCTTTAGCCATCGTATTTCCTCCTTTGCAAACAGTCAAATGACTATTTTCATACTTAAATACAATACCATAATCATTTTTGAAAAACAAGAAAAAAGTAAAATTATCCCACGAATAATTCTAGACATTGAGCGGAGAGAAAGGGATGAAAGTGTAATTTGTGAGAAGCGCGATTGATAAAAAATGCGATTCGATGAATTAATCAGCTCTTGATGTGAATGAGACCTGTTCACTTTCATCGTACAGGAAAGGCTATTTTTTTAGTGTTAGACTTGGCCAACGTATGAGAAGGGCTGTATTTGAGGGTTGGACTTATCCACCGCGTGCGAATCACGACTTTCTGAGCGCTGGATCATTCCACCGCGTGAGAACCACAACTTTCTGAGCGCAGGGCTACTCTACCGCGTGAGAACCACTAATTTCTGATCGCAGGCCCATTCCACCGCGTGCGAATCACGACTTTCCGAGCGCAGGGTGATTCCACCGCGTGAGAATTGCAACTTTCTGAGCGCAGGGCCACTCCACCGCGTGCGAATCGCGACTTTCTGAGCGCAGGGCTATTCCACCGCGTGAGAACTGTGACTTTCTGAGCGCTAGGCCGCTCCACCGCGTGCGAATCACGACTTTCCGAGCGCTGGACCATTCCACCGCGTGCGAACCACAACTTTCTGAGCGCAGGGCTACTCCACCGCGTG
>DXAZ01000160.1 GCA_019116785.1 Candidatus Atopostipes pullistercoris
ATCAATTTCGAGTGCTTCTGCAACTTCTTCATTTACGACTAAAATAAGTTCTTCTGCATTTTGATAAGGAGTCGTTGCTGGCTTAGTATTTCCTTTTAGAATTTCAACAGCTATCTCGCCTGCTTGGTAACCTATAGAAGTATAGTCAATACTATATGTAGCTAATCCTCCTGCATCCACCATTTCAGGAGCACCGAGGACAGAAGGTATGTTATTTTTAATTGTTATATCTTTGACAGTTGGCATAGTACTTGCAATTGTATTATCGGTTGGAATATATAAAAGATCGATATCTTTTGCAATGCTTGATAAGTTTTGTTGAACGTCATTTGTCGAAGTGATCGTCGTGACAACCGCTCTAAGTCCTGAATCTTCAATTAATTCAATGGCTTCTTCAGCTTGTATCGCAGAGTTTGCTTCACTAGAATTATAAATAACGCCAACACTTTCCGCCTCTTCATCTAATGATAAAAGTAAATCAATTTGTTTATCAATTGGCATATAATCACTAGTACCGGTAATATTTTTCCCTGGGGCATCTTTACTTTCTACTAGCCCAGAATCTACAGGATCTGTTACCGCAGTGAAGATAATAGGCTTTTCTTTTTCAACATTTGCTAAAGCTTGAGTGGTTGCTGTTCCTAACGAAAGAATTAGATCATTATCTTTTGCAAGCTGCTCGGCCATTGGATTTAGATTATCTTGAGCACCTTGGGCATTTACAGATTCAATCTCAATATTTTCTCCTTCTACATAACCATTATCAGCAAGTGCTTGATAAAACCCTTCTTCAGCAGCTGTTAAAGATTCATGTTCAATAAAATTTAAAGTTCCAATTTTTATTTTTTCATCTGAACCAGCAACCCCTTCCTTAGATGAACAAGCTCCTAACACAATAAGAACCGCCATTAATGTACCAACAACCCATTTATTTCTCTTCATTTCTCTTTCCTCCTCTATGATATAACCCAATAAAAAATACCCACCTAGATATATAATCTAAATGGGTAGGTAGAATTTAATTTATCATTTTCTTTGTGAAATGACCACTTAGATTATTTTCTCTATGTGGCCTCTTTTCAACTTAAAAAGCTTTAGCCATTAGAGATACAATTCAGTTTGATGACTGTGTTTGTATCCATAATGTCTATTTATGTCTACAAACTGTACCTAAAAAAGCTAAAGAAGAAGAAATAATTTAATGTTTGCATACTTTGTTTTTTCATTTGATTTCTTCCTCACTTAAGTTGTTGAAAGTAATATTAACACTTTGTATTTTTTATGTCAACAATTATTTTAATTTAATTCTAATCCTAAGTTCATAATACTGACTAACTAATCATTCCTTCTCTTATGCTCTGTTAACTGCTTGAACTTTTCTTTTGCGTATCAATTATTTCATCAACTGCTATTAAAATTGCCACAGATAAATCCATAAAGGTCTCATCTAAAATCGTAATTTCATAGGCATCTCCCCAGCTAATCCACTTTTTTTTGATGCTTGCTAATTCTTCTCTTTCGCTATATAGAGAATAGTTGTGATCAAAAAAATCTCCTTCAACAGTTAATGTGAAACTATCAATTTCTATATCAAGGTTATGACGGAAGAAACTAAAATTTGTTCGAATTTTAATGGTTTCGCCCGTTACAAATGTAATCGTATATACAGGAAACAAGAAAGTAAAACCTCGTTCAATGGTAAATATAAGATCTCCTTTTGCATTCTTTACGTTATAAAACTTACCAACAAATTGAAATTCTTGATCAACATAATAGATTGGTTCTTCTTTTTCATTAACAATAGGATAATGATCTGTTATCTTAAAGACAGCTTGCTGAATGTAAAGTTTTTTCATCAAAGTCTCCTTATTCGTTTTAATTTAGTGAGTAATTACATCCTTTATGTCTATTTAATTATACAAAAATAGAAGCTAAAATGAAAAGCCTAGAGTTTATCTAGGCTTAAGGTTTATAGACGAGTTATTGAATAATCCGCTTTTGTTAAAGATTCTTGTGTACGATCTCCTGATTCATCATCTGTTTGGATAGTTATTTCTATTTCTTCCTCTAAACGATTGACCATAATATGAGATAAACTTATGCCAGCTTCTGCTAAAGTTTGAGTGATATGGGCTAAGACTCCCACACGGTCTTCTTTAATATGAATTAAAAATCTTGATCCCGCTTGATGATAACCCGATAAATGAATTAAAGCTTTAAAAATATCCTTATAGGTCACAATACCTACTACCTGGTTTGAATCATCTAAAACAGGTAGCACAGTAACATTTTCATTTTTCATAATGGTTGCAGCTTCTTCAAGTAAAGTCTCCGCTGTAACTGTAACTTTCTGCTGAGTCATAATTTCGCCAACAGTCATTTTATCAAAGAGATAATTCATTTCATAGATACTTAGACTGGTCACGCTTGATGGTGAATTTTCAGCAATCTCTTCATCTGTTACAATACCAATATATTGATTATCTTTTACAACAGGCAAACGATGAAAATCATTTTTCTCCATTAAATCTACCGCATCGGTTACTCTAGTTTCTTCTGTAACTGTAATTACATTTTTTGTCATATAATGTCCTACATTCATGATTAACCTCCTAAATATGCTTTTTTAACTTCATCACTATCTAATAATTCTTGAGCAGAGCCTGAAGCAACGATTTTTCCTGTTTCGATGACATAACCACGATCCGAAACTTCTAAAGCAATCGTAGCATTCTGTTCAACTAATAAAATAGTCGTTCCTCGCTCACTAATTTCTTCAATGATATTAAAAATTTCTCGAATAAATAATGGAGCTAGCCCCATAGAAGGCTCATCTAAAAGTAATAATTCTGGATTAGATAATAAAGCCCGCCCCATCGCAAGCATTTGCTGTTCTCCTCCCGAAAGAGTTTGAGCATCTTGATTAAGACGCTCTTTTAAAATGGGGAAGCTTTCATATACACGCTTTAAATCTTTTTGAATTTCTGAATGATCTTTTCGTAAAAATGCCCCCATTTCTAAATTCTCTTTTACTGTCATGCCACTGAATACTCTTCGTCCTTCGGGTACTTGTGAAATACCAGAAGCTACAATATCCCGCGTACTTGCTTTCATGATTGGTTTTTCTTTATATAAGATTTCTCCAGAAGTCGGTTGAATCAAGCCAGAAATACTATTTAAAATTGTTGTTTTTCCAGCTCCATTTGCACCAATCAATGAAACAATTTCTCCTTTATTTACTTCAAAGCTGACTCCTTTAATGGCTTCGATTACGCCATAATGAACCACGACATCTTTTAGTTTTAGCATTTAATCACCACCTAAATATGCTCGAATAACATGCTCATTTTGTTGAATTTCTTGAGGCGTTCCTTCGGCAATTTTTTTTCCGTATTCTAAAACATAAATACGTTCAGAAATATTCATAATCACTTTCATATCGTGTTCGATGAGTACAATAGCCAGATCAAACTCATCATGAATTTGTTGAATAAGCTGGGTCAATTCACTACTTTCTTTGCCATTCATTCCTGCAGCCGGTTCGTCTAAGAAAAGAAGCTTTGGGTTCGTTCCAAGCGCACGAACAATTTCTAATTTACGTTGATCACCATAAGGTAAATTAGAAGCTTTGTATTTTGCTTTGTCTTCCATATTAAAGATTTTTAGTAAATCCATGGCTCTTGCTGTCATTTCATTTTCAGTTCGATAGAACTCTTTTGTTCTAAAAAAAGACTGGAAAATATTTGCGCCTCGTTCAGTATGCATTCCGATACGTACATTTTCTAATACTGTTAAATCTTTGAATAAACGAATATTTTGAAAAGTTCTTGCAATTCCTTTTTGTCCAATTTGAGACGTATTTTTCCCAGATAATTCATAACTTTTTCCCTCTGGCTTAAATGAAATGCTACCTTCTGATGGCGTGTATACACCCGTTAGCAAATTAAATAAAGTCGTCTTTCCTGCCCCATTTGGACCAATTAAACCAATTAATTCATTTTGATTAATTTCCAAATCTATATGTGAAATAGCCGTTAAGCCGCCAAAATTTTTCGTTACATTTTCAGCTTTTAATAAGGTCATAGTTTTAAATCCCCTTCTCTTGTTCCATATTTTCGATGGATCCTGGAACATCTTGTGGTCTTTTAAATAAATGACTGAGTGAAAACTCAATGTTCCCCATCAAGCCAGACGGTCTAAAAATCATAATTAAAATCAAAACGAGTGCGTAAACAATCATTCTTAATGCTCCAAATTGTTGGAGATAAACATTAATAATACCCAATGCAATTGCTGCTACGATACTCCCCGTTACACTCCCAATTCCACCAAATACTACAATAATTAAAACATCTATGGATTTGTTGAATGTAAATTGACCAGGATTTATCACTCCAAAATAGCTCGCATGAATACTTCCTGCCAATGCTGCAGTCATCGCGCCCATTAAAAAAGCGATATTTTTATAATAAGTCGTTTGGATACTTAAAGATTCTGCTGCAATCTCATCTTCACGGATAGAAATAGTGGCTCGCCCTGGACTACTTCGAATATAATTAGTAACCATAAGAATTGTTAAAACTGCCACAAAATAAGCAAACCGCCAATCAGCCATTAAAGGAATGCCACTAATCCCAACAGCTCCATTGGTTATATCAGGAAGATTCAAAATGGCTACGCGAATAATTTCACTAGCTCCGAGTGTTGCAATAGCAAAATAATCTCCTTTTAAACGCAAAGTTGGGATCCCTACAATTAAAGCGACTAAACCCGATAAAAACATTCCAGCAATTATACTAATAATAAAACCTGTTTGATTTGGCATATAGTTTAAAAGAATTCCTGTCATATAGGCTCCAATTGCCATAAAACCTGCATGGCCTAAAGAGAGCTGTCCAGAAAAACCAACAATAAGATTTAAACCTACTGCTAAAATAATATTAATAAAAATATTAACAACCGTGATTTCATAAAAAGGATCAATAATTCCTACAAAAGTTAATCCTTCTATTGCTATATAAGTCAGAATAATTAAAACAAGCCATCCAATATTTGTTCGATTAAAAATTTTCATAAAACCACCTACACTTTCTCTGGTTCATATTTACCTAAAATTCCTGATGGACGAACTAGTAAAATGACAATCAGAATAAAGTAAACTACTGCATCTCTAATCATAGAGTTCCCAAAAGCAGATATCATAACCTCGATTATCCCAATGAGATACCCTCCAAGCATTGCACCTGGAACACTTCCAATTCCACCTACAACGGCTGCAATAAAAGCTTTTAAACCAGGACCCACTCCCATAGTAGGTGTAATCGTATTATAGTACATTCCAACAAGCATCCCGCCTGCTCCAGCTAACATAGAGCCTAAGAAAAAGGTAAAACTAATTACCTGATTCGAATGAATCCCCATTAATTGAGCAGCTTCTGGATCATTACTGACGGCTCGCATTGCTTTTCCAAATTTCGTTTTTTGAACAATAAGTTGTAAAGAGACCATCAATAAAACAGTTGTTACCAACATTAACAGTTGCATCGTACTAATTTGAATAGATCCAAATTTATATAGTTGATTATTAATAACTTGAGGAAAAGAGCGTGTTTGGGGACCTGCGATATAAATCATTCCATTTTGTAATAAATAACTCATTCCAATAGCTGTAATCAACGAAGCAATTCGAGTAGAATTTCGTAAAGGCCGATAAGCGACTTGATAAATGACAAGTCCAAGAATTCCTGTAATCAACATCGTAAGGATTAAAGCTGGAAGAAAACTTAGATTAAAATTTAATATAATATAATAACCTACAAAGGCCCCAACCATATAAACATCACCATGAGCAAAATTTAATAAATTAATAATTCCATAAACCATCGTATATCCTAAGGCAACGAGCGCATATACGCTGCCTAAGGATAAACCATTAATAAGCTGTTGGATAAAAGTATCCATTTTATTCACTCCTTCTATTTACATACTCAATATTTATAAATCCTCAGGGTCAACTGTGTATGTATTTACTGCTTCTCCTTCTTGTAATTCTAAAATGGTAACGGATTTTGATGGGTTATGCATATCATCATAAGAAAAAGTTCCTGTTACTCCTTCAAAATTTTGGGTTTCAGCTAAGGCTTCATTAATATCTTGACGATTTTCAGATACTGCACGCTCAATCGCATCACGCATAACATAGGCTGCATCATAAGCCATAGCAGCAAACATATCTGGCTCAGAGCCAAAGCGTTCTGTATAATTCTTTACAAATTCATTGACTAAAGGATTTTCATTTAATGCTGTAAATTGAGTGGTATAGTAAACATCATTTAAATTTTCTGGTCCCGCTAAGTCAATTAACGCTTGGTTTCCAAATCCATCAGGTGCTAAAATCGGCTGATCCAGTCCAATTTCACGTGCTTGTCGAACAATTGGACCACCTTCTTCATAATAACCAGTCACTAATAACACATCAAAATCACGTTCATTTAAACTTGTTAAGGTTGCATTGAAATCTGTTTGTCCAGCTGTAAAGTTCTCTTTAACAACAACTTCACCAGAAAAAGTCTCTTCAAAAAAGTTAACTAAACCTATAGAATAATCACTAGAATTGTCCATTAAGATGGCAACCTTTTTAGCCTGTAAATCTTGTTGTGCAAATTGGGCTAATGCACCTCCTTGGTAACTATCCGGAAAGGCTACACGCC
>DXAZ01000161.1 GCA_019116785.1 Candidatus Atopostipes pullistercoris
AGCGGTTGAATCGCCAACCGCTTTTTTACTTGGTGGGCAACCAGGATCAGGGAAAACCAGTTTGCGATCGGCAATTTCCGAAGAAACACAAGGGAATGTTATTGTCATTGATAATGATACCTTTAAACAACAGCACCCTAATTTTGATGAACTAGTGAAACTTTATGAAAAAGACGTAGTAAAACACGTTACCCCTTATTCTAATCGCATGACAGAAGCGATCATAAGCCGTTTGAGCGATCAAGGGTATAATTTGGTGATTGAAGGAACAGGACGAACAACAGACGTTCCTATTCAAACAGCCACAATGCTTCAAGCCAAAGGTTATGAAACAAAAATGTATGTCATGGCAGTACCTAAAATCAACTCATATTTAGGAACAATTGAACGATATGAAACCATGTATGCAGATGATCCAATGACAGCCAGGGCAACACCAAAACAAGCGCATGATATTGTTGTCAAAAACTTACCGACCAATTTAGAAACCCTTCATAAAACGGGCTTATTTAGCGATATAAGGCTTTACAATAGAGAAGGAGTGAAACTCTATTCAAGCTTAGAAACGCCTTCCATTAGTCCGAAAGAGACCTTAGAAAGAGAATTAAATCGTAAAGTATTAGGGAAAGAAATTCAACCGACTTTGGAGAGAATAGAGCAAAAAATGGTTCAAAATCAACACCAAGAAACCCCTGAATTTAAAGCAATTCAAAAAAAAATGGAAAGCTTGCAGCCACCTACACCATCAATACCAAAAATACCTAAGCTTCCAGGTATTTAAACCTTAAAAAAGGAAAAGAGTAGTTACCAAAAAACGGTAACTACTCTTTTTTTATAAAAACATTTCCTCAAACGCCTAACAAAAATGGTTGTCAAAAAGCCAAAAATCAAAAAGAAAAGGAATGATAAAAATGAAATACATTAAAAACGTTGAAACATTGGAAGAATTGAAAAAAGCCTACAAAAAGTTAGCTTTGAAGTTACACCCCGATTGTGGAGGGAATGAAGAAGAAATGAAAACTTTGAACAATGAATATGACGAACTGTTTAGCAAACTTAAAAACACTCATAAGAATAAAGACGGTGAAACTTACACCAAAGAAACAACAGAAACACCCGAACAGTTTAAGAATATTATTAATAAATTGTTCAATCTTAAAATGGACGGTGTATCAATTGAAATCGTGGGAACGTTTATATGGTTAACAGGTAATACAAAACCATATAAAGAAGATATAAAAGCCCTAGAATTCCGATATTCACCTAAAAAATATGCTTGGTATAAAGCCCCTAAAGATTACAAAAAAAGAAGCCGACTACGATCAATCTGTGAGAAGCGGCTGTCTCTGAGACAATTGCATCACATTTTAGTTGTGAATATGTATCTCAAATACACCTAGCAGATGAATCGATTCTGATTTGTATGCATACATTTTATTTTTTTGTGGATTCGGCGAGTATTTCTTCTTTTGTTGTTCGTAAAACTATTGTCTCGGAGCGATTCCTTTTACCAACAGCTCAGTCCATTCCGCTGTATAAGGCAGGATTTTCTCATAAATCTGCGGATTAGAGATGCCTTCGATCATGGCTTGAAAATACAACATCAAAAATTCATCTGAATATTTTAAATCGACTTTTCCTTCTTTACGCCCGCGATGGAATAAATCCAACATAATGCCAAAACTTTGCTTTGTATAAGCTTCCATCATTCGGGTAAAGCCGCTGTCTTCTTTTTTAGTGTAATAGCTCATTAAATCTAGGTAAAATTGTTTATTGATTTTTTCGAGGTAATCGATTTTATTTTGACTCATGGCGATCAAAGTTTCTTCAAATGATGCATTTTTCTCCATGATTTTTTTAGCTTTTTCCCCCATTTCATCCATTGACCGGATAAAGACTTCATGAATGAGCTTTTCTTTGCTGCCAAAATATTTAAAAATAGAAGTTTTTCCTACATTGGCCTTTTTGGCTACGGCATCGATCGTTAAATTCTCGATTCCCGTATCTGTATTCATCAGATCAAAAGCAGCTCGTAAAACTTTTTTCTTTTTTTCTTCTGTTCTTCGTTCAAAACCATCCATTCAAAATACCTACTTTCTATAAAAAAGAACTTTTTGTTTATCATAGTTCAAAAATAGCTTCGTATATATTATATAGGAAATAATACGAACTAACAATGGAATCATAGGTTTAAATTTAAAATTATTTTTATTGACTTTTAAAATAAAAAAGAATATTATTGGAGCTGTAAAAGAACTTTGGTTTGAAACAAAGTATAAAGGGGTATTTTATGAACGATACGTATTGTATTGGTTCATAAAAAAGGTGCGTTTTGTTCAGACTGGAAAGCTCGTTATAAAATCATGTCAAAAGAAAAGGGAGTTATGTACCATGACAGAAATTGTAAAAGTACAAGGCTTGCAAAAAAAATTTGGTAAATTCCAGGCGTTGAAAGATGTCTCATTCACAGTAAACGCCGGTGAAGTTGTTGGTTTTATCGGACCAAATGGAGCAGGAAAGTCAACGACGATTCGTACACTGCTAGGAATCATCAACCGAGACGAAGGAGATGTCCAAATATTCGGAAAAGATGTTTGGAAAGATAGTCTAGAAATCCATAAACGAATTTCGTATGTTCCTGGGGATGTTGCTCTTTGGGGCAGCCTGACTGGTGGAGAGATCATTGATCTATTTATCAAACTTCATGGCGGCGGGAGCAAAGCAAAGCGTGATTATTTAATCAAACGATTTGAACTTGATCCAAAGAAAAAAGCCAAAGGTTACTCTAAAGGAAATCGTCAAAAAGTCGGTTTGATTGCTGCACTTTCAGTTGAATCTGATCTGTATATTTTAGATGAACCGACTTCAGGACTAGATCCATTGATGGAAGCAGTATTCCAAGAAGAAGTAGAAAAAATCAAAAATGATGGCAAAGCGATTCTATTATCTTCACATATTTTAAGTGAAGTTGAACGATTAGCAGATAAAGTAGCAATCATTCGACGTGGAGAAGTAGTTGAAACAGGTACATTAGATGAATTGCGTCATTTGACTCGCTCAACAGTTACATTGGTGACAAAAGGCGATATTGAGAAACTTGCGACGCTCTCTGGCGTGCATGATTTTGTTCAAAAAGACGGCAAAGCAACTTTTTCTGCTGACAATGAAGCGATGAATACGATTCTGACCGAGGCAACCAAATTAGGTGTGATAAAAATCGAATCTGTACCGCCAACGCTCGAAGATTTATTCATGCGTCACTACGAAGGCTGATTGTCGGAACGGAGGAAAAGAAAATGAATGAAAAATTTGCGCGTTGGAACGTATTGTTCATTCAATACGTGAAACGCGATTGGAAAAAAATAATTGTTTGGGTTTTAGGTTTGGGTTTGTTCTCAGGAGCATATGTACCAGCATTTGAAGAGATTGCTAAAGGACAAGGTCTTTTAGGGATGTTTGAAACGATGCAAAATCCAGCGATGATCTCGATGGTTGGACCTACACCAATCAAAATAGGTACGGATTATACTTTAGGAGCGATGTATGCTCAAGAGATGTTGCTGTTTTGCGGATTGTTCGCAATGATTATCTCAGCACTTCATGTGGTGAGCCACACGCGAAAAGAAGAAGAATTAGGTTTGACTGAATTGGTTCGCTCATTTCGAGTAGGACGACAAGCCAATTCATTAGCTGTTATCAGTGAGATGCTGTTGATCAATCTTTTATTAGGTCTTTTAATCGGCGGACTCATGATGAGTTTTGGTGTAAAAACGATTGATGCCGAAGGAGCTTTCTTGTTCGGAGGATCAATTGCATTGGCGGGAATTATCGGTGGTGTATTGGCACTTGTGATGTCGCAGATTATGGCGACTTCTACTGGAGCAACCGGCTCGACATTAAGTCTTATAGGACTTTTGTATATCGTGCGCGCTGGAACAGATGTGTCTAATCTTGATCTATCAATGTTCAATCCAATGGGATGGATTTACTTGACCTATCCTTTCACAAAAAATAACTGGCTACCATTATTATTTGCTTTGATTTTTAGTCTTGTTTTTACCGTACTTGCGTTTGTGTTGGAAGAACATCGCGACATGGGCGCAGGTTATCTTCCTGAACGAGAAGGACGTGCGACGGCGAAGAAATCACTACTTTCTGTACCTGGTTTGTTTTTCAAGATTAATAAAGGAGTAATGATTGGTTGGCTGATCGCATTTGTGGTTATGGGAGCTGCGTATGGCTCCATTTATGGAGACATGCAAGTCTTTCTTGGCGGAAATGAACTGATGAAACAAATGTTCACTCAATCTGGCGTTTCCATTGAAGAATCCTTTACGGCAACGATCATGATGGTAATGATTGGATTAGTCACAATCTTGCCAATCGCGGTGGTCAATAAATTATTTGCAGAAGAAACAAGACTGCATCTGAGTCAACTGTATGTAACGAAGATTACGCGAGGCCAATTATATTGGACAACGATATTTTTAGCTATTTTTGCTGGAGTCGTAGGCATTGGCTTAGCATCAGCGGGATTAGGTGGAACGGCGATTTCTGCGATGAAAAATGAATCGACTATGGATCTGACCGATTTCTTAGCTGCTGGATACAATTTTCTCCCTTCCATCTTATTTTATATTGGTTTGGCTGCTTTAGCGTTAGGCTGGTTGCCAAAATTTGGAAAAGTAATCTATGCTTATCTAGGCTATTCCTTTGCTTTGAATTATTTCGGCGGAATCTTAGATTTGCCGGATTGGTTCTCAAAAACGGCGATTCAAAGTTGGATTCCACGCTTACCGATGGAAGAATTTGATGGAACGATTTTTGCAGTAATTACTGTTATCAGTATCGTCTTCTTATTTGTCGGCTATTTAGGATACAAACGCCGTGATATGGTAGAAGGCGCTTAAAAATTGAATTTCTAAAAAACCGTTCAGATTTACGAAAGTCGATTTGAGCGGTTTTTTTATGGCTTCAATTGTCAAATTAAGTGCAACGATTCATTAAAAAATACTTCATAAGGGGTTTCCAATTTAGACATTTCCGTGGTCGCGTGTTTAATTTATTCGCCCATTCTTGAATTTGACTATTGAAAATACCTGAAATATCTTCACCTTTGGGTGAATATTCTCGTAATAAACCATTAGTATTTTCGTTTGTACAACGTTGCCATGGGGTATGTGGATCTGGAAAATACACTTTAGTGCCATTTAATTCTAGCGTTATTCGACTATGTTGGGAGAATTCTTTTCCTCTATCGGGTGTAACGGTTTTACATTTATCTTCTCCTACATTTCTTATTAGGGGTCCCGAGCGCCTACGAGGAATTTGTATCGATAAGAAATAGATTTAAAAATTTCGCTGTTATTTTGTACATTTAACTTGACGG
>DXAZ01000162.1 GCA_019116785.1 Candidatus Atopostipes pullistercoris
TTATGAATGGGGAAATTATTTATTCGTGCATGCAGGAGTTAATATGCAAAAAGAAAATTGGAGAGATTCATCTAGTCGCGATTTTGTCTGGATTCGAGAAGGCTTTTATGACCAACCGAATCACACAGGCAAAACGATTATCTTCGGACATACCGTTACAGCCACACTCAACAAAGGCTTCAACAACTTTAATATTTGGGAAAGTGGCGATGGACTGATTGGATTGGACGGGGGCGCTGTGTATGGCGGAAAAATGCACGCTTTAGTTCTCACAAAGGACAAGATTAAAGAGCATTACTTCGTCGAAAATGACGGCTATCGGTTCGGATAGATAGAAAGAATATTGTAATAGAAAAAAGTAGATAGTAGGAGTATGAGAAAATGGCAGAAGTAAAAGAAGAAAAGACACAAAAAGATCAAACAAGAAATCGAGTACTGACTCTTTTAAATGAAGAGTTAACGAATTATTCAGACAAGCAAATGAAGGTCGTACTTGATTTATTAGCCGATGGAAACACGGTACCTTTTATCGCACGTTATCGAAAAGAAGCCACAGGGTCATTGGACGAAGTGGAAATTCGTGAGATTGAAGAGCGTTACCAATATCTAACAAATCTTGAGAAACGAAAAGAAGAAGTTCTTCACTCGATTGAGGAACAGGATAAGCTAACAGCTGAGTTGGAAAGTGAAATTAAACAAGCCACACAACTGCAACGTGTTGAAGACTTATATTTGCCCTATCGACAAAAACGTCGTACCTTGGCAACGATTGCGAAAGAAAAGGGACTTGAACCTTTCGCAGAGTGGTTAATGACTTTCCCTGAAGAGGATCTCGCAAAAGAAGCTGAGAAGTATATTCATCCAGAAGAAGAGTTGGAAACAGTGGAAGATGTTTATTCTGGAGTTCATGAGATTCTGGCAGAATATACTTCAGATAATGCGGAATTCCGAAAATGGATTCGTGCGAAAACAATGAATAGCGGGAAAATTGAAGTGACTGTGAAAGATGAAGAGGCCGATGAAAAGGGTGTTTATCAGATGTATTATGAATATGCTCGCCCTGTAAATAAGCTCGCTTCTCATCAAGTGCTTGCGATTAATCGAGGGGAAAAAGAAAAAATTCTCACGGTAAAAGTTATTGTCGATGAACAAGAAATTTTCGACTATCTCTTTGATCAAACGGTACCGTCACTAGCGATTTCTGGAGCCATTTCTTTGGTTCAAGAAGCCAATGAAGATGCTTATAAACGATTTATCCAACCAGCGATCGAGCGTGAAATTCGTGCGACATTAACAGAAGATGCTGAAGATCAAGCGATTGATGTGTTTGGAGATAATTTAAGAAATCTTCTTTTACAAGCGCCATTGAAGGGACAAACAATCTTAGGTTTTGATCCGGCGTATCGTACAGGTTGTAAACTTGCGGCTGTAGATGAAACAGGAAAATTGTTAGGCATTAAAGTGATTTACCCATATAAGCCTGCTTCTAAAAGCAAACGGGAGGCAGCGAAAGGTGAATTAATTGATTTTATTGAAAAGCATCATATTGATACAATCGCCATCGGAAATGGTACAGCCAGCCGTGAATCGGAACAATTTGTTGCTGATTTATTAAAAGAAATCGATCGCAAAGTTTCTTATGTAATTGTTAATGAAGCAGGAGCTTCTGTTTATTCAGCAAGTGCTGAGGCACGTAGAGAATTTCCAGACTTAGAAGTAGAGGAACGAAGTGCAGTCAGTATTGCACGACGACTACAAGATCCGCTCGCTGAATTAGTAAAAATTGATCCACAATCTATTGGTGTGGGGCAGTATCAACATGATGTTTCTCAAAAGAAATTGACAGAGCGGTTGGATTTTGTTGTAGAGACTGCAGTGAACCAAGTCGGAGTAAACTTAAATACAGCAAGTGCCGCCTTATTACAACACATTTCAGGGTTAACAAAAACGACCGCCCAAAACATTGTCGAATATCGTAGTGAAAATGGTCTATTTAACAACCGAAAACAATTAAAAGAAGTTAAACGTTTAGGGCCAAAAGCTTTTGAGCAATCGGCTGGTTTTTTACGCATTCCAGATGGTGAAGAATTGTTTGATAATACAGGTATTCACCCAGAAACTTATAAAGAAGCAGAGCAAATTCTTGAAATCACAGATATTCGTAAAGAAGATTTAGGAACAGATGAAGTAAAAGAAATTTTAGGTGCTGTAAATGATAAAGAAGTGCGTGAAGAAGTAGGTCTTGGTAAAGAAACCTATCAAGATATCATCAAAGCTTTAACAACACCAGGTCGTGATATGCGTGATGACATGCCAGCTCCTCTATTGCGTACAGATGTTTTAACGATTGAAGATTTAACGGAAGGCATGGAGTTAGAAGGAAGTGTACGGAATGTTGTGGACTTTGGGGCTTTCGTCGATATTGGTGTGGGTCAAGATGGACTCGTTCATATTTCAAAACTAAGCAATAGTTATGTCAAACATCCAAAAGACGTTGTTGCAGTAGGAGATATCGTAACCGTCTGGGTCGATTCAGTAGACTTAAATCGAGGACGTATTGGATTGTCGATGTTAGGTGGAAACTAAGAAATTAATTATAAGTCTCGCTCTGTATTTTAGAGTGAGGCTTTTTTTGATGGTCTAAATAAGGATATAATTTTTAATTTTTGAGAGAAGTTTTTGTTATCCTAAGGAGTAGGCGGAAAAACTGGGTCTACTTCATAGGGTAACGGTTCTATCTTAAGGAGTAGGCGAAAAAATTGGGTCTATTTCATAGGGTAACGGCTCTATCCTAAGGAGTAGGCGGAAAAATTGGGTCTACTTCATAGGGTAATGGTTCTATCCTAAGGAGTGAGTAGAAAAACCAGTTCAATTCCTTAAGATACTGACTCTATCTATGGCTATTAATATCATTCAAATTTGTTTATTTAAAGACAAACAAATATGTTAGAATAAATGACAAATAATCAGCAAAAAATATACATGAATAAAAACAACGCTCAGAATAAAATGAAATTGGAGAATTTTTAATGGAACAAGCAGAACTACAAGAATATGTAGAAAACATTTCAAAACAATACTTTAATAAACCGTTTAAACATACCGCTACATTTAACCATCGCCTTCAAACAACCGGTGGACGCTATCATTTAAAAACACATGATTTAGATTTTAATCCAAAAATTTTAGAAACATTTGGCTTAAAAGTCTTTGAAGGTATCGTTAAACATGAACTGTGCCACTATCATTTACATATCGAAAAGAAAGGATATCGTCATAGCGACTCTGATTTTCGTCGTCTATTAAAGCAAGTAAAAGGCTTACGTTACACACCTTCTATAGAAGCGCAAAAAGGATCCGCTCGTCTATGGATATATCAATGTAAGACTTGCAGTACAATCATCTATCGAAAACGTCGCTTTAATACTAAAAAATATATTTGTGCAAAATGTAGCGGTTCTTTTGAATTGCAAGGAAGAGATGAAATAAAAATAGAAAAATATTAAGAGATTTTCCGTTTAAAATATTAAAAAATTCACCTTCGGAAAACGCGAGGTGAGTACGTTTTCTTAAAAGAATATTTGAAAATAAAAGTATTTTGGTTTTTAAGTTGACAACGCTTACAGAATACGTTATCATTCTAAGTGAAGTAAGAGTTAGTGAATATAACTAATTTACTTTTCATATTTTTAATCATCTCCTTTCTACAGAGAAAAGCCCCTACGGAAAAGGGGCTTTTCTGTTTTTCATTAATTGAATAAAATTAACAAAATGATTTTTATTTTATAATATCTAAATCTTTCACGAAAAAATAATGAACTAGCAAGCAATTTTTTGTTTAGAAATTAATTTAAAATTAAAAATAGATTAAAATAATTCTTGACATAAATATCAGGAGTGGTATTATATTTTTACAACTTAATCAAGGAGAAGATAAAATGAGTCATCCAATGCAACAATTAAACAGTAACTTCTTCTTTAGCTATTTTAGGTACAGTTTGTAGACATAAGATTAGACATTATGGATGCAAACTCAGTCATTAAACTGAATTGTATCTCTAATGGCTAAAGTTTATTAAGCTGTGCTGGCCACCTAGAGAAATTAATCTAAGTGGTCGTTTCAAAAAGCCAATACATATAACCTTAACGCACCTATTTAGATTAAACCTCTAAGTAGGTGTTTTTTGTTTGTCAATCAAAGTCACACGATGCATTAAAAATATTGGAGGTTGAATAGTATGAAAAAGAAAATCATTTCATTCTTATCCTTGTTGAGCCTGTTACTTTTCTGCGGCTGGTTTCAAACAGGACGAGTAGAAGCAAACAGTCAAGAACAAGAAAAAGAAGTTATTACCATTGGTATTTCAGCACAATCAAAACCTTATAATTATTATGATGAAAACAATGAATTGGCAGGTTTTGAAATTGATTTATTGAAAGCCATAGAGCAAGATTTGGAGGACTATACATTTGAATATGAAATCACAGAGTTTGCTTCGCTTTTTGCAGGAATAGATTCAAAAAAATTTGACTTGATTGCAAACAACATTGGCGAGAATCCAGAGCGTCGCGAAAAATATTTATTTTCTAAAAATCCTTACGTGATTACTCATAATGTTTTAATTACTCGTCCGGATGCTGGCGATCATGTCACTCTTAAAGATATGGCTGGTCAAACGATGGGATTGGTTGCGGGTTCGCTTCAAGCCATCTTTATGGAAAAATATAATGAAGAAAATCCAAATCAAGCCATTCACCTCGAGTATGTGGATACGGACGGAGCGAATATTATTCGCGAAGTAGCGAATGGAAGATACGATATGACGATTTATTCAACGACATATCTTCAAGATGTTATAGAGACTTTTGGCTTAGATTTAGTGGGGCATCCGATTGAGAATGAAGATGAGATTCAACCACCTGGTGCATACTTTCTATATAACAAAAATCCAAAAAATCTTTCGTTGCGAAACGACATTGACCAATCCATAGAAAAACTAAGAGAAGAAGGAACTCTAGCAGAAATCTCTGAACAACACTTTGGACAAGATGATACGGAATTAACGAAAGAAATAATTGAAAAAAATGAGACAATGAATCAAGAAGTTTTAAGTCAAATGGGTGAAACAGAAACGGTTAGACAAGTAGTCGTGGGTACCTCTGGGCAGACAAAACCGATGAATTATTTTGATGATGAAAATAATCTAGAGGGCCTTGAAATTGAT
>DXAZ01000023.1 GCA_019116785.1 Candidatus Atopostipes pullistercoris
AAAAAGTTATTTGAAGCAAATGTTTGGTCAGATTATGTCAAATTCTGTATAATAGTAGAACAGCAAAAACAATTCATGAATAAGATGATAAGTGATTTCATGTAAGGAATGATTAAATGGAAAAAGAAATACAAGATACAATTTATGATGTAGTGGTCATAGGTTCTGGTCCAGGAGGAATGACGGCTGCTCTTTATGCTTCAAGATCCGATTTATCTACATTAATAATTGAACGTGGTGTACCTGGCGGACAATTAATTAATACTGCAGAAGTAGAAAATTATGCCGGTTTCAAATCCATTAAAGGTCCAGAACTTGCCAACAATATGTATGAAGGAGCCACACAATTTGGCGCTGAATATACTTTTGGTGATGTGCGAGAAATTATTGATGGAAAAGAATACAAACAAATCATCACCGCCAATAAAATATTCAAAGCTCGAGCAATTATTATTGCGACCGGTGCCGAACATAAAAAATTAGGTGTAACAGGTGAAAGTAAATTAAATGGAAGAGGTGTGTCGTACTGCGCTGTTTGTGATGGGGCCTTTTTCCGCGATCGTCCATTAGTTGTAGTGGGTGGAGGCGACTCAGCCGTAGAGGAAGGAACTTACCTCACTCAATTTGCGAGCAAAGTGACCATTATTCACCGACGAGATGAATTACGCGCCCAACAAATTTTACAAAACCGCGCATTCAATAACGACAAAATGAATTTCATTTGGGATACAGTTGTAGAAGAAATTAAAGGACAAAATAATGTCGAATCACTTGTTTTACGTAATGTAAAAACAAATGAAGTTTCCGAATTTCCAGCAGATGGTGTCTTCATTTATATCGGTCTTATTCCAAACACAGAAGCTTTCAAGGATTTAGGAATTACCGACGAAGAAGGCTGGATTCTAACCGACAACAAAATGGAAACCACTGCCCCAGGAATTTTTGCGGTAGGCGATGTACGTGACACCGTACTCCGACAAGTAGCTACTGCTGTAGGAGATGGGTCCATTGCAGGTGACGCCGCATACAAATACATTGAAAGCCTAAAAGAAGAACTGGCGCTCACAGAAGAAGCCAAATAATGAATCATTAAAACAATAGATGCTGATGAGTCGAATAGGATTCAACAGCATCTTTTTTTAGGTCAAAAACACGACTTAGATTCTAATAGAATGTAAATGGTCGTTCAGATTTATTTAAGAAATGAAAAATTTAAAAGAAAATAAGAAATAAAGGGTTTACTTTTTCAAACATGTTATAATAAAAATAAAGAACTAAAAGAGAGGGATTAAAATGAGCTGGGAAAGCACATACAACTTATGGAAAAATTATGAAAATTTAGAAACTGAAATGCGCTCAAACTTAGAGGCCTTAGAAGGAAAAACCAAAGAACTTGAGGAAGCTTTTTATACGAACTTAGAATTTGGGACTGCAGGTATGCGTGGCGTAATCGGAGCAGGGACCAACCGCATGAACCTATATACCGTTCGTCAAGCTACAGAGGGGCTAGCGCGTTTTATTGAAGAGCAAGGAGAAGAAGCCAAGAAACGTGGAGTGGTTATCGCTTATGATTCTCGCCACAAATCACCAGAATTTTCATTAGAAGCAGCTAAAACTTTAGGAAAACATGGAATAAAAACCTATCTTTTTGAAAGTTTACGCACTACACCAGAACTTTCTTTTGCTGTACGTCATTTAAATACATTCTCTGGAATTATGATGACTGCCAGTCATAATCCGCCAGAATATAACGGCTATAAAGTTTATGGGGAAGATGGGGGACAATTCCCACCAGCTGAAGCAAATAAGCTCACAGAATATGTGCGCCAAGTTGAAAATATCTTAGAAATTGACGTATTAGAAAAAGAAGAACTGCTTGAACAAAATCTGTTAGAAATCATTGGCGAAGAAGTGGACGATGCTTATTTAGAAAAATTAGATACGGTAAATATTGATCGTGAATTAATTGAAAGAAATAAAGACTTGAATATCGTCTTCTCACCGCTTCATGGAACAGCAACTATGATCGGTTCTCGTGCGTTAGAAAATGCTGGTTTTGAAAATGTCACCTTAGAACCTAAACAAGCCCAACCCGATCCAAACTTTACCACGGTGAAATTGCCAAATCCAGAAGACCCAGCAGCCTTTGAATTATCAATGGAGCTTGGCAAAGAAATTGGCGCAGAAATTCTAATCGCAACCGATCCAGATGCTGACCGCTTAGGAATGGCTGCTTTATTAGAAAATGGTGAATACGAAGTTCTCACCGGAAACCAAATTGCCGCATTAATTGTAGATTATTTATTGAAAGCTTATGAACAACAAGGAACTTTACCTGAAAATGGTGTCATCATAAAATCCATTGTTTCTAGTGAAATGGCCTCCGTAATTGCAGAAAAATCAGGAGTAGAAACTGTCAATGTTCTCACTGGTTTTAAATTCATTGCCCAAAAAATCAAAGAATATGAAGCAACCGGAGAAAAAGAATTCTTATTTGGTTTTGAAGAAAGCTACGGCTACTTATTAGAATCTTTTGTGCGCGATAAAGATGCCATTCAAACTTTAATCTTTTTAGCAGAAATTGCCGCTTACTACAAAGAACAAGGGATGACTTGCTATGACGGTTTACAAAATTTATTTGAAGAATATGGCTACTTTAAAGAAAAGACCATTTCAATAACTATGAGTGGAATTACTGGTGCAGAAAGAATCAAAGAACTCATGACCTCATTAAGAGAAGAAGCCCCTACTTCATTTGGGGACACGGAAGTTGAAGCGGTCGAAGACTATCAAGCGAGCACAAAAACACTAAAAGACGGTCAAGTTGAAACCATTGATTTTGATAAGGCCGATGTTTTGAAATATTACTTAACAGATGGTAGCTGGATTGCTGCACGTCCGTCTGGAACAGAACCAAAAATTAAATTTTACATTGGGGCAGTGGCTGCCTCCAATGAAGAAGCTGAGCAAAAAGTGGCTCGCTTTGAAAAAACAATTAACGAATACATTAAAGAATAAGAAAAGTTTGAGGAACTTACAACGCATAAGTTGTAAGTTTTCTCCTATTTATAGAGCACGCTTTTTTCTCCTTTTTCATGTAATGATACGCCCGGATGTGTTATAATTATAAAAGAGCCAAAAACAAAGAAACATTTATATGGAGTGATCAACATGGCAAATAAAATGGAACTTGTCATTATTACAGGAATGAGTGGCGCAGGAAAAACGGTTGCCGTACAAAGTTTTGAAGATATGGGATATTACTGTATCGATAACATGCCGCCAAATCTAATTCCTACATTTTTAAAATTAATACAAGGAGTACACAAGTTTGATAAGTTAGCCCTCGTCATGGACTTGCGCTCACAATTATTTTTCCAAGAAATTTACGATGCGATCGAATATGTAGAAGACAAAACAGCCATCGAAAGTCGCATTCTCTTTTTAGATGCAACGGACGAAGAGCTCGTCTCCCGCTATAAAGAAACCAGACGATCCCATCCCCTCGCAAAACAAGGCCGAATAATTGATGGAATCAGAGAAGAACGTAATTTCCTTAATGAAATACGACTAAGAGCCGGTGAATGTATAGATACGACCCACACCACACCGCGAGAACTCCGACAACAATTAATGGATAAGTTCGGTGAAAAAGAATCTGAACCCTTCCATGTAGAGTTGGTCTCTTTCGGTTTCAAAAACGGCTTACCGATTGATGCAGACATTGTGATGGACGTTCGCTTTTTACCAAACCCTTATTATGAAGAAGATTTAAGAGAATTAAGAGGAACTGATGAAGAAGTCTATGACTTTGTGATGCGTCAGCCAGAAACAGAGGATTTCTATAATTTATTTATGGACTTAATTAATTATACCCTACCAGGCTATCGCCGAGAAGGAAAGAGCAGTTTAACGATAGCGATTGGTTGTACCGGTGGCCATCATCGCTCAGTCGCTTTAATTGAAAGAATGGCTAAACAAATCGAAGCAATAGGCTATCCTGTCAATATTACGCATAGGGATTTTAATGTTAAGAAAGATTCAAAGGTGAGATCATGAAAATATATCATCCAAGACGTTCACGGCCAAAAATAACTGTAATTGGTGGAGGAACAGGCTTACCTGTTATATTAAATAGTTTGAAAAATAAAGATGCTGAGGTAACCGCCATCGTGACCGTTGCGGATGATGGGGGAAGCAGTGGAGAACTGAGAAAGATGTTTAATACTGTGCCACCTGGAGATATTCGAAATGTCTTAGTCGCTTTAAGTGATATTCCCGAAAAGCAAAAAAGTATCTTTCAGTACCGCTTTAAGTCAGAAGACAAAACAATGAATGGCCATTCACTTGGAAATTTAATCATTCTAGCCACTTCAGAAATGCAAGGAAGTATCTATCAAGCGATTCAACTGTTGGCAAAGATGATGTATGTTGATGGGCATGTCTACCCAGCGTCAGAAGAACCTTTGATTTTGCATGCTCGTTATAAAGACGGAACCTTTGGGGAAGGCGAGTCCCATATTGCCCATCCAAATAAAACGATTGATTATGTTTCTGTTTCTACAACCGATCCTGAGAAGAAAACAGCGAAAGCTGGGAAAAAAGTCGTTTCATCAATAATGGATGCAGATATGGTCGTTTTAGGACCCGGCTCATTATATACAAGCATCTTACCTTCGTTGATGATTCCAGAAGTTGGGCAAGCCATTATTGATACCCCAGCTCAAGTTCTTTACATTTGTAATATTATGACACAGATGGGAGAAACAGAAGGCTTTAGCGACGCGAACCATGTGGAAGTTTTGTGTAAACATTTAAATCATGATTTCATTGATACAGTTTTAGTCAATAATGCGATAGTTCCTAAAGAACACGTAGCCAAAATGGCTAATGATGAATATTTGCTTCAAGTGGAACATGATTTTAAAAGACTTGAAGCCAAAGTTCCTAAAATTATATCCAATGATTTTTTAAACATTACTGAAAATGGTGTTTACCATAATGGAGATAAAGTCGTTGAAGAAATATTACGAGCCGTTTCATTTAACCATCGCACATTAAAGTTATAAAATAATAAAGGAAATTAGAGGAGTTGATGGAATGTCCTATGCATCTGATGTTAAGAAAGAATTAACGATGCTTGAAGTCCATCCAGAACATGCCAAAGCTGAATTAGCTGCATTGATTCGCTTAAATGGCACATTAAAACAAACACACAATCATATAAGGGTTACGATTCAAACAGAAAATGCAGCGATCGCAAGACGAATTTATTCATTGATTAAAGATTTATTTGACGTACAGGCTGAAATTAGCGTCCGCCGTCGTATGAAATTAAACAAAAATAACGTTTATTTTATTCGTCTTAATCAACAAGCTAAACAGATTTTAATGGAATTAGAAATTTTTGAAGTTATGCTGCATGAATTGAGTCTTCCAAAAAGCATTAAAGAGAACGAACAGAAAGCCCGGTCGTATTTACGAGGAGCTTTCTTGGCAAGAGGTTCAGTTAATAGTCCAGAGACGAACAGTTATCATTTGGAGATTCATTCCAACGATAAGGTGATGAATGAGGATAATTTCGAAATGATGAAGAGGTTTGATTTAAACCCAAAGATGCATGAACGCCGAAACGGTGGCTATATGACGTATTTAAAAGAAGCTGAAAAGATTGCTGACTTTTTAGGGATTATTGGCGCCAACAATAGTTTGTTTCATTTTGAGGATATTCGGATTGTTCGAGATATGAGAAATTCGGTGAACCGCTTAGTCAATTGTGAGCAGGCGAATTTAAACAAAACGGTCGATGCAGCGACTAAACAAATCGAAGCGATCTTACGAATTGATGAGGAATTTGGTTTAGAATCTTTACCCGAAAAGATCCAAGAAATCGCGACCCTTCGTTTGGAAAATCCAGAAGCTAGCTTAAAAGAATTGGGTGAGCTTTTCCCAGGAGAGCCAATCTCTAAAAGTGCTGTAAATCATCGCATGCGTAAATTGGTTAAAATGGCGGATGAAATTGGTGTGAGTTAAGAAATATCGATGAATATTATCTTTGGAGTGAGAAAGGGCTTTTTATTTGACCTTTACTGACCAAGGTTTTATAATAGGAACCATTGAATGAATAAAGATCATTTTAACTTTTAAATATCATTCGAATTATTAGGAGGAATTACATGAATTTAGTACCAACAGTTATTGAACAGTCGCCTCGTGGTGAGCGTGCTTATGATATTTATTCACGTTTACTTAAAGACCGTATTATCATGTTAAGTGGCGAAATTAACGATACCGTAGCGAACTCAGTCGTCGCTCAACTTCTTTTCTTAGATGCGCAAGATCCAGATAAGGATATCTATTTATATGTGAACTCTCCAGGTGGTAGTGTCACTGCCGGAATGGCCATCTATGATACTATGAATTTTGTGAATGCCGATGTTCAAACCATCGTCATTGGTATGGCTGCCTCAATGGGAAGCGTGCTAGCCACTGCAGGAACAAAAGGTAAAAGATTTGCTTTACCAAATGCTGAAATCATGATTCATCAACCACTTGGTGGAGCCCAAGGTCAAGCAACAGAAATCGAAATTGCCGCTCGTCATATTCTAAAAACACGAGAAAAATTAAATGAAATTCTTGCGGATGCAACGGGTCAACCAATTGAAGTGATTGAACGCGATACTGATCGTGATAACTTTATGGGTGCCGAAGAAGCAAAAGAATATGGATTAATCGATGAAATCGTCGAAAATTCAAATAAAATTTCATAATTTTTAGATGAACACATTGTCTTTTCTCTAAATCGAGAAGAGGCAATGTGTTTTTATTTTTAGTTCCATTCTTTTGAAATACGAATTATATCGTACATTTTAATGGGAAAATAAAATTCAAAAAAATATTTTTTTGCGTAGTTTATCGTTTGTTTTCTATTCTTGAACCACGTATAATACGGATGAATGAGGGAAAAAATAGAAAGAACACTTCGGGCAAAAAAAGTCCCATGAGTTAATTTGTTTGGTTGACATTTGTCCCACTTCTTGGTATATTTATATCGTGAGGCAGGCGAGAGGAAGAGTACAATGTTATCCATAATAAAAAAAGTACTTCCTGATGCTTATGAATTATTGTTGAGACGTTATCACATTCTTAACGTTATTAGCCAAGAAGGTCCCATTGGTCGAAGATTGCTTTCAGAAAAAGTTCAATTTACAGAACGTTCTATTCGAAGTGAAGTAGAAATATTAAAAGAAGCCCACTTAATTTCTACAACAAAGGCAGGGATGTTACTAACTGCTGAAGGACTTGATACACTCAATCAATTGAGAGAGTTGTTAGAAGAAGAAAACTATTTGCTTGAGTTGCAAAATAAATTGGCCAAGCATTTAGACATTCAGTCCTGTTCGATTGTTCCTGGTAATTTTGATAAAGACTACAGAATTCTTTCGAAGATGGCAGAAAGAACGATTGAAGTTATCAATCATTTATTAGGTGAAGGCGAACAAATTATTGCTGTGATGGGTGGCACGACGTTAAATGAAGTCGCCAACCATATGGACGCCAACTTAGGGTATAATCGAGAATTATTGTTTGTCCCAGCTCGTGGTGGGCTTGGAGACGATGCAATGATTGAAGCAAATGTGATTGCTCAAAGAATGGCTCAACAAACAGGAGGACAAAGTCACGGGCTATATGCACCAGAACATGTTCACTCAAGAATTTATGAAGAATTACTGAAAGAGCCAGAAATCAAAAAGACATTACAAATAGTTGAAAGTGCCTCGCTAATTTTGTACAGTATAGGTACCCCGATTGAGATGGCAAAACGCCGGGGGCTTGAAGAAGATACGCTGAAGTTGCTGAAAGAAAAAGAAGCCGTTGCAGAAGCTTTTGGCGAGTTTATTAATAAAAAAGGTGAAGTTATTTACAAGTTATCAAATATTGGCTTGCAGTCTTCATCACTTAAAAAGATTAAACATATTGTCACCGTAGCTGGCGGCAAACGAAAAGCGAATGCAATCAATGCGTATTTAAAGACTGCTCCATCTCATACTTGGTTAATTACCGATGAAGCAGCAGCAAATGAGATTTTAAATGGGGGAAACCCTTTAAAATAAAAAAAGGTAAGATTTTCTAAGGAGGAAATCATTTATGACAACAAAAGTAGCAATTAATGGTTTTGGTCGTATTGGACGTCTAATGTTACGACGTTTATTAGAAACAGGTAGTGACTTAGAGGTTGTTGCAGTTAACGACTTAACAGATAACGATAATTTAGCATATCTATTCAAATACGATACTGCATTTGGAACATTTGACGGTACAGTTGAAGCTAAAGGCGACGCAATCGTTATTGATGGTAAAGAAATTAAAGCTTACGAAGAAGCAGATGCAAGCAAATTACCTTGGGGCGACCTAGGAATTGACATTGTTTTAGAATGTACAGGATTCTATACAAGCGTTGAAAAATCACAAGCTCATATTGATGCTGGTGCAAAACGCGTATTAATTTCAGCTCCTGCTAGCGATGCAAAAATGATTGTTTTCGGAGTTAATGACGATGAAATTACTGCAGAAGATACAATTATCTCAGCAGCTTCATGTACTACAAACTCTTTAGCACCCGTTGTTAAAGTATTAAATGACAACTTCAAAATTAAAGCAGGTAACATGGTTACTGTTCATGCTTACACAGCTACACAAGCATTACAAGATTCACCAAACGGTAAATTCCGTAGTGGACGTGCAGCAGCACAAAACATTATTCCTGCAACTACAGGTGCAGCTAAAGCAATTGGTAAAGTAATTCCTGAAGTTGATGGATTATTAGACGGTTCTGCTTTACGTGTTCCAACAATTACTGGTTCACACACAATTCTTTACTCATTGTTAGAAGAAAAAACAACGGTTGAAGAAATCAATGCAAAAATGAAAGATTTCTCTAACCCAGCATTTGCTTACAATGAAGATGAAATTGTTTCTTCAGACATTGTTGGTTTACCAGCAGGATCAGTATTTGATGCAACACTAACAGAAATCCAAGAATCAGAAGATGGATCACAATTAGTTAAAACTGTTGCATGGTACGATAACGAGTATGGATTTGTTTCAAACATGGCTCGTACGTTAGAACATTTTGCAGAATTAGGTTAATTCAGTCAACAAATAAAATTTTTAAAGCTTTAAAAAGCGGGAAGCGATCGCGCTTCCTGCTTTTTTATTGAAGAAAATTTATCACAATAAAAGAATGAGGGAGTAGTATGGCTAAAAAATCAGTAAAAGATTTAGATTTAAAAGGGAAAAAAGTACTGGTTCGTGCAGACTTCAATGTACCAATGAAAGATGGCGAAATTACTAACGATAACCGTATTCAAGCAGCTCTTCCAACACTTGAATATATTATAAATGAAGGTGGAAAAGTTATCGTATTTTCTCACCTAGGACGCATTAAAACAGAAGAAGATAAGGCTAAAAATAGTTTGCGACCTGTTTCAAAACGCTTAAGTGAACTTCTAGGAAAAGATGTCACATTTATTCCAGAAACACGCGGTGAAGCATTAGAAAAAGCTGTTGAGGAATTAAAAGACGGTGAAGT
>DXAZ01000024.1 GCA_019116785.1 Candidatus Atopostipes pullistercoris
CGGAAAAAAAGGGTCAACTTGAGAGGGTAGATGCGTTATCCTACCAAGTGAGCGGAAAAAAAGGGTCAACTCGAGAGGGTAAGAGCGTTATCCTCACAAGTGAGCGGAAAAAAAGGGTCAACTTGAGAGGGTAGACGCGTTATCATCACAAGTGAGCGGAAAAAAAAGGTCAACTCGAGGGGGTAAGAGCGTTATCTTCCCAAGTGAGCCAAAAAAAGAGAGGTTTGCCAAATAACGTATAGTAAGAATAAGAAAATCAAATATTCTTAGAAATGATTTGTAATAAATGAATGTACCAGTGTAAACCTTTAATTATTTTTGTGTTAAAAAAAGAATTTTAAAATTTTTTTGAATTTTTCAGTAGATGATCGATTCACTTTTTACTAAAATTTATAGTTTTTCGAGTAATTTCTCCCAATATTAGAAAAATTGCATATTTTTAAAAGTTTTTTCGAGAAAATGCGATTTTTATGCAAATTATATATATAGAGGGTTTTTATAAAATTTACTTACCCCTTAAATTTCATAAAAGCTCGAATATATTTTAGGAGGGATCGAATGAATCGATTAACTGTTGTAGGAAGAATTGTTCGTGATGTGGAATTAAGAGAAGTTGGGGACGGAAAAATAGTGATGAATAATACTTTGGCCATTCCCAGAACGTATAAAGTGGATCATGGACAAGAAGCGGATTTTATAAACTTTGTAGCTTGGGGGAAACGTGCGGAACTTATTGAAGAGTATTGTGATAAAGGAAATTTAATTGGTTTGGATGGGAAAATTCAATCTCGCATTTATGAAAATGACAAAGGACAAAAAGTGTATGTAGTGGAAATGTTAGTAGACAGTGTTCATTTTTTACAACCAAGGAATTCAAATCGACGTAGAAATCGCCAAAGCAAAGAAAAAATTTAGATAAATAAACAAATCGTAAAAATTTAAAAGATGACTCAAAAGGGCGACTTTTCTCTAAAAGGGAAGAGTTGTTCTTTTTTATGGGGGAGTGTTGGCTAACTAAAAGGGATTTATCTTAAAAATATAATAAATTCTTCATATTTTTGTCGTATAGTATATAATGAGTGAAATTAGAGAAATTGAGGGATTATAATGCATATTTTAATGATAGAAGATAATGAATCCGTTTGTGAAATGCTTCAAATGTTTTTTGAAAAAGAAAACTGGCCTGTAACATTTATTCATGATGGCCAAGAAGGTTTAGATGAATATAAAAACAACCAAGAGATGTACGATTTATTGATTTTAGATATTATGCTTCCTTCGGTGGATGGTATGACAATTTGTCGAGAAGTAAGAAAATTTGATCCGCAAATTCCAATCATTATGCTAACAGCTAAAGATACAGAAAGCGATGAGGTGATTGGGTTAGAACTTGGTGCAGATGATTATGTAACTAAGCCATTCAGCCCATTAACTTTAGTGGCACGTATCAAATCTACAGTAAGACGAGTGGAAACTCCTGGAGAGGCTGTACAAACCAATAGCAATTATGATATTGATACAGAAAATCTAAAAATAAATAAAAATACGAGAGAAATTATTTTATATGGGGAACCGTTAGAAGATTTAACTCCTAAAGAATTTGATTTATTGTTCACGCTGGCCAATAGTCCTCGAAGAGTTTTTTCAAGAGAGCAATTATTGCAACAAGTTTGGGATTATGAATATTTTGGAGATGAACGTACAGTTGATGCACACATCAAAAAGTTACGACAAAAATTATTGAAAAATGGACCACAAGTAATTCAAACGGTCTGGGGTGTTGGGTATAAATTCGATGACTCCGGTGATTTTGAATGAGAATGCGATTCCCATATATCTATCAATTAATGTTGGGATTTTTGTTGGTGATTATTACACTGATGTCAATTACTTCTATTTCAATCATTCATTTTGGTAGGAAACAGGTCATTAACGAAGTAGAAGAGACTTTTTTGAATTATGCGAGTTTAATTGAAGGGACGGGTTTTGATGAAAACCAATTAAATTCTTATAATCATATTTTTGGGAATCAAGGAATTGAATATGGGATATTCGATGAATATGGTGAATTAAAATACCCTAAAATGAACCAACAATTTCAAACAAATTTAACCCCAGAAGATATAGAAGCCTTAAAAGCGGGCGAGTCTTTGCTTCTTCGAACGAAGCCAAATACACTAAGGAAAAATACAGAAGATACGGTCTCTATTTATGTTCCTATTTTTACAGAAAATGATAGCTATCAAGGATTTATTGGTTTGGGTCGCCCGGTAAGTTATATTGAAAATAATATTGATGAGTTAAAAGATAACGTCTGGCGAGCGTTCCTCATTTCAACGGTTTTTGCGGTAATCGTCAGTTTACTTCTTTCTTTTTATTTGGTTCACCGCGTAAATCGCTTGAGTAAAGCTACTCAAAAGGTCGCAATGGGGGATTACAATATTTATATTAGCCACAGTAATCGAGATGAAATTGATCGGTTATCTGCGGATTTTAATAAAATGATTAAGGCCTTAAAAGAATGGCGAAGTGAAGTGATACATCTAGAAGATCGAAGAAAAACCTTTATGCAAGATGTAGCACATGAAATGCGTACCCCTTTAACTACGATTAATGGACTCTTAGAGGGAATGGAGTACGGTGTTTTCGATGAAGAACAACAAATGCGTAGTATTAAGATTATGCGCAAAGAAACGACGCGTTTAATCCGTTTAGTCAATGAAAATTTGGACTATGAAAATATTCAGTCCAATCGTATTGTATTAAACAAACATCACTTCCCGTTAAATGAAGCGATGACGGAAATTATTGAACAACTCAAGCCGATTGCTAAAGAATCTGATAATGAAATAGTTTTCGATGATGAGTTCAAAGACATTAAGGTGTATGCTGACTTTGATCGCTTCAAACAAATTATAGTTAACTTAATAAAAAATTCACTTCAATTTACTACAAATGGAACGGTAACAATCGATGCGATGGAGACCAAAGAATATAGTCAAATCTCTATTTCCGATACAGGGATTGGCATGTCAACAGAGCAAATGGAAAATATATGGGATCGCTATTATAAAGCAGATGCTTCACGTAAAAATACGAAATATGGGGAGTCTGGTTTAGGATTACCGATTGTCAAACAATTAGTCGAATTACATGATGGGAATATAGAAGTAAAAAGTGAATTGGATAAAGGGACTGTATTTACCATAAAATTTCCTAAAAAGAAAATTCAAAAAGCAGAAGAGTAAATAAAGAGTGTGAAGATAGCTTTTATTATTGCAGTGCTTTTAACTTTTTCCCTAAGGCTAAGGACTGATTTCGGTTATAATGATTGCGATTATTTTTGTTTTATTGTAGAATAGCGGATGAGCAAATGTGAGTACTAACAAATAGAAGTTATACTTAACATGCAGGAGGTCTTTAAAAGTGAATTTTTTAAAAGAAAAACTACCAAATAAAAATAGAGCTTATATTTTTGTTTTAGCATTAATCTTATTTTGGGCTAAAACAATGCTAGCTTATTATATTGAGTTTAATTTAGGTGTAAGTGGAGTGCTTCAAACGTTTATTCTTTGGATCAATCCATTTGCTACAAGTATGATTTTACTCTCATTATCTTTGTATTTTAAAGATACAAAGAAATCAGGTTATTTTATGCTAGTGATGTATTTTATCATTAGTTTGTTGTTGTATATTAATGTTCTTTATTATCGAGAATTTACGGATTTTATGACACTTTCCACGATTTTAGGAAATCTTGGTCTTGAAGGTGGATCCAACGTCAGTTCCGGTTTGATCTATTCATTCCTTGTTATGTTAAGAGTTTGGGATATTGTTTATTGGATCGACTTTATTTTCTTAACTTGGTTGATTCGAAAGAAAGTTAAGGCGACTGAAACAAATGTTTTACAAGAAAAGAAACCTTTCTATAAACGATACGCAGTGGCCGCTTCTTTATCCGGTGTTGCTTTACTCTTTGGAAATTTAGTATTAGCCGAGTCTGATCGTTCACAGCTGTTGACACGGACATTTGACCGAAACTACATCGTAAAATATTTAGGAATTAATTTCTATACAGGATATGATGCCTATCAAACGGTTCGAAACAATCGTATTCGTGCACAAGCAGATGAAGGGGACTTAAATGAAGTCTTTGAGTTTGCTAAAGAAAATAATGCCGCTCCAAATGATGAGTATTTTGGCTTAGCTGAAGGACGAAATGTGATTACTTTAGTTCTTGAAAGTGGTCAACAATTTATGGTGGATTATAATCTAGAAGATGAAGATGGTAACAGTTATGAAGTAACACCATTTTTGAATAGTATCTATCATGATGATTCTACAATCAGTTTTAATAATTTCTTCCATCAAACAGGTCAAGGAAAATCATCAGATGCCGAAGTATTGGCAGAAAACTCACTCTTTGGTTTACCAGAGGGAAGTGCCTTTCATACATTAGGATCTGACAATACTTTTCATGCAGCACCTAAAATATTAAGTGAAGAAAAAGGCTATACAACAGCTGCTTTCCATGGTAACACGGGAACTTTTTGGAATCGTACAGGAACTTATCAAAATCTAGGCTATGATTATTTCTTCGACTCTCAATACTATGATATGGGAGAAGGACGTACATTAGATTATGGTCTAAAAGACAAATTATTCTTTCATGATTCCGTTGAATATATTGAACAATTACCGCAACCTTTTTACTCTAAGTTTTTAACGTTGACGAATCATTTTCCATATCCACTAGAAGAAGAAAATGCCAGTATTCCAAAAGCAAATACAGAAGACGATACAGTAAACTCTTATTTCCAAACAATGCGTTATACGGATGAAGCTTTTGAAGAATTCTTTAACTGGTTAAAAGATTCTGGTCTATATGAAAATTCAATTATTGTTATTTTTGGTGACCATTATGGAAACTCAAATATGCGCAACCCTTATTTAGCTCCATTATTAGGCTATGATGCAGAAGAATGGGGAGACTTTGAAAATGCCCAAATGCAACGAGTTCCTTTAATGTTCCATATCCCAGGTTACACGGATGGAGAAATTAAAGAAACTTATGGAGGACAAGTTGATTTACTACCAACCCTCCTTCATCTACTAGGCGTTCAAACAGACTCTTATCTATTTATGGGACAAGATTTATTATCTGAAGAAAATGATCAGTTGGTTCCTTTCCGTAATGGGAATGTCCTCACACCAGAATATCACTTTATCGGTTCAAATATTTATGATGCTGAAACTGGTGAAATATTAGATGAAACATTAAGTGAAGAAGAAATAGAAGAATTAAGAGAACTTGCTGATCACGGGCGTGAACGTCTCACAAATTCAGATAAATTACTAAGTTTGGATTTATTGAGGTTCTACCAGCCAGTTACTTTGGAATCTTGGGAACCTAATACGTATTTATACCAAGATCAAATGAATGATTTAAGAAATAATCCAAAAGCAGAGACAAGTTTAATTAATCAACATGATGGAGAAAGCACCGCAGATTTATATGAGACGGATGCTCCAGAACTTGAAGAAAATCAAGAAGATGACACGGTGGAACCATTGAATGAAGAAGAAAACCTTGATGAAGAGAATCCAGAAAACAATCAAGAAGTAGACCGTGATCAAAATTCAGATCAAGAATAAATAACCAAATAACAATCTAAAAGACTTCGGGGTAGACTATTTTCTAACTTGAAGTCTTTTTTTATAACTAAAAAGAAAATGAATTTACTAAAAATAAGGCGCAGTCATTTTAGCTAAATGTTTCTTTAAAGGTTTTAAAAATTGGGGAAATTGTGGTAAAATAAACGTTGTGTTGAACTAATTTTGGAGGGTTTTAAATGAAACTTAAAGGCTTGCTTTTTTCTACTGTGTTACTTTTATCGGGTTGTTCAATGATTGAAAATGATTCTATAGAGTCAGAAAATAACCAAATAAAAGATGAAACAGAGATGGAAGAAAAAGAACTAGCAGAAGAACCGGAACAAACAGAAGAACCGGAAGAAAAATCTGAGGAAGAAAAGATGATTGAAAAACTTCCAAAGACTGCAAGTGTCGAGGACTGGAATTTAATTTTGGTGGGTCCATGGAATGAGCTACCTAAAGATTTTAATCCAGAATTAGTCGAGGTAAATAATGAACAGCGAATTGATGCACGTATAGAACAAGCATGGAATGATTGGTATCAAGCTGCGCTAGAGGCTGGCCATCGTTTGTTTTTTGCTTCTGGATATCGTCCAGTTGAGTTACAAGAAGCAAATTTTAATAATAAGGTGCAACAAAATTTGAATGAGGGAATGTCGGAAGAAGAAGCGATAGATAAAGCGAAAGAATATCTAACGGAACCAGGTTTTAGTGAACATCATACAGGCCTTGCCTTAGACATTGTAGATGAAGAATGGATTGTAGAAGGAAATGGTTTAGACCCTGAATATGACACACAAGCTTCTCAACAATGGCTAACGGATACAATGGCTGACTATGGCTTTATTCTTCGCTATCCTAAAAATAAAGAAGAGATTACTGGCATTTTATATGAATCTTGGCATTTTCGTTATGTGGGTCAAGAAAATGCACAATTCATTGTTGAAAACGATCTAGCATTGGAAGAATACTTAGAACTGCTCGCTCTTCGTGAAGAGATGGAAGAGTAGTTTGTCCATTTAATTAATTAGAATCTAGAGGATAGAGAGGATGCTAATGCAGAAAAGATTGCGAAGATTAAAAAAGAAGCTGAATCGAAAATTTCAAAACTTCCTTAATCTGTTAGCATTAGTATTTAAACTAGGGCTTACTTTATTCGTTTTTTTCTTTGTTGTTTTATTTTTGATTTCACGTCCTTTAGAGATTTTTAGTGATTATTTTGTCGATCATACAGAAGAAGTCACAGACGAGGGACGGATTTCGGAAGATGAGTTTATTCGACGAGTGGAACCTACAGCAAAGGAAGTTGAAAAAACGCATAATGTTCGACCGAGTTTACTAATTGCCCAAGCGGCATTAGAGTCAGATTGGGGAAATAGTGGATTATCTAAAGAAGCCAACAATTATTTTGGAATAAAAGGATCAAGTGGCAGAGAATATGCGACCAAAGAATATTATGATGATGAGTGGGAAAATATTCAAACATCCTTTAAGCATTACAACTCGATGGAAGATTCTATTATTGATTATGCAAATCTCATAAAAAATGGGACGTCTTGGGATGCAGATTTTTATAAAGAAGTAAAAGAAGCTAGTGATTATAAAGAAGCAGCGTATGCGATGCAAAAAGCAGGTTATGCAACAGATCCTGATTATGCAAGTAAATTAATTCATATTATTGAAAAATATCATTTATATGAAATGGACCATTAATATTTAAAGTTTGTAGAAAAGGTGTATA
>DXAZ01000002.1 GCA_019116785.1 Candidatus Atopostipes pullistercoris
ATAGACGATTGTGATTGAGTGAATCGAAGGCCAAGCGAGTTGGTTGTTTTTCAAAAAGACATTCTTTAAAATCATAACCAGTAGTTGTTTCTTTAATGAGGACAAGTTTATCTTTTAAACCGATGTAAAAAATTTTCATCTATTGTTCCTCCTTAGAAATTAAATTTATAAATGAAAGAAATTCTATTCTACTTCATTATTATTGAAAGGGCTTATTTCAGCAAGACATTTGACTATCTTCTTGATTTTCAAATCTATTACACGTAAAATCTCAATGCTTTTAACTTTACAATAGAAGGTGTGGTGTTTCAGATCGAACAAGAAAAAAGACAGATTCACTTAATGGGAACGGTCATCGATTTAACCATTACCCATCCAACTCCGAATCTCATTTTAGATGAAGTGGTTCGTCGATTAAAAATATATGAACATCGATTCAGCGCAAACGATCCCACTTCAGAATTAAGTGAAATCAATAAAAATGCGGGCATACAGCCAGTTGAAGTCCATCGTGAACTTTTTGAACTGATTCAAATTGGGAAAAAACATAGCCTAGCTCCAAACAGTAATATGAATATTGCTATCGGTCCCTTAGTTCAATCCTGGCGCATCGGTTTTGAAGACGCAAAAGTTCTAACAGACGAAGAAATAAAAAATTTATTGCAAATTATTGATCTAGATCAAGTTTTATTGGATAAAAATACGGTATATTTAAAAATGTCTGGCATGGCGATTGATTTAGGAGCATTGGCCAAAGGATTTATAGCCGATCGTATCATCGATTATTTAAAATCAGTTGGGACACAATCGGCCCTCATAAACTTAGGTGGAAACCTAGTCACTATGGGCCCCGCTCTTCAACACTCCGATCGATATTGGCGAATCGGCATTCAAAATCCAATACGGACACGTGGCGCTTCGCAAATGATTTTACGTGTGCAAGATAAATCGGTAGTAACTTCTGGAATATACGAACGCAGTTTAACAAAGAACGGAAAAACTTTTCACCATATTTTAGATGCCCATACAGGGTATCCTGTAAAAACAGACACGGCAAGTTTGACAATTATTTCAGACTTATCCGTAGATGGTGAAATTTGGACGACTCGTTTATTTGGTAAGACTACGGAAGAAATCATTGATACACTGAATCAATTATCAAATATTGAAGGGGTTGTCATTAACGATAAAGGAGAAGTTTTTTATTCTTGTGGAATGAACGAACTAATTCTTTAGCTGCCAATCAATCTAAGCCTGCTCATTTTTTATTCGCATTTGTGAATAAAGTACAAAAAAAGATAGTGAGGGAAAGAATATGAAAAACATTATAGGATTAGTGGGGACCAACTCCACCGAATCAACAAACCGTCAACTTTTACAATATATGGCTCAACACTTTGAACAAAAAGCAACCATTGAATTGCTTGAAATTGATCAATTACCCGTTTTCAATAAACCTGAAAATTATACAGTACTTCCTGAAGTACAAAAGTTAGTCGACAAAATTGAAGCTGCTGACGGTGTCGTTATTGCCACCCCTGAATATGACCATTCACCAACGGCTGCTTTAAATAATGCACTCGCATGGCTTTCATATGGCGTTTATCCATTTGTTAACAAACCCGTCATGGTTGTGGGCGCTTCTTATGGAACATTAGGTTCTTCACGAGCACAACTTCAACTGCTTCAAATATTAGAAGCCCCTGAATTACAAGCTCGTACAATGCCTAGTTCAGAATTCTTGCTTGGAAATTCTTTACAAGCTTTTGACCAAGAAGGAAATTTAGTATATGAAGATAAAGTTGAACAATTAGACGGAATTTTTGAAGATTTCTTAACCTTTATTGAAATCATTCAACAACTTCCTCATTCAAAAGAAACCATGGTTAAAGCTGCTAGAAACTTTAACTGGGAAAACATCTAAAAAGGAGAGCAAAAATTATGAAATTAGTTGGTATTGTAGGTTCACCTGCCGAAAAATCTTATAATCGTTTATTATTACAATTTATCGCAAATAACTTTAGTGATTTAATTGATTTAGAAATTATCGACATTGATAACATTCCTTTATTTAACCAAAGTGAAGATCAAACTCATACCGAACCCATTCAAAATCTAAACCGTAAAATCAAAGCAGCGGATGGTGTAATCATTGCTACACCAGAACATAATCGAACAGTTCCTGCAGGTTTAAAAAGTGTTTTAGAATGGTTATCTTTTAAAATTCACCCTCTAGAAAATAAACCAGTACTTATTGTTGGGGCTTCTTATTACGATCAAGGAACTTCACGTGCTCAATTGCATTTACGTCAAATCTTAGAGTCCCCTGGTGTAGGTGCTTTCGCTTTTCCTGGAAATGAATTTTTACTTGGTAAAGCAAAAGAAGCCTTTGACGAAAATAACCAGTTAAAAGATGAAGGAACCGTTAAATTTTTAAGATCCGTTCTAGAAAAATTTGTTCGCTTTGTAAATATCATTCAGCAAATCGAAGGGGATAAACCTACTGTTCTTGAACCCGAAGATTTAAATGCAACCGGAAAAAGTGCCACAACGATTGAAGGTGTGGATATGTATGCAGAAGATTGGGTTGAACAAGCTGCTGAAAAGACAAATGCTGTATCAGGTAACACTTATGTTGAATTAGATCGCGGAATTTTAACTGTTGACCAAATCAACCATTTCTTAAATTCAATGCCGATGGAATTAACTTTTGCAGACGATAACAATCAATTTATTTATTACAATTATCATATTGAAAAAGATGACATGTTAGCATCTAGACATCCAAGCCAAGTTGGAAATCCATTAGCTGCCTGCCACCCAGAGGCTGCTCATAAAAATGTTGCTTGGGTCATCCAACAATTACGCTCTGGTCAAATGGATACTTTCCGAATTAAAGTTCCAACTCACGGTCCTGATAAATTTGTTGTCCACAGTTATAAAGGCATCAAAGACAAAGAAGGTCAATATATTGGGGTTAATGAATATGTCCAAGATATTCAACCGATTATTGATTGGTACCTCGAACAAACTGGACAAGAACTTGTAGGAAGCAAAACAGATGCCGTTTCTGGTGCCTCAAAAAATGATAACAACGTAGATGGTGTTTCAGGAGCTTCCGAAAACACCAATGAATCAGCAAAAAGTAAAGAAGCAGATGCCGTTTCAGGGGCATCCGCTAATACGAATCCACCCGCTCCAGAAGAAACCATCCATTCAGTTGACGCTGTTTCTGGTGCTTCCGAAAATGCATAAATTATTTGATTCAATTTAATCAAAAGAAATAATAAAGCCATCAAAACAGCATAATGAACACCACTGTCAAGTAGACAGGTAAATAAACAAAATATTTTGTGCCATGTATGACTTTTCATGCATGGCTTTTTCATTTGTTCAATAAATTTTATAAATCCTAACCTATTTTTTATAAATGAATATATTCAGCTTTTTTCTAGCAGTCATTTTACTCCTTAGAATCTCTTAGCGTATTTTAATAACCCTTTCGTTTTTTATAGAACTATATTCATAGCACCAAATAATTTCAATAAAAATAGCTCATATAAAATTCAGTAGAAGTTTTCGTTTATTTCTTTTTTATGGTAATATCTAGTTAATTCTCATCATTTATTCTTTTTCGTGTCAAAAAAATAAATGATACTTTAGGAGGTTAATTTTGCTTTATGGATAGACAGCAAATAAATAGTATTTTATTTTTTATCCTATTAGTTATATTTTCTGCTTTTTTCTCTTCTTCAGAAACAGCCTTTACCTCAGCTAGTCGCATACGACTACAGACGGAATCAGAAAACGGAGATGAAAAAGCAAAAAAAGCTTTAAACTTACAAACTCAATTTGATTCTTTGTTATCTACCATTTTAATTGGGAATAACTTAGTAAACATTGCCAGCTCATCCATCGCGACTGTATTTTTCATCAAACTATCGCCAACTTATGGAGCAAGTATTGCAACGATTATAACGACCATTCTTTTGTTACTCTTTGGTGAAATCACACCAAAACTTCTCGCAAAAATTTCGCCTGAGAATTTTGCAAAAGCGACCGCTCCCTTTTTAAAAATTATTATGTCCCTTTTAAAACCGATCGTATGGATTTTAAACCAGTGGCAACACTTCATTAAAAAGTTAGTGCCATTATCAAATAACGAGACGATTAGCGAAGACGAACTTCTATCCATTGTAGATGAAGCGCGCCTTGGTGGAAGTATTGAGTTAGAAGAACACCAATTAGTGAAAGCTGCCATTGAATTTGATGATAAAGACGTTTCCAGTATTTTAACGCCACGAGTGGACATCGTTGGTTTTGATCTTCGTGATTCTGATGAAGAAATTCGAGCTTTATTTGCTCGAACCCCTTTTTCTAGATTGGTCGTATACGATGAAGATGTAGATAATGTCGTCGGCACCCTTCATGTTAAAGATTTTTATCGTTATTTAAATGCTAAAGAAAAAAGTCGATTGAAGTTTAAATCCTTTGATAACTTGTTAACCAAACCGTTGTTTGTGCCACCAACTATGGCTCTCTCTGATCTATTAACATCTATGCAACAAGCTTATACCCATATAGGAATCGTTGTTGACGAGCATGGGGGTATTATCGGAATCGTAACCATGGAAGATGCATTAGAAGAATTAGTCGGTGAAATTTGGGATGAATCAGATGTCGTTCGCTCAGAAGTTAAACGATTGAACAATAAAGATAAATATCTCATCCAAGGCACCTACGCTTTAGACAAATTTTTCGATCTCTTTGAGATGAAACACGAAGATGAATGGCTTTCAAGTACAGTTAGTGGATTTATAATCGAGCAGTTTGAAAGAATCCCTCATAATAATGATACCTTAGAATATAAAGGCCTTAAAATAACCGTTGTCAATGCACAACAACAACGTGTCAATGAAATTATTGCCGAAAAAATATAGAGATCCAAATAAAAAACACTGCGGTTCATAGAGTTTTTTCCTATGAATCGACAGTGTTTTTTATTGGCTTTTTACTAATCGTTTTGAAAAAATTTTGAATAAATGGACAAAATAAACAATACAAAAATAGACGGAAGTATCCACTCTAACCCTTCATTATAAAAAGGTAGTTGTGACATCCAGTCGCTTAAAACAGGAATGTCCACCCCAAAAGAATTGAGTCCCGATAGAATTGAAATACAGATCGTAAGATAAATCGTCAGTTGATAAGTAAGTCGGTTAAACTGACAAATATCTTGTAATAAAGCCATAATAATCAACAAAATTGCTGGTGGATAAATCGTTGCTAATACTGGCAATGAAAATTTTAAAATATTATCTAGACCAAAATTTGCAAGCATTAAAGAAAGTAAGGTATAGATAATGAGCCATTGTTTGTATGTGATTCGGTGTTTGGTCAGTTCTGCGAAATATTCACTGACACTATTAAGCAGCCCGACGACTGTTGTCAAACAAGCTAACGTAAAAATTAAAATTAATATAACCGCTCCAAATGATCCAAAGACCTCATTTGTTATATCTAATAAAATGCGTCCACCATTCTCTACCTGCTGATTCCCTGCGGAAGAAATCATACCTACATAAGCTAGCATGGTATACACTACCAATAAAATCACCCCAGCAACCAAACCAGCTCCTGAAGTATATTTAATAATACTTTGTTCATCTTCAATTTGTTTACTTTTAAGTGTAGCAGCAATCACCAAACCAAAATTTAATGCCGCTAGTGTATCCATTGTGTTGTACCCTTCTAAAAAACCAGTAGTAAAGGCACTACTGTACTCTTCCGTAGGGAATGCGACTTCGCTAGGTATTTTCCAAACAGCCCCAATGAAAAATATAAGAATAAGCGCTAGTAAGAGAGGTGTTAATATTTTACCAACACGATCCACTAACTTTCCTGGTTGCAAACATAAATAATAAGCAAAACCAAAGAATAAGAATGTATAAATAAAGCGAAAGACTGGTAAAGACAAATCAGCAGAAAGATAAGGAGCTACCGATAACTCAAACGCCAAACTTCCATTTCTAGGAATGGCAATCCCTGGACCAATAGCCAGAAAAATAATCGCTGGATAAATCACTCCAAAAAGTGGACCTACTCGATTTCCTAAATTTTGTATTCCGTTTGTTTTAGAAACAGCCAAAAATCCTAAGACTGGAAAGAGAATGGCGGTCGTCGCAAATCCAAGCAAAGCAACAACTGTAGAGTCTCCCGCTTGGTTTCCTAACATTGGTGGAAAAATTAAATTTCCTGATCCAAAAAGCATTGCAAATAATAATAAACTCATGCTTATAAATTCTTGTTTCGATAATCTACTCTCCATACATTAATCCCCTTAAAAATAAAATGTAATGTCTTGTATTCTACAGGAAGGAACTCTAATCATCAATAAGACTTTTCAATTTTTATTTGGATCAACAAATTTCATTTTTATAAAAAAGGAAACATTTAAAAAGATATATCTAATTTTTTAATATTCTGCTATAGTTATAATAATATTAGGAAAAGAGTGAAGCATATGATTCGAAAAGTTAGGCAAGAGGAAATTCATCACTTATACCCCTTTGTGTATAATATTTTATCCAATCTTGGTCTACCTCTTCTAGATCGTTTGGATGAAGACGAATTAACTCAAATAATGATTGAAGCAATGGAGAGTCCGCAGTATCGTTATGGTGTTGAACATGCTTGGCTATGTGTGCAAGATAATCAAGTGGCGGGAGTTCTCTTTGGATATCCAGGTGAATATCTTTCTTTAGTAGACGGCCCTTTAAAAGTTGCTTTATCTGAACGAGGATATTCCCCATCAGAAATTATTCAAAACCCCGAAACACATTCTGGAGAGTGGTATTTGGATAAATTAATGGTTACTCCTGCCTTTAGAAATAAAGGAATTGGGCGCCGTATGCTCCAAACCATTGATAATATCGCAAAAGAAGCGGGTTATACAACAATCGGTTTAAATTGTCCAATCGACAATAAAATTGCGTATCATTTATATAAACAGATAGGATTTACCGAGCATACAAAGATATTATTAGGTAATCAAGTTCACTTTCATATGACAAAAAATCTATAACGCTCTCTTTCAAATGATTAACGAAAGAGTCTGTTTAAATAAACTTATCCATTTTTTGGATAAGTTTATTTAAATTCGTAATTATTCTTCCAACGTGTTATACTGGTTAGCGTATTTTTGAAAGAAGAGGGAAAAATATGATTAGAAAAGCAAAACAAAAAGAGATGGCTGAGCTCTATCCTTTTGTTTTTAAAATTTTATCTGATATGGAATCTCCGGTATTGGATGAAATCAATGAAGAGCTCCTTGAGAAAATTATAGTGAATGCTATGCACAGTCCACACTACCGCTATGGATATGAACATGCTTGGGTTTGTGAACGAAATGGGCAAATTGCAGGAGCATTTTTTGGTTATCCGGGTGAATGGGAACCATTAATCGATGGTCCCTTACAAGCTTCTATGATGAAGTTTGATTATCAATTGGAACCTGGACCTAAAGAAAATGAAACACTGCCTGGTGAATGGTATTTAGATACCTTAGTCACTCATCCTGATTTTCGACGCCAAGGTGTTGGTCGGGAAATGATTGAAGCCGCTAATAAAATTGCTAAAAAAGCAGGCTATCAAACAATTGCTTTAAACTGTGATATAGAAAATAAAGCGGCCTATCAATTGTATAAAAAGTCTGGCTTTGAACAAACAACTCGCCTTGTTTTAAGTACACACATTTATTGGCATATGACAAAAATTCTTTAAATAAAAAATAAAAACACTTTCTGAGTCCAACTGAAGTTTGGAAATCGAAAGTGTTTTTATTTAGATTTAAATTACTCGGATCTTAAAGCATCTACTGGATCTTTTTTCGCTGCTTGTCTTGAAGGAATTAATCCTGCAATAAAGGATAAAACGACACTTAAAACAACAAGTACAAATGAACTACTAATTGATAAGCTCGCTTGTACGCCTTCACCTAGTAAATTTTCAAGGAGATTATTTAATGGAATATGGGATAAATAAGTAAGCCCCACACCTAATAAACCTGAAAAAAGACCAATAATAATGGTTTCCGCATTGAAAACCGTTGAGATATTTCCTTTTGAGGCACCAATGGCTCGAAGAATACCAATTTCTTTTGTTCGTTCGAGAACAGAAATATAAGTAATAATCCCTATCATTATAGATGAAACCACAAGTGACACACTCACAAAAGCGATTAAGACATAAGTAATAACGTTAATTATTTCTGTTACAGAAGACATAATGAGTCCTGCAAAGTCAGCATAAGTAATCTTTTCCTCTTCGTTTACAGAAGCATTGTAGTCATCAATTCCAGCAGAAATAGCTTCTTTATCTTCAAAATTATCTGCATAAATACTAATAGAAGAAGGGGCATCTAAACTTACAACCCCAAAATCTTTCATATTCTCATCATAACTTCCTGGTGAAATGGAATTCTCATAAATCGATAGCATTGTTTCTGAATCTAGCGTTTCAACTAAACCATCAAAACTAGCCGCTAACTGTTCCTCGCTCATCCCTGGCATTGTCCCAGGCATTTGATTGGAATTTGTTTCATCTTCCTGCATGGAACGAACGAAATCCGCCTTTTCGCTAATGGTCAAATTCGCAAGATATTCACGTGCATCTTCAATTTTTTCTTCATCACTATCTGTTTCAAAATGTAAACCATTTAAAACGTTAATATCTGGGGATTCTTCTTGTAATTGAACAATTTCACTATCTTTTGCATAATCAATCAAATATTTTGTTAAGTCATTTGTATAAGCTACAGGTGTTGATATCGCTGTTGTTGTAGCTTCTTCGATAGGTTTGACAATTCCGGCTACTTTTATTTCAATTCCTTTTTCTTCGACTAATTTTTCGACCATTGTTTCATCATCAGCCATACTTTCAAAATTCCCGTTTTCATCTTCTACATAATAATCACTAGCCGGAAGAAGATAAAAGGTTTGGTCCGCTAATTTCTCATAGCTGACGTTTTGTGATTCAACTTCCACGTCTTCCCCTTTGTCAATTTGGTCTAAAATATCTTCATATTCTTCAGCAGGTAAAATTCCTAATTCATATAAAACGGAAGTATCGATTTCATTATTTTGATCGGCGGTTAAGATAATTTCATTATATTCTTTTGGCCACTCTCCATATAACACCTCATAATTGTCGGTAATGACTGGGCTAATTAAATTTCCTTCTACACCTGGAATGAGTTCACTAATATTACTTTCAGAAGGCATAAAGGGACTCTCCATTTGAAAATCAGGTATATCTTGTGTATCTTCTTTTGAAAAAGTGCTGCCGTCTGTATTGATAAAGGTCTCCTCCTCATCATAAGTGAACAAATCAAAGTTCACATCATAGGAGTAAACAATTCCATTTTTACCAATATAAGGACTAATTTCATTAGAAGAATCGTCTAAATATTTTTTAAAGGACGTCAAATTATTCTCTCTAAAGGTTGAACTCGTACTGCTTAACATCTCAAGTGTGGTCGTGTTTGAATAAATGGAGTCTAAATCATGGTCAAGATCTGTTTCTTCAGGAGAGGCGTAGCTTGCGATATTCTCGTCTCGAATTTCAACTAAACTATCTAAATCGATTGATTGCTCTTCAATAGTAATTGGATAAGCAGTCATTGTTTCTTGTTGAATGTCGTCAATGTAATCATTGACTCCTGTTGAAAGAGAGAGAATCAAGGCAATTCCAATAATTCCAATGGAACCTGCAAAGGCGGTTAAAAAAGTTCGACCTTTTTTTGATTTTAAGTTATTGAAACTTAAAGATAATGCGGTCAAAAAAGACATGGAAGCTTTCCCCATATTTTTGTGTTCAGCTTCAATGGCTGCTTCG
>DXAZ01000025.1 GCA_019116785.1 Candidatus Atopostipes pullistercoris
CTACTCCCGCGCGTGGGAATGAGCGATTCCTGGGCTGTGGACTGCTCCCGCGCGTGGAATTGCGCGATTCCTGGGCGGTGGACTATTCCAGTACTCGGATAGGCATAATTTTGAGTTATCAGTCATCTCAACCTTTATCCTAAAAAATTAAAGATGAATAGAAAATCGGAGATTTTCTAGACCTTTTAAAGACACTAAAAATAGTTTGTATTTAGATTTTGCTTTTTCTACAAAAATAGTTTAAAAAGCAAGTTTTTATTCAATCGCCTTTTCTCCACAAAAGAAATAAAGGCGATAAAATTTGCCCGCGCAAATTTCTTCCCTCTTAACTTAAAGGAGAGATTTCGCAACGCGCGAAATCTGACCACTTTAGTTCTTTTTTACTTAGTCTTTACTGGGAAAGATTAATAGAAAATCGGAGATTTTCTAGACCTTTTAAAAGATCTTTAGTACACTTTCTTAGACCTTTGTAGAAGATAATTTGATTAGCTTTTTTGGCTATTTCTTTGATCAGCTTTTTTTGGCTTTTCTATGAAACGAATCACTCTATCCTATTTTTTATCGCTATTCATAAGCGGTCCACCGCTCCTGTGCGTGGGAATGCGTGATTCCTGGGCGGTGGACTGCTCCCGCGCGTGGAATTGCGCGATTCCTGGGCGGTGGACTACTCCCGCGCGTGAGAAAGCACGATTCCTGAGCGATGGATTACTCCTGCGCGTGGAAATTCGCAATTCCTGAGCGGCGGACTGCTCCAGCGCGTGGAATTGCGCGATTCCTGGGTGATGGACTCCTCCCGCGCGTAGAAATCCAACTTTTCTGAGTGATCGGCAGCTCAGCTTACTTTTTAGTCATTTTAAAATCGCTAGAAATACTAATTTGAGCTTAAATTCTAGAAAATTAAAATATTTTGAATAAAAAGTGATTAAAATGAAATAAACAATCAAGCCAAGAAAAAAATTTAACACAAAATTTTTTCTTTACATTTTTTCTGAGCAGCGTTATAATATTTAACAGTTGTCAAAGGATTAATGATAAGACACATGTTGGACCGCTAGCTCAGTTGGTAGAGCAACGGACTCTTAATCCGTGGGTCAAGGGTTCGAGCCCCTTGCGGTCCATTTGGTTCGTTCAGTTCAAAAATACGATCCAGATAATGCTAGTATAAAGTTAAGCAATTCATAAATTTAAATATTTTTAAAAGTAGATTCCTACAGTCAATCAAATGATTGTAGGAACTTTTTTTATTCTTCTTTTTAATATAAAATTACTCAACATACAATAAAAATCTTAAAAAAAGAGAATACAGGGTTTAATCTGTATTCTCTCAATCTTTACTTTTAGATTCTTTAAATGATGAATTCATTTCATTTTAAAAATCTAAATAATGAATCCAAGCATCCGCAATTAATGCATGACCTGTTAGTGTTGGGTGTACCCCATCATCTCCTGTATAGGTTTGAAAATCATTCTCGATTCCCTTAGCATTCATTATACCATCTAAAGGAACAAAAGCCGCGTGGTAATCATTCGCTAAACGACGAACGATTTGAATTCTAGGATCTAAATGAGAACGCCAATTTTGACGATCTCTTGGATAAGGGAGAACAAAAGGTTCCATTAAAACGACTCGAGCATCGGTTCGTTGGGCTAATGATTTTAATAGATAGCGATAATTTTCTTCAAATTCTCGTAAATTCTCTTCCGTATCTTCTAATCCATCATCCATGATGCGCCAAACATCATTAATCCCAATTAGAATAGACACTACATCAGGATTTAATTCCAAACAATCTTCTTCCCAACGTTTTTTTAAATCGATAACCTTATCGCCACTAATCCCGCGATTTAATATCTTTAAATCATAATTTGGGTATTTATGCAATAAATGAGCCGCTACTAAGGTAGGATAGCCATGACCTAAGTCCTCATCAATCATACGATCTCGATTCACATCGGTAATACTATCGCCAATAAAAAGGATCGTATTATTCGGTTCAATTTTTATTTGTTCTGTACGTTTTTTACTATCGATGTCTTGATTTATTAATTCTTGTTTGTCCATTTATACCACCAATTTTTATATTAAAGTTTTTTCAATAAATCGAATAAAGGCTGCTTGGCCTTCTTCATCTGTTTTAAAGACTCCTGCATTGCCCAATACTTCTAAAAAGACTTCCGCTACGCCTGCTTGAACAATTTGTTTAGCATTTTCTTCGGTAATTTTGGAATTTTTTTCTTTTAATTGATCGGCCCATTCTTGATGTATCTCTGCTACTGTTTCACGTTTTCCTAAAAGGTATTCTTCCACTTCATAAAGTTCATCTTTTAAACGTGGAGGCAAGATTGCTAAGCCCATTACTTCAATCAAACCGATATTTTCTTTTTTAATATGTTGGACATGAGGATGCGGATGGAAAATACCATCTGGATATTCTTCTGACGTTCGGTTATTTCTAAGAACAATATCTAATTCATATAAGTTACCATTTCTACGGGCGATAGGTGTTACCGCATTATGAGACGTTCCTTCCGTATAGGCAAGAATGCCCACTGACTCATCTGAGTAGTTTTCCCATGCTTTCATAATTTTACCAGCTGCTTGAGCCACTTCTTTTGAATTTTTACCTCGTAAGCGAATGGCTGACATTGGCCATTGTAAAATTCCAGCCTCAACATTAGGTGTGTCTGCCATTTCAAATTCATAAATGTAGGACGCATCTTGAATTGGAAAATGGTGACGACCTCCTTGATAATGATCATGGCTTAAAATAGAACCACCAACAATAGGTAAGCCCGCATTAGAGCCTACAAAATAGTGTGGAAATTGTGTGATAATTTCAAGCAAATTATCAATAGCTTGAAGCCCCACATCCATTGGTCGATGTTCAATCGCTAAAAAGATAGAATGCTCGTTATAATAAGCATAAGGTGAATATTGAAAGCCCCATTCATCTCCGTTTAAGTCCATTCGAATAATTCGATGATTGGTTCGACCAGGATGAGTTAAATTACCACTGAATCCTTCATTTTCAACAACTAAAGCATTCGCTGGATAATTTAATGATTTTTTGTTTTCTAAAGCTAAGGCAATTTCTTTTGGATCTTTTTCTGGTTTTGATAAATTAATCGTAATTTGGATTTCTCCATATTCCTCATGATTATATGTAAACGCAATGTTTTGAGCAATTTCTCGCGTTTTAATATAATTGTTACGCTTACTCATTTCAAAAAAGTTATCCGTCGCTAACTTAGGATTTGTTTGGTAGTCTTCCCAAAATATTTGATTGACTTCAGATGGACGTAAAGTTACCAAGTCCATAATCTTAGCCGACAATACATCCCGAGTAGCCGCTAAATCTTCAATGATTTCTTCAGCCACTGCATATTCAACGAGCTCATCTAAAATTTCTAAACGAGATTTTGGTAAACCCTTTAAATCTTCTGTTTTTTCATAGCTTTCTATTTTCAAAAGATCTAACAATTTATTAGTGATATAATATTCATCTACCGGATCTAGATCTCCAATGCTTAAACTTTTTTGAATAAATCCTGTAATTAATTGATCAATGTTCATTTCCATGCTCCATTTTCATCCTTAAATTTTTTGTGCACCGTCTTCTGTTTCTGCAATATAAAATTCTGGTAGAAAACCAATTTCTTCTTCATAATCTGCACCGACATGATCTATAAATGAATCAACTTCGTCATTTTCGACGATGGCAATACAACAGCCACCAAATCCGCCACCCGTCATGCGTGCACCGAGTACCCCTTCTTGTCTCCAAGCAGAACGAACAAGAAAGTCTGTTTCTTTAACAGTAACTTCATAGTCTTCATGCAATGAAAGGTGGGATTCATTCATTAATTGTCCAAAAGCTTCCAGTTGATTATTTCTTAAGGCTTCTGCCGCTTTTTCTGTTCGAACATTTTCATATACGGCATGTTTAGCTCGGCGTGCAAGCACAGAATCCGTAATTGCATATTTATATTCTTCAAATTCACTTTCAGAAAGTTCTCCTAAGCTTGAAATAGAAACGACTTTTTGTAACATTTCTAAAGCTTTTTCACATTGTTCTCGACGTGTGTTGTATTCTGAATCAACCAATTCTCGACGAGTGAGAGAATTCATAATGACAATTTTATGGTCAGGTAAATTTAAAGGAATTTGTTCATATTCTAACGTATTTGTATCTAATAATAAAGCGTGCCCTTTTTTTGCATTGGCAATAATAAACTGATCCATAATTCCCGAATTTAAATTAAGGAATTCATTTTCTACGCGCATACCAAGTTTCGCAATCGTCTCTCCACTTAAGTTGGCTTGATATAAGTCATTAGCGATGACGCCCGTTAACACTTCAAGAGAAGCTGAAGAAGATAAAGAAGCTCCATTTGGAATCGTTCCGTAAATGAAGAGGTCAAAACCATGAGAAAATTCACCTAATTTTTCTTGAATATAAAGAAGCATTCCTTTTACGTAATTGGTCCAATTGTCTTCTTTTTCATACGTAATATCTTCTAAAGAGAAAGACAAGGTGCCTAATTCTGGTAAATTATCTGAAAAAGCATAAACCATTTTATCTTCTCGTGGAGACACTATCCCATAGGTTCCCATAGTGATTGCACAAGGGAAAACTTTTCCTCCGTTATAGTCGGTATGTTCACCAATTAGGTTAATGCGTCCCGGTGAAAAATAAAGGTTTTCTGATGAATAACCAAATACTTCTTCGAAACGCTGAAATAATTCTTTTGTGTGTTTCATGTCAATAGTCCTTTCTAAATTATACTTTTTATAAAAATGTTAATACTTTATTCAAACTAAACTCATTTTCTATTCTTAGGTCTGTGCTATAATGTGTACAAAGGTAAGAAATTATTCAATTTATTAAATATTAAGAAGGAGTTGATTTCATTATGTTTTATCCTTTTTACTTTGATCCAACCTATATACTGGTCATTATTGGTTTAGCGATTTCTGGATTAGCTTCTAGTTATGTACAAAGCACGTTTAATCGTTACAGTGATGTGCATACAAAACTTGGTTATAATGCTTCTGAAATTACACGTTATATTCTTGATTATGCTAATTTAGAAAATGTAAAAATTGAACGTGTCCGTGGAAATTTGACCGATCATTATGATTCCAATAATAAAGTTTTGCGTCTATCTGATGCAACCAATGACTCAACCTCTGTTGCTGCAATTGGTGTTGCCGCTCATGAGGCGGGACATGCTTTACAAGATCGTGATAATTATGTCTATTTACGCTTGCGTAGTGCGTTAGTTCCCATTACTAATATAGGTCAAACAGCAGCCTTTCCTATTTTACTTATAGGAGCGATTATCGGTCCTGGAGCCGGTCAAACTTTAATTAATCTTGGATTAATCTTATTTTCATTGACCTTTATCTTCCAAGTGGTAACCTTGCCTGTTGAGCTTAACGCTTCTAACCGTGCTCTATCTATTCTAGAATCAGAACAGATTTTAGTTGGAGATGAGTTAGAAGGCGCAAATAAAGTCTTGCGTGCAGCTGCTTTAACTTATGTTGCCGCAGCCATTGCTTCTTTCTTGAACGTCTTCCGAATCTTTTTAATCTTCGGTGGCGGAAATAACAATAGAAGAGGGAATTAATTCACGTATATAATTGTATCATCTTAAGCGATGTAAGTGTATTCTTAATTGAAAATAAATAAAAAAGCATGAACCTTTTTAATACGGTTCACGCTTTTTTTATCTTTAAAAATCTTCAAAGTCTCTGAAATCATCGGGATCTTGGCCAATTTCTTCATATGGATCCGTAGTTTCACGATAAACTTTATTTTTTGTTTGTTCTTCATCTGTATCAGATATATAGCTAGAACCTGCTATGTTTTCATAAAAAATCGTATAGGCCATAGTTGTATAAGGATTTAACCAAATAAATAAGATCCCTATCGTCAAAAAGCCGAGAAAATACCAACCTATAAAACTTAGATGCAAAGTAAATAAATCTAAACGATGGCCTTTCATTAAACGCTCACTTTCCTGCAGACATTCCTTCGCACTAGGTTGCACTCCTGTTCGGTCCACAATATCTTTATAAATATATTCTGCTTGTGAATAAGAATAGGCCTTCATAACTCCCGGAACCACTAAGAGAAGTGACCATAGAAAAATATAGAGATACTTTGTTATTTTAAGGAGTAATAAATTCGTAAAATATTTTAGTCGAAAAGCCTCGATTAATCCTTGGAGGGGATCAATAAATTCAATTCGTTGACGAATAAAATCTAAAAATGTAAAACTCACGCCAATAAGTAAAAATGTGTGGATAATATTCAAAAGCATGTCCACTAAATCTTCAAGTAGCGTTTGGTTCATAGGATCCCGAGCGGTTGTTCCAATAAAAAATACTGAAAACAAACTGGGAATCAACGCAAGAATCACAGCTGAGCGCCAATTTCCTTGTAGTTGAGCCTTTGCTTCTCTTTTAATATCTCCTGATGTATAGAGAACATCTTGTGTAATAAAATTCACGTAACAATCTCCTTTATTTTAAGTATCCATCTATAGTAAACCAAAAACTAAAACCTAATTTTCTAAACCATATTCTTCACGGACAACGTCGGCAATCTTTGTACAGTATTCCGTTACCTTTTGTTGGGTTGGAGCTTCTGTCATCACACGCAATAAAGGTTCTGTTCCACTAGCTCGAACCAATACACGTCCATCTCCAGCCATTTCTTCTTCCACTTCCGCAATGACTTTTTGAACGCGCGGATTTTCCATAACGGCCTCTTTATCCGTTACTCGAACATTAATTAATTCTTGTGGATATGTGGTCACCTCTGCCGCTAATTCTGATAAAGGTTTTCCGGTATCTTTCATCACATGAAGTAATTGAATACCTGTTAATAAACCATCTCCTGTGGTTGAATGATCTAAAAATACCACGTGTCCGGATTGCTCACCACCTAAATTATAACCATTTTCGCGCATCTCTTCCACTACAAAGCGATCACCCACTTTAGTTTTAACAGATTTTATCTCTTGTTCTTCAAGGGCATGGTAAAAACCAATATTACTCATGACTGTCGAAACAACGGTTGAATTTTTAAGCAAGCCATTTTCATTCAAATATTTTCCACAGATATAAAGAATTTTGTCACCATCGACGATATTTCCATTCTCATCGACTGCGATTAGTCGGTCACCATCTCCGTCAAAAGCAAGACCTACATCCGCTTCTTTTTCAGTTACGGTTTCGGCCATTAATTCTGGATGAGTACTTCCTACACCATCATTAATATTTAAACCATCTGGAGAATCACCTATGACATAAAAGTCTGTTTCTAAATCTGCAAATAATCGGTTTACAATGGGGCTTGTTGCACCATTGGCAGCATCTAATACCACTTTAATCCCTGATAAATCTCCTGTAATGGTTTGTTTTAGATATTGAATATATTTTAAAACACTCTCTTTATATTCTTCAGCATTTCCGATACCTTCTGCACTAGGACGAGGTAAATGATCACCATTTGCATTGGCTAACTCTTCAATTTCTCTTTCTTGTTCATCTGAAAGCTTGAAACCATCTGAGCCAAAAAACTTAATACCATTATCTTCCGCTGGATTATGTGAAGCTGAAATCATTATCCCAGCTGTTGCATTTTGTTGTCGCGTAAGGTAAGCCACGCCAGGTGTCGAAATAACCCCTAAACGAAAAACTTCTGCTCCAATCGATAATAATCCTGCTACTAACGCATACTCTAACATCCGTCCACTGATTCTTGTATCTCTTCCTACCAAAATACGAGGTCTGTCTTCTTCAATATGTTGAGCTAAAACATAGCCACCAAAACGTCCTAATTTAAATGCCATCTCTGGTGTTAATTCGCTATTTGCAACTCCTCTAACACCGTCCGTACCGAATTTGATCATTTAAAATACTCCTTTATTTTCAATTCATCTTGAATTTAATTATTTTTGTCATTGGTTACATCAATTAAAACTTCGACACTCTCTTTATTAATTTCTTCAATCCCTTCTGGTAATGACTCAATAGGAACAGTCACTAAAGTTGACTCTGTAATATTATCAAAATCTACAGTAATTGGAAAGTTTGTTAATTCATCTATTGCATCAGGTTCCCCTCGAACCGTTACCGATTCCGCTTCTGAATTACTTAATCTCAACTCATAAGAGTAGCCAGAAGTTTTTCCCGAGCCTTCTCTTAATACAATCGGAACTTCTTTTTGTGTTCGAACAACTGGTGCATGAATTTCCACTTGACTTGGATTTGCATTAACATTTAAAGGATTTCCATCCTCATCTAACACAAGAATGGGTGCTAATAACAAGATATCCTCATTAATTTTTGTTTCATCGGAAGCTATTTCAACAACGACCTTGTCAATCCTTTCCATTGTTGAAGCCGCCCCAGTCAAACTAACTAAATTATTTGATAAGGATGGTTCTACAATTTCATAGCCTTCCGCAAGACTTAAATCTTCAGAAATTTCCACCGCTATTTCATGTTGTTCCACTCTTTTTTCTTCAATCGTTAAAGTTACTCGGGATGGACTAACACTAGCAGTTAAGTCATTTGACAAACCATTTACTTGTAATTCAATCTGATGCGTTCCTTCTCCTAATTCATTTAAATCAGGAGTTTCCACCGTAAAATTTTGAGTGGCTACCGTTTGGAATAGTACGGCTTGTGGGCCATCTATTCGAACAGTTGCTGAATCAGGAATCCCTGAAACAAAAAACTGATCACTGTCAATATTCACTTCAATTGGTAAATTGGTAATAATTTCTGATCCGCTGATGCTCGCACTATCTGTTGGATTATTCGATCGAAATCGTGTTTGATTTTCATAATTCACAAATAAAAACAAGCCTACCGCAAGAACAATAGAAAATATACGTTTCATCCAAGGGTTCTCAAAATTAATGTTAATCACCTCTCATAACCTTACGAATCATTTCAATGATGTTGTTAATATGCTCTGTAAAAGCTGTTGTTTCTTCATCTTCGGTTTCTGGTTGTAAATGGTCTAACAGATAATTTTGCATCTGCTCTACGGATAATTCCGGCATAAGGTTACTTCGATGTGCAATACTAATATCTCCGGTTTCTTCAGAAACAACAATCGTGATTGCATCCGTTTCTTCTGAAAGACCAATTGCTGCACGATGCCTTGTTCCATACTTTTTAGGAATTGCCGCACTCTCCGATAATGGTAAATAACTAGCTGCTGAAGCAATTTTAAAATTCTTTAAAATCATTGCGCCATCATGCAAAGGTGTATTTGGAATAAAGGCATTAATAATAATTTCTGACGAAATTAAAGCATCTAGAGGAATTCCCGTTTTAATATATTCACTAAGCGATGAATCCATTTCAATAGAAATAAGAGCTCCAATATGTCGTCTACTCATATAATGAACCGCTTCTGCTATTTCATTAATGGTCTGATCAACAGGGTCGGTTTTCTTTCGTATTGAAAATAAACTTCCACGTCCAATATGCTGTAGCCCTCGACGCAGTTCTGGTTGAAAAATAACAATTAACGCAATCGCAGACCATTGAATAATAAAATCAACAATATATTCCGTGGTGTGTAATTGAAAAAACGAGCTAATAAATTTAATAATTATGATAAATAGGATGCCTTTTAATAATTCTGTCGCTCTGGTTCCTTGGGCAATTTTTATTAATTGATAAATAAAAAAAGCAACGATAACAATATCTATCACACTCGTAAGTGTTGTCCAAGACCAAAGATCTATCCCATCAAAATTCTCAAGCCATGTAAGCATGTTGCACCACTTTCATTAATTTTCTCGTGTTCCTAGTATATCACAGCTATGAAAAAATACGATTAAAAACAAGTATTTTTCATAATAAAAGCTTATTTCTATTCCTACTCAAGCAAGGCAATTAATTTTTTCTATAAAATATTTTACAGCAAAAAGAAAAAAATGAGTACCCTTCTTTCAAAATACGACAAAGAGAGCAGGAATTAATTGGTTTTGTTTCTGTAAAAAATTCGATTGAAGTCTCTATATAAAAATTATTCTATCTAATAACAGACACTTTTATGTAAATAGCTTTCCTATTATTTCTAAGGCGCAATAGTAATGACTTCTGTGCCCCCCATTTTTTTTAGAACAGAGGCAACTAGAGCGCTTCGGAAAAGTAAAATTTTTATTTTTAAACACAAAAAAAGCAGCGCAAAGTACAGCACTGCTTTAGTAGCTGGGCTGCTAGGATTCGAACCTAGGATACACGGGATCAAAACCCGATGCCTTACCGCTTGGCTACAGCCCAATAAAAATATAAGTGGAGGGAGAAGGATTTGAACCTTCGAACTCGAAAGAGGACGGATTTACAGTCCGTTGCGTTTGGCCACTTCGCTATCCCTCCAGATTATGATGACCCCTACGGGATTCGAACCCGTGATACCGCCGTGAAAGGGCGATGTCTTAACCACTTGACCAAGGGGCCATTTTTTCACGCAAGATATATTCTACAATAGTCTTTAGAAATTGTCAAACCTATTTTAAAATTTTTATATTTTTTTAATAAAGACTGTTTAACCTTGCGTGAATGCTTGTATTTGTAAATATTTAAAGCTTTTGATTAAAGACCTTTTAGTAAATCTGATTGTGTTTTATACAAGTTGTAGTAATTTCCTCTTTGACGCATGAGTTCTTCATGACTACCTTCTTCTAAAATCTTTCGGTCTCCGATATAAAAAATTCGATTACTATTTCGAATGGTAGCTAATCGATGCGCAACAACAAAGGCCGTACGTCCTTCGAGTAGTCGATCCAGTCCTTCTTGTAACAACATTTCTGTTTGAGTATCAATACTTGAAGTTGCTTCATCCAAAATTAATACTTTAGGATCGGATAAGAGCGTTCGTGCAAAAGAAATTAATTGTCGCTGACCCGCCGAAAGAGTACTTCCTCTTTCTTGAACGCGCGTTTGATATCCTCTTGGTAATTCTTTGATAAAATCATGAGCACGAACAATACTGGCTGCTTCAATAACTTCTTCTTCGGTTGCTTCTAAATTTCCATAACGAATATTATCCATAATCGTTCCAGTGAATATAAAAGTATCTTGAAGCATTACTCCAATTTGATTACGTAAAGATTCAACGGTTACATCTTGAATATTTATCCCATCAACTAAAATGGCCCCTTTTCGTATATCATAAAAGCGACTAATTAAGTTTGTAATGGTTGATTTCCCAGCACCTGTGGGTCCAACTAAGGCAATCGTCTCACCGGGTTTTACATGAAAAGATAAATCTTCAAAAATCGTTTGATTTTCTTCATACCCAAATTCTACATTTTGAAATTTAACTTCTCCTTTTACTGGAGGCATCTCGAAAGCATCTTTTGCATTTGTAATCTCAGGTGGAACATCCATCATTTCAAATACACGCTCTAAATAGACCGTTCCTGAAACTAAAGAGTTATAAAAGTTTCCGATATTTATAATAGGATCCCAAAAATTATTCACATAACCAACAAAGGCTATTAAAACCCCGGTTGAAACATCCACACCTATCTTTCGAACACCTACGAAATAAATAAATGAAACGGTCAGGACCGCAATGTTTTGAACAATTGGACTTAGTAGGAATTGAATTTTAACGGCATCCATCCAAGCGTCTTTTTGTTGGTTACTTACGTCTGAAAAGACTTCACGGTTAAAACGTTCTCTGGTAAAGGATTGTGTTGTTTTTATCCCTGTAATACTTTCATGAATATAAGCATTTAAGTTGGCTTGTTTGCGACTTAATTTATCATAAGCTACTCGTTGCTTATTTTTTATAATCATCGTGACAACAAATAAAACAGGTAATAAAATCATACTATATAAGGTTAATCGAACATCAATAATGAACATAATCGTCAAAGTAACTAAAATACTAAAAACATCTGAAACCACATTGATAAACCCAGAGGATAAAATATTACTCAAGTTATTAATATAATCAACCACGCGTGTTAAAATCTTCCCATGAGGTCGTGTTTTGAAAAATGAAAAAGAGAGTGTTTGCATATGTCTAAATAGATCAGAACGCATATCGCGCAAAACATTTTGTCCTAAGAGAGAGATATTGTATTGGCGGTAACGTACGGTCCAGCCGTTTAGTAAGGTGACGATGGTATAGGCCACAATGATAACAACTAAAAGAGAGATATTTTTTTCTGGAATCACCACATCAATGACGATACTCGTTAAATATGGACCTATAATCATTAAGATATTTGCGAAAAGGACAACAAATAGCAAAGCCAATACAGATTTTTTATAGGATGCTAAATAACTCGCTATTCGTTTATAGTTTTGAAAATTACTGGTTTTTTTCTGTATTTCTTCTACATTACTTGCTTGAGCCATTTTTTCACTCCTTAATCTGCTTGTCCTAATTGATCTTCGTAAATTCTGTAATAAGCGCCTTTATTCGCTAATAAATCTTCATGTTTTCCACGTTCGATAATTTTACCTTTGGATAAAACGAAAATTTGATCAGCATTTTTTACAGAAGACAATCGATTGGCAATAATGAAAGATGTTCTTTGTCGACTGACTTTTTCCATTCCTTTTTGAATTCTTGCCTCTGTTTCCATATCTAAAGCGGAGGTAGTGTCATCCAAAATTAAAATAGCTGGATCTTTTAACAAGCCTCGAGCAAGAGATAAGCGTTGTTTTTGTCCGCCAGACAAGCCACTTCCTTGTTCACCTAAATATGTTTCATATTTTTCAGGCATTCTTTCAATAAATTCGCTGGCATCCGCTACATCTGCCACTTCTTCTACTTCTTCCATAGGAGTTTGAGGCATTCCAAATGAAATATTACTTTTAATCGTATCTGAAAATAAAAAAGCATCTTGCATAACAACGGTAATGTGTTTTCTAAGATCAATCACATTCCATTCTCGGATATCAATATCATCAATTAATATACGTCCTTTTGTTGGATCGAAAAATCTAGAAATTAAATTAACTAATGTTGACTTCCCAGAACCTGTTTCTCCAATGATTCCGATTTCTTGTCCGGGTTCTACTTTAAAGGAAATATCATCAAGAACCAGACTTTGCGGATCATCTGGAAATGCAAAGGACACATTTTGAAACTCTACTTTCCCTTCTACATAGTCAACTTCTTTCCGTTCTTCAATCGGGATTTCTGGTTGAACCATTAACATTTCTCTAATCTTTATCGTACCTGCAAATAATTTTTGCAAATCATTCATATGTCCACCTAAGTTACGCATTGGAACATTAATCATCCAAATCAAGCCAGTAAAGGTGACTAAATTTCCAACACTCATCTCACCATTTATGACGAGCCAACCACCAAACCCAACAGCTATCACAGACATAAAGCCAGCAAAGGTTTCAATTAAAGGAAGATATTTCGAAGAAATAGCTGCTGACTTTAGATTTTTATTTCTAAAATCGGCATTTACTTTATCAAACTTTTCTTCTTCGAATCTTTCATTCGCAAATGCTTTAACGATTTGATTTCCTCGAATATTTTCTTCAACCATCGAATTTAATCGCGAAAAACTCTCTCGAATTTCAAAAAAAGCACGATTGGCTTTGGTAGAAAGCATGACCGTTAAGACCGCGATAAAGGGAGTCACAACAAGTAAAGCTAGGGTTAATTTTAAATCAACTGTCCCCAAAAAAATAAGCGCTGAAACAAATAAAACAATATTATCCAAAATATTAAAATACGCCCAGGCAACACTATGACGGATTGCATCGGTATCTCCGGTCATTCTAGCCATTATATCTCCTGTACGTGTATGGTTAAAAAAGCTAAAATCTAATTCTTGAAATTTTGTATACAAATCATCTCGTAACTGAAACAAGACATCTTGACTAATATATTCAAATCGAATCTGGTATAAATATCTTAGCCATGTTCGAAACAAGGTTCCTCCAATCATAACAAGTAACAGAGGAATCAATAAATCGCCTTGCCCTCCTTGAATCACCAAGTCAACAATCATTCCACTAATATAGGGTGTGACAATATTCAATAAAGCAACGATTATAGTCAATACACTTGCAAAAATCCAACGACCTCGATAAGGACGAATATAACGAGCTAACCATCTAATTGTATCCATATTTTCCTCTCCTTTTTTATTTCATGTGTATATTAGCAAATGCATTTAAAGGATAGAATGGAATATAGAAGCGTTTTATATGGAGAATATTAAGAAATGAGTCCCTTTTAGATTGTTGTTTATCTAACCAGTGGTATAATACTTTTTAAAGGGGCAACGAAAGCAGGTGTATAAATGCTAAATATCCACTCAAAAACATTTAATCCTGAAATTCTCTATGTCTTCGATACTTTAAATAAAGGTCCTTCTTCCGGAAATCGACATAGTCACGACTTCTTTGAACTGACGATTCTTTTAAAAGGGGAATCTTTTTATACAATAGAAGATGAAACACATTATCTAGTAGAAAAAACAGTTTTAGTTTTTAATCCAGGGATAGAACATATGGAATATACAAAAGAAGGGATGGAAAATGTACAAATCCATATTGGTTTAAGGCATTTTAATTTTGTTGGTTACAAAAGAGATTATTTCCCTTTGGAATCCAATATTATTCACTTAGAAAATTATAAAGAGTCTTTTTTTGATACTTGCGAAGAAATTATACGTGAAAGAAATGAAGCAAAGCCTGGTTATGAACTTATTTTGAAAGCGCTTGTGTATAAGTTAATTATTTATTTATTTCGAGATCGTACAACTAAGCTTAACGAAGATCAGTCACTCATTTTAGATCATGAAAAACAAGAGTTAGTGAATGAAATTCAATTGTATATTGAAAACCATTATTCAGAAGATTTATCTCTCGAGCAAATAGCACAGGAATTTTATACGAGTTCAACGACATTATCCCGGTTATTTAAGGAATTTTCTGCGGATACTCCGATTAATTATTTAATCAATTATCGGCTAGAAAAAGCTAAAAATCTTATTATTGATAATCCTTCCCTCTCCATTAAAGAAGTGGCTCAAAATGTAGGATATGAAGATTCTTTATATTTTAGTAAATTATTCAAAAAAAAATTTGGAGAATCTCCTTCATTTTATGGGGAAAATGATGATAAAAAATGAGCGAAGACTAAATAATTAGCTCCGCTCACTTTTTTTATTTTGCTATGATGTTTTCGTATTTGTCTCTTTTTCGTTCAAATAGTTTAACGACATATGGACAAGTGGGATGAATTTTTTTGCCTTCTTTTTCCATTTCTTCCACTAAACGGTCCACTAATTTTTCAGCTACCCCTTGTCCGCGAAGAGATGGATCCACAAAAGTATGGTCGGCATCCACCGTTTGTTCATCCATTGGCTTGTACGTAATTTCTGCGATTAAATTTCCATCTTCATCTTCTTTATAGAAGCGATTTTCACCTTTAACAAATTCCATTATAACACCTCTCCATATAATATTTTCAATTGACAAAATAACTTAGTATCTTTTATTACTGTTATTGTAGCTGAAATAGCTTATTTATGAAAGAAATCGCTTTTTTCTTTGATAGAACTCGAAACTTTGTCGGATTTTACGCATTATTGGGTTTGTTTTTCTAAACAAATACCCCTTTTGGCTACTTCATTTCCAAAAGAGGTATTTAGGGTTTTATTCTTGATCTAACTTCAACATCATCGCATTAATAGCGACAATGACTGTACTGATTGACATTAAAATGGCTCCGACTGCTGGACTTAATGTGAAACCAATTGGTGCAAGGACTCCTGCTGCTAATGGAATAGCGATAAAGTTGTACCCAGCTCCCCACCAGAGGTTTTGTGTCATTTTATTTGTTGTTTTATCAGATAATTCTAAGAAAGTTTCGATATCTGCTGGATCGGATTGGGTTAAGATAATATCGGCAGAATCTAAAGCCACCTGGGTTCCTGCTCCAACTGCGATTCCAACATCTGCTAAGGCAAGTGAAGGAGCATCGTTAACACCGTCTCCAACCATAATTACCGTTTTACCTTCATTTGTTAATCGTTCAACCAGATTGTATTTATTTTGAGGAGATTGGTTCGCTTTATACTCGATTCCTAATTCTTCTGCTACTCCTTGAGCAGCATTTTCGTTATCTCCCGTAGCCATAATGGGCTCGATATCGTGATCTTTCAATGTTTGAATGAGAGCTTTACTTGCAGGTTTTAATTCATCTCCTAATGCGACAGCCCCTATTGCTTGTCCATCTTCTACTAAAATACTGAGTGTTGCCCCTTTAGGAACTTCTACATCGATTTCTTTTTCGTAGGCTTTTTGACTAATTAATTCATAATGTTTACCATCTGCTTGTCCTTTGACCCCTTCACCAGATAAAACATCGATGGAATCAAAATGAACAGCTTTTACTTTTTCATTTTCAGAATGAGCGATAATAGATTGAGCAATCGGGTGACTAGATCCAGCTTCGATTCCTGCCATTAACGCTGTAATTTTTTCTTCTGAATAGTTTTCATTTAATGACTCTACGTTTAATACTTTAAATTCACCGGTTGTAAGAGTTCCCGTTTTATCTAAAATCATATAATCTGATCTTTTAGCTTGTTCTAGAGCGTGACGGTCCTTGACTAATAATCCACGGCTAGCTCCTAAGCTTGTACTACGTGCGACAACGAGTGGAATCGCTAAGCCTAATGCATGTGGACAAGCGATCACGAGTGTTGTTACAGTGAAAGTTACTGCTGTTGATAAATCTTCTTTGGTTAACCACGTAATAAAAGCGATAATCGCTACAATAAGAGCGATGTAAAATAACCAGCCGGCTACTTTATGTGCAATATTTTCTGCTCTAGACGGTTGATTTTGTGCTTGACTTATTAACGTTTGAACTTGTGCGATAAATGATTGGTCTCCTGTTTCTTCAACCTCTATGAATAGAACACCTTCACGGTTCGTTGAACCTCCAATCACTTGATCGCCTATATTTTTTTCTACAGGTTTTGACTCACCCGTTAATAATGCCTCATCAACTCGAGATTCACCTTTCGTGATTTTTCCGTCTGCCGGAATATTTTCTCCAGCTTGTACGCGGATTACATCGCCCACTTGTAAGTCTGCAACTGGTCGAGTTTCAATTGAATCATCGTCTAAAACAACTTGTGCATCTTTTGGAACCAGTTCGGCTAATGCTTTCTGTGCATCTCCAGCATCACCGACCGCCTTCATTTCAATCCAATGTCCGAGTAACATGATTAAAATCAAAGAAGCAAATTCAAAAAAGAAATCCATAATATCTGTTCCCATTGTATAACGAGCAACTACAGCATAAATACTATAAAGATAAGAGACACCGACACCTAGTGAAACTAAGGCCATCATTCCAGGAGCTTTTTGTTTAAACTCATTAATTGCCCCTTGGTAAAATGGTTTGCCTCCATAGATTAAAAGAATTGTAGAGGCAATCGCTACGACAATATCAGAGTACATAAATGTAAACTGAAAAGGTAAGGTGATCCCCATCATTGGGGACAGAACCATAATAATAATTCCTAAAGGGAGCGATCTTAAAAATAACTGCTTAAAATTTCCGTGATGATGATGTTCGTGTCCTCCTCCGTTATGATTGTGGTGATCGTGTCCTTCATGATGGTCGTGTTTTGAATGTTCATGTTGATGGTCGTGTTGATGTTGTTCTTCTTTACTCATATAAATATACCCCCTATATTTATTTACGAGTTAAGTTTACATCCGTAAACGAAAATTGTCAAAAGATACACTTTATAATTCAAAGTTTTTTTAATTTACTTTCAGAAGGAATATTACTTCATTAAATAGCTTAGAAAAAGCTTAGTGGTTTACATTTGAGACTCTTTTGAAGGACTTATTATCTTAAATATTTTAGAATTTCAGGTGCTTTTTAAATAGAATGGCAGAATTTATTGGAAAAAATCCCAGATTATATTAACTATTAAAATGACTATGGATGATAACAGGACTTAATATTATTATAGCTAATCGCAATTGAAAGTTTTTAAATTTTATGAGCTATTTACCTGAGTTTACTCGTTTTTTATGCTCACTTCGGGAGGTAAAACTACTATCTCTCTGAGTCGGACTTATTTTTTCACTCACTTGTAAGGATAGAACAGTTACCCTTACAAGTAAGTCTCTTTTTTATGCTCACTTGTGAGGATAGAGCAGTTACCCTTACAAGTGAGGCTCATTAGTTCTCGCACTTCTTAAGATAAAAAGCTCACTCAATAAAAACACATCTTATTCTATACATATAAATATAAAAACCCTTCTTCATATTTGAAAGAAGGATTTTTATTGTTATGTTTCTTTAATTAAAAATTAGCGCACAACTCCTGATTCAATAGCTGCTTGTTTGACTGCTTTTGCAACAGCCGGTACAACACGTTTATCTAATGGATCAGGGATAATATATTCTTCAGTTAGTTCTTCATCTTTTACTAAATTAGCAATCGCATAAGAAGCTGCTAGGCGCATGCTTTCATCTATCTGGGTCGCATTGGCTTCTAAAGCCCCTTTAAATATACCAGGAAAAGCCGAAACATTATTAATTTGATTTGGGAAATCACTACGTCCTGTTCCCATTACGGCAACTCCTGCTTTTTTCGCAACATCAGGCATAATTTCAGGAATTGGATTCGCCATCGCAAAAACAATCGGATTTTCATTCATTTTTTTAATATCGTCAGCAGTTAAAATATTCGGCGCAGAAACTCCCACAAAAATATCTGCATCCACCAAGGCATCTTGTAGACTCCCTTGCTCATCCTTTAAATTTGTAACTTCTAACATTCGTTTTTGCTCACTATTTAAAGATGGATAGTCTGAATGAATAATGCCTTCTCTATCCACTAATAAGATATTTTTTGCACCCAAAATCATTAAGTGTTTTGCAATCGCAATTCCTGCTGCTCCTGCACCGTTTATTATAATTTTAGCTTCTTCAATCTTTTTATTTTTAAGCAATCTCAAAGCATTAATCAACGCTGCCCCTACAACAATTGCTGTTCCATGTTGGTCATCATGGAACACAGGAATATCTAAAGTTTCAATTAATTGACGTTCAATTTCAAAACATTCAGGTGCCGCAATATCTTCTAAATTAATAGCGCCAAAACTTCCAGCAATTTGTTGCACAGTTTGTACAACTTCATCGACATCTGTCGATTCAATGCTTATTGGAAAAGCATCCACATCTGCAAATTCCTTAAATAAAATACTTTTGCCTTCCATCACAGGCATCGCTGCTTGAGGCCCTATATTTCCTAAACCTAAAACAGCTGTCCCATTTGTAACAACACCGACTAAGTTATTTTTACGCGTAAGTCGATAGGCTTCTTCTGAATTTTCAGCAATTGCCATACAGGCATCCGCTACACCTGGAGTATAAGCTAAAGCTAAATCTTCTCGACTCGTAACTGGTGCACGACTAATAACTTCAATTTTTCCATTCCATTCATAATGTTTCTTTAATGCTTCACTTTTTTCTTCTATCATCCGCCTCACTCCTTTTCAAAAGGGAAGACAAATTGATCTAATCCAGCCTCATCACGTATAGCCACCAATTCTTTTTGGACCGATTCATTCACTGCTAGTCCTGTTTCTTTTCGTTCCATCCAAGTTAAGTATTCTTTTTCTCCTGCTGTATAAATTCTTTCCTCGCCTGGAGCTTTCTTCGCTGCTCGCAATTCTCTAAGTATGTCTCCTGCAGTTTTTTTGAAATTATCTAAGCCCATAAATGCTTCTGTATCAATAGCCATAAAGAAATGACCCAAATGATATTTTATTTTTTCTCCGTCTTCACCAATACCTGTCAACATACTTAAGAAATTACCTTGTTGTAAAGCAGCTGATAAAACTTCTACAACAGTCGCATAGCCATATCCTTTATAGCCTGCTAGATCCTCACCAATTCCTCCTAATGGTGCAAGTGCTGCTGTCCCGTCTAATAAAGACTCTAAAATTGCTGGCGAATCGGTCATCGCTGATCCGTCCTCGCCAATCACTGTACCCGCTGGAGTATCTTTTCCTTGTCGGTCATAAAGCTCTACCTTCCCTCGTTGAATGATTGAGGTTGCACAATCTAATGAGAATGGAAATTCTTCATCTGTAGGAAAAGCAAAAGCAAGAGGATTGGTCCCTAACTTATTTTGGACACTGAATGTGGGCGCAATAGAAGGTCTAGCATTGGTACCAGAAACCCCAATACATCCCTCTTTGGCTGCCATTTCTGTATAAAAGCCCGCCGTTCCATAATGAGTAGAATTTCGAACAGCAACCATACCCATTCCATACTCTTTGGCTTTATCAATAGCTAGCTTCATTGAATGATAAGAAGCCACTTGTCCCATCCCATCATGCGCATCAATAATTGCTGTAGTCGGTGTTTCTTTAATAATTTCCCAATTTGTTACAGGGGATTGAATCTTATCTTTTATTCGATCAATATAGATAGGTTTCAAACGATTCAATCCGTGTGTGTCCATTCCTCTTTTGTCTGCATCCAACAACACATCCGTACATATTACTGCATCTTCTTCTGGAACTCCGTACGCTTTGAACACTTCTCGCACAAAATCATAGGTCTCTTCCCAATCTAGATAAGTTGTCATCTATTTTCCTCCTCATTATTATTAAGCGCTTACATTTTATGTGTATAGCGTAACAAACTAATTTTTTCTAGTCAACTAATATTTAACTTTTAATTTGATTAAAATAAAAAATTTCCACTTTATGCATTTTTTACATAAAGTGGAAATCTATATTTTATAAACTTATCTTGTAACAGATAATCGAGTTAAAGCTCTCTTTAATGCTAACTCCGCCTCATGCATTTCACGAGAATCTAACTTTCTTTTTAGCATCTCTTCTGCACGTTCTTTTGCTCGTTCAGCACGAATTCTGTCAATTTCTTCAGAAAATTCAAACGTACGAACAAATAATTTGGCCTCATTGTCTTTGAAGTAAAAAATTCCTTCAGAAATAACAACAGTATCTGATTGATTATCTTTAATAACTTTAACTTTCCCGATTTCTACCGGTACAACGATATCCATATGATTTGCAAGAATTGTTCGAATTCCATCTTCTGTTGGAAGAGAAATACGAGTATTCTCTGAAATATGTTTTTTACCTTCGGGCGTTATCATTGTTAATGTAAACATATTATACCCCCGTTAAGCATCTGCTATAACATCATCTATCGTTGCTTTAAATAAGAATTTACTTTCTGGAATATGGTCCACTTCACCATCTAAAATCGCTTTGAAACTTCGTACGGTATCTTTAATAGGGACAAATTGTCCTTTCATTCCTGTGAAACTTTCACCAACAAAGAAAGGTTGAGATAAGAAGTTACGGATTTTACGTGCTCGGCTTGTGATTAATTTATCTTCATCACTCAACTCATCCATCCCAAGAATCGCAATAATATCTTGTAATTCTTCATATCTTTGAAGAGTGGATTGAACCGCTTGAGCTACTTCTACGTGTTCGGCTCCCACATATTCCTCTGCAAGTAAATTACTGTTTGATTCTAAAGGATCAACTGCTGGATAAATACCTAAAGCAGCAATTTGACGACTTAAAACCGTTCGTGAATCTAAGTGAGAGAAAGCAATAGCTGCTGCCGGGTCTGTTAAATCATCCGCTGGCACATAGATTGCTTGAATGGAAGTAATTGAGCCATCCTTTGTTGAGGCAATTCGCTCTTGAAGATCTCCCATCTCATTAGATAGCGTTGGTTGATACCCAACAGCTGAAGACATTCGTCCAAGTAACGCAGAGACTTCTGAACCGGCTTGAATATATCTGAAAATGTTATCAACAAATAATAAAACGTCTTGTTTTTTAACATCTCTAAAATATTCAGCCATCGTTAAACCAGATAAAGCAACACGCATACGTGCACCAGGTGGCTCATTCATTTGACCATAAATTAAAGTCGTCTGATCGAGCACCCCTGCATCTTTCATTTCGTTGTATAAATCGTTACCTTCACGTGTACGTTCTCCTACACCAGCAACTACAGACAATCCACCTTGCTCAACCGCCATATTATTTATTAATTCTTGCATCAATACGGTTTTACCTACACCAGCACCACCAAAGAGCCCGATTTTTCCACCTTGAGGATAAGGACAGAGCAAATCAATAACCTTAATTCCTGTTTCAAGAATTTCTGAGCTGGTTAAGCGTTGGTCAAAGGCTGGGGCCGGACGATGAATTGGCATCGTTTCATCTGTTTTTGGTTCACCTAATTCATCGATTGGTTCACCTAAAACATTAAACATTCTACCTAACGTTTTCTCACCCACTGGTACACTGATTGGTTCCCCAGTATCTAAAGCTTTCATTCCTCGCTGAAGACCATCTGTAGGTTGCATGGAAATACAACGTACTATATCATGACCAATATGCTGAGCAACTTCTAACGATACCTCTTTTTCACTTTGTACAATTAGTTTATTATATAAATCAGGCAACTGGTCTTTAGGAAATCTCACATCGACTACCGAACCAATTATCTGATCAATTGTTCCTTGATTCATACTTTTATTCCACCCCCGCTGATAATTCTAAAATTTCTGCAGTAATACGTTCTTGTCGTAATTGATTGTAACGATTACTCAACTCTTCTCGCATATCATTTGCGTTATCTGTTGCTTGTTCCATCGCAATCCGACGCGTCATATTTTCACTATATTTTGACTGATAGTAAGCATCGTATAAAGAAAGCAACAGATTAAATTGTTTAAACCGTTCATTTGCAGAATCATAGTCTGGTTCATAAATAATAAAATCACTATACGTTAACTGTTCATTTAAATATTTCCAGGAAACTTCCAATTCATTTCCTCTCATATGAGGAACAGCTAAATAAACTTGATATTCTTTTAAATAATCTACAATATCATCGTATAAAAAATCGATATGCAATTGATCACTTTGCATTTTCTCATTAACCACATCTAAATCTTGAATAGCACTTATTTTTTCATAATTTTGACTACCTATCCAGAAAACAGCGTCTGGATTTAAATCACGAGTGGCTTTAGTGATAGTATTATTATAGCCAGAAACTAAACCTAAGTCCGGAACAAAGCAAACAGCTAAAACATCTAACTTCTCAGAACCTGTCATTTTTTCTGAAGGAATATCTTCATATTCTGCCACTATTTCAGAAAATTCTTTAATTCTATTTTGATATTTTTGCAGTTTACTCATTGATACGAGTTTCATCGCATTTGTGATTTTGGAAACTTTATTAATCGTGTTCATTCGTAATTGAATGGTCTTAATATTTTCAGCCATTCCGCATCACCTTGAAGTCCTCAAGTAGAGTTTCCATAACCTCATCAATTCGTTTTTGTAAGTCTTCCGTTAATTTATAATCTTTTGCTAATTCATCCAACAAATCTGAATGATTGTTTTGGAAAGCTTCTTGCATGTAACGTTCAAATGGACGTACTTCTTCAACTTCCAATTTATCTAACCAACCATATTCTGATAAATACATACTTAAAATGATAAGCTCATGGTTAATAATTTGATAAGCTGGTTGTTTCAAAAGTTCAACTAATCGATTTCCGTGATCAATAACTTTTTGTGTCTCTGGATCAATATCTGAACTAAATTGCGCAAAAGAGCTTAACTCTTCAAATGTTGCAAGTTCTAATTTTAAAGAACCAGATACGGATTTCATTGCATCCGTTTGAGCGTCTGAACCTACACGGGATACGGATAAACCACTATCTACCGCTGGACGGTTTCCTGAATTGAACGCTTCAGTGTCTAAGAAAAGCTGTCCATCTGTAATTGAGATGACGTTAGTTGGAATATATGCACTAATATCTCCCAATTGTGTTTCAATAATTGGTAAAGCGGTCATTGACCCTCCACCATAGTGTTCATTTAATTGACCCGCACGTTCTAATAAACGAGAGTGTAAATAG
>DXAZ01000026.1 GCA_019116785.1 Candidatus Atopostipes pullistercoris
CACGCGCGCACGCTGGCAACCGATTGAACGCTGCACGCGTGCCTTTTCCGTCCCGCAGCCTTTCTCCGCGCGGTTTTTCTCCCGCCGCCTTCCGCCGCACACGCGCAAAAGAAAAAGCGGAGATTGCTCTCCGCTCCGTCCTGACGGCGGTCGCGTCCGTCACTCCGCCGCGAAACCTCCCTGGAAACTGTACTCCACCACGATATCCGCCACGGTATCGTCCGTAACGGGGGTCATTCTGTCGAGGACCGCGGTCCGCACTTCTCCGAAAGATGATATCTCGTAATCGACCGAGCCCGGCAATTGTCTGTAGTCGGCAAGCGCGTCGATGTCGGCGGGAACGGTTATTTTCGTGTTGCCAATGTTGTCGAGGGGCTGATCCAGAATTCGACTGGGAATACGAATTAACACCAATCTACAATAACAAGATTGATGAACGTTATATTACTAATCTAATTCAAAATGTGGTATCTGATACTAATGAAAGTGAACTGTTCCTTAATGAAAAAGATGTCGAAGAAATCGATGAAACTATCGATAATTTAGAAAAGATAAACAAACCAAAAGCAGATATAATCAGAAGTTTATGGGACAAAGTTAAGCAAAATCCGCAAGAATATGCTGGAACTTCGATTAGTCAATTAGTAGAAGATTTGATTAACAAGGAAAACCATCGTTTAATGCAAGAATTTGCGGATAAATACAAAGTGGATTATAACGATCTACGTTATGTAATTAACAACTATGTTTCCGATGGGGACAGTACTCGTCAAAAAGGTATGGCAGAAATGATTGATAAAGAAGCCTACAAGAAATTTAAAGATGCTTATCCAGATACAGAATTGAAAACTTTGCTGAAGTGGAAGCATAAGATTCGCCAAGAAGTAGATACTTTCTACACAGACAAAATAAGACCACTAATGTATACAGAATAAGATAAAGGATGTAAAAAATGGCACAAGAAGAAGTTACTTTAGAAAGATCATTAGATAATGCAGCTAATGTATTACGTTCAAAAATGGATGCTAATGAATATAAAAATTATACGTTAGGTACTATTTTCTATAAATATCTATCTGATAGTATGCTGTATTATGTAGCTGAATTATTGGAAGAAAAAAATATTAGCTTAGAAGAAGCTCAGAAATTATATGAAGAAAATCAAGATGATCAGTATTTAATTGAAGAATTAGATATTAAATTTAATTATGTGATAGAAGCTAAAAACACTTATACAAATATATTAAAATCTATAAACAATCATACCTTTCAGGTTAGTCAATTAGGCGATGCTTTTAATAGTATTGAAAGTCAAGGAAAAGAATTTGAAGGTTTATTTGACGATTATGATTTGTATTCTAAGCGTTTAGGAAACACTGCACAAAAGCAATCTGATACAATTTCAGAAGTACTAAGTGCAATTGGTAAATTAGAAATTGTTAAAACTCCAGAAGACACTTTAGGAAATGCATATGAATATTTAATTAAACAATTTGCATCTGAATCAGGTAAAAAGGCTGGTGAATTTTATACACCACAAAAAGTATCTAGATTATTAGCAAGATTAACTTTAGTTGATAAGGATTATACAGATGGAATGACTGTATACGATCCAACAATGGGTTCAGGTTCATTATTATTGAATTTCCGTAAATATGTGGAACATCCTGAAAGAATTACTTATTTTGGTCAAGAAATTAATACCTCAACATATAACTTGGCGCGTATGAATATGATTTTGCACCATGTAGATGTTGTTAATCAAAAACTCCGAAATAATGATACTCTTGATGAAGATTGGCCAGTTGAAGAAATAACTAACTTTGATGCGGTTGTAATGAATCCACCATATTCTCATAAGTGGTCTGCCAATGCTGGTTTTAAAGATGATCCACGTTTTGCCGCCTATGGAGTTTTGCCGCCAAAATCTAAAGCTGACTATGCTTTCTTGTTACATGGGTATTATCATTTGAAACATAGTGGGGTAATGGCTATTGTTTTACCTCATGGAATATTATTCAGAGGGGCAGCAGAAGGTAAAATCAGAAAAAAATTGTTAGAAAATGGGGCAATAGACGCGGTTATCGGTTTACCAGCTAACTTGTTCTATAACACAAGTATTCCAACTACGATTGTTGTTTTGAAGAAAGATAAGCAAGATCGCGATGTATTATTCATTGATGCTTCAAAAGATTTTAAAAAAGTTAAGACACAAAACGAACTACGTGACGAAGATGTAGAAAAAATTCTTACAACATATAAAGAGCGTAAAGACATTGATAAGTATGCCCACTTAGCTAGTTTTGATGAGATTAAAGAAAATGAATTTAACTTAAATATTCCACGTTATGTAGACACTTTTGAGCCTGAACCAGAAATTAATTTAGATGAAGTTTCAAAAGAATTAAGAGAAACGAATGAGAAAATCAAAGCAAACGAAACTGAATTAATTAGTATGCTAAAAGATTTAACTTCCGAAGATGAGAAGATTATGAAAGGCTTAAATGACTTCATAAGTGTCTTAGAAGAGGATGTGAAATAATGGCAAAAGAAGAAAAAAAGGCTCCAAAGCTCCGGTTTAATGGGTATACTAACGATTGGGAGCGTAAAAAGCTTGGGGATGTTGCAAAAATAACTCCAGGAGGAACACCTAGCAAAAACATTTCGAATTATTGGTACCCTAAAGAAATCCCATGGTTATCTTCTGGGGAAATAAATAAAGAAATTATTTTTAGTACAGATGGTATGATTTCGAAAAAAGGTTTTAATAATTCTAGTGCAAAATGGATTAAACAGGATTCAGTATTAATTGCTTTAGCAGGTCAAGGAAAAACTAGAGGAAAAGTGGCTATTAATCGTATTCCTTTAACTACTAATCAGTCCATTGCAGGAATAGAACCATCAAACGAAGTCTACTATAAATTTTTATATCATCAGCTTACAAAAGATTATTTAAAATTACGGCTGATTTCTTCTGGTGACGGTTCTAGAGGTGGTTTAAACAAAAAACTACTCAATGATTACGCTGTAAATTTATCTAGTATAGATGAACAACATAAATTAGGAATACTTTTATCTCATATAGATAATACTCTTCAGTTACATGAACGAAAGTGTGAAGAATTAGCCCTAATTAAGAAGGCTTTACTTCAAAAACTTTTCCCCAAAAGAGAGGAAGTTAGGTCAGAAGTTCGCTATAAAAATTTTAGTGATGCTTGGAAACAGCGGAAGTTGAGGGATGTTGTAAAAACAACAATTGGAGAATTTGTTATTAAAACGAAACAAAAAGAAGATAGTCCATATCCAGTATACAATGGGGGTACTTCTTACACCGGATTTTATGACGATTATAATAATGATTCTAATAAGATAATCATTAGCGCTCGTGGAGCTAATGCGGGATTTGTAAATAT
>DXAZ01000027.1 GCA_019116785.1 Candidatus Atopostipes pullistercoris
TTTTCTATTCATCTTTAATTTTTTAGGATAAAGGTTGAGATGACTGATAACTCAAAATTATGCCTATCCGAGTACTGGAATAGTCCATCACCCAGGAATCGAATTTTTCCACGCGCGGGAGTAGTCCATCGCCCAGGAATCGCGCAATTCCACGCGCAGGAATGGTCCACCGCCCAGGAATCGCGCAATTCCACGCGCGGGAGCGGTCCATCGCTCAGGAATCGCGCAATCCCACGCGCAAGAGCAGTCTACCGCCCAGGAATCGCATTTTTCCACGCGCAGGAGCGGTCCATCACCCAAGAATCGCGCATTCCCACGCGCGGGAGTAGTCCACCGCTCAAGAATTACGAATTCCCACGCGCAGGAGCAGTCCACCGCCCAGGAATAGCGCAATTCCACGCGCGGGAACGATCTACCGCTCAGGAATTGCGAAATTCCACGCGCGGGAACGATCAACCGCCCAAGAATCACATATTTCCACGCGCTGGAAGCTTAATGAGTCAAAAAACAATAAAAATGCTTAGAACAGTGTTTAATTTTTTAAAAATCTTGTAGGTATTTTCTGTAAGAGCATTGATTAGGAAAAGTATTAAAATTATAGCCCAAACTTTTTTAAAAAAAGCGTTCTTATTTTTATGAACGAATAAAATTCTGTACAATAGAAAATAGAAGTGAACTTTTTTAGCTTACGTTTAAGGAGGAGATTATAATAAATCAACAAAATCAAACGAAACGTCAAAAATCAGTAGGTTTAAGTTTTGCTGGTGGGGGAGTCCAGTCTTGGGCAGAAGTCGCTGTTTATGCAGATTTACAGAGACAGGGGATAGAAGTCGATGCTGTGTCAGGGACATCTATGGGCTCTTTTTTAGCAGCGGCTGTTGCGAGTGGTCTTTCTTCGGATGAAGTTTATGAAATTATTTACGATACCGATGCAGCAATTAGTGAAAGTAGTTTATTTGGACCACAAGCAGTGTTAAGTTTATTTTCTTTAAGAAGGCCTATGGGGCTCGTATTGGTGGACAAATTGGCCGAGGTTATTCGACCAATCAATAAATTGTACGGAGAAGTGATGCTTTCAGATGTCCCCAAACCTCTTGCAATTCCAGCGGTAGATATTATTAGTAATCAATTAATTATTTTCTCAAATCAACCAGAATTTTTTCGCTCAGTTTATAAAAATGCCAAATTTTATGAAAAGGATATTCCATTGGTGAAAGCTTGTCTAGCATCAAGTGCTTATCCGATCATTTTAAGTCCAGTAAAAATTGATGACTATCAGTTAGTGGATGGGGGCTTAATGATGAATTCTCCGGCAGCTTTATTTTCCAAAGAAAAGGTTGAATATGTGGTGGCAGCTCGTATTCCTATGCTTGAAAAAACAGCCCCTTTGAATAAGCGTTTAGATATCGCCTTACGTTCTATTCAAATTATGGTTAAAAATCAAGAAGAAACGTTATCTGATAATATAGATTTAAATTATTTTTTAGATGTGAAACTTCCCGGAACATTTGAATTTGGCGATAGCAAGCCGATTGTTCAAGCAGGAAAAGAATATGTGAAAAACCATCCGCTTGATACAACCGACATTTTCGAAGAAATTGCCCCTAAAACGGAAGCGAGCGAAAAGGAAGATTCCTCCTCGTCGGTTGAGATTACGATTGAAAAACCCGCAACGATAAAAGAGCAGATCGTTGGATTCTGGAATCGATTGAAAAATAAAATATAACAGAGAATAATAATTATTCCTTAAATCATTATCAAGAAAAAAAGAGCCGATTGAATCTATGTGACTACCAAACGTAGAATGAAAATTCTAGTTTTATAGGAGTCACATCAGAATCTGGCTCTTTTTTAATAAGTATAAATTATAAAATGGCTTGAATTTCATCTTGAAAGGATGAAGGACGAGTGGTTGGGGCAAATCGAGTAATGATATTTCCCTTTTTGTCCACTAAGAATTTCGTGAAATTCCATTTGATAGCTTTTCCAAAGATTCCTTTGGTTTCTTCCGTCAATAAGTTGAAAAGTGGATGAGCTTGGCTTCCATTGACAGCCACAATTTCATGCATGGGAAAGGTTACGCCATATTCAGTACGACAAGCAGTTGCTGCTTCATCGGCAGAATCAACTTCTTGTTTGAATTGATTCGATGGAAAGCCTAGGATAACAAAATCATGGTCTTTAAATTTATCATAAAGTTCCTGCAAGGCTTCAAACTGTGTAGCTAGCCCACATTTTGTAGCAGTATTGACAATTAACATCGTTTTTCCTTTATATTTGTCTAAAGTATATTTTTCTCCATTTTCGAGGGTCACTTCAATATCATAAATTTCCATACTTTACCTCCAATATATTTCTAGAAGACGATTTTTAAAAATGATTATATGCTCTAAATCCTTGTCGTAAAGGATAGATACTGTATCGGTTGTGAATAAAAGAATAAAGAGCTAATAAAATGAATATTCCCAGATTAACCAATGCCATAATTTCTAAAGTAGGATAGGCTCCAGTTATTTGTAATTCTTGATAAATGCCAAAGAAAGCCCAAGCGATTGGAAGAGAGAAAACAGCATTTTTTATTTGAAATTGGACAAAAGTTGCCAAGAGTAAAGCAACAATCATGATGATTAAAGCCCAAGTATCTTCAGCAATACCAAAACCATCCCATTCAATTTGAACAAGATAAGCTGCAATATTTACAACGGTTGCAATAAATAACCATCCCGCATTTAATCCAAAAGTTAGCGGTAAGAGCCAATACTTTCTATCATTCAAATGGCGTAATCTCTGTACCAGAATAATTAAGCTAAGCAAATAAATAAAAATAAAAATTGTTGAAAGTCCGATTTTTAGATAAGAAAAAGTCACGATCCATATCATATTTGTAACAAAAGCTATCCAAAGCAAGGGAGTTATCCGATCAATAGCTGCTTTAAAATAAGAATCTTTTTCCTTAATCAACATAACTATCAGGCTAATAAACAATAACCCATAAATGATCCCCCAAATACTAAAAGTAAAACCAGCGGGTGTAATAAGAGTGTGGTACATATTTGAAACTTCTTCTTGAGAGGCATTGTTAATACGACCCGTCCCACCTAAAAAATTGACGACTAGAGTTAACAATAAAAGCACCAAGTTAATCCACGCTTTTGTCTTGTTCTTCATAAAAATCCCTACTTTCTATATTCTTTGCGATGGATAAATGAACATTCATTAACTTATATTCAAAACTCCTACAGATAATAGCCTAAGACATCTTCTTCTAAAATTAAGTTTATCATGCTTTCGATTTAGCACAAAAGTTATGCCTTTAAAAAAGAGCATATTTTGATGAACAAAAAACTGGAAGACTCTAAAGAATCTTCCAGCGTCTACTATTGAACTATCGAGCTTAGTAAAGAGTAAAGATTTCATCGAATAGCGATTCTTCAGCATCAATTTGAGCTTTATTTCCGATAACGACTACAGTATCCTCTTCTAAGACCTTTTGAATATCCTCTGCTAATGTGGCTAAATCCTCTACTTCTGTCGCAAGGATTTCTTCTTTTAGCTTCACAAGATCTTCTCTTGAAACACCATTTTTCAATCGACTTAAAGCGGCTATTCCTTTACTTTCAGCAGATTTAGGTTGTTCAAGTGGACTCATTGTCCCAATAATATATTTATTTAACTCTTCTTTTGTTAGAGATAAATTCAAAACATATTCAGGAAGGTTTCGATAAACCTCTAATGTTGCACGCAAGTTTGGATCACGATAAGACCCTAAGGCAAAGTTTCCATTTCGACGATGGGTATATAAAGAACCATAAGCCCCACCTTTCACACGAATATGATTCCACAAATAATCATAGCGAATAGCAGTTGCTAGAACATTAGATGCCCCAGTAAAAGCTAAAATATTCTTCGCATCTGCCCCAACGCCCACATAGTTCACATCTTGGGCCGTAATATAAGCCTCATTTTGTTTAATGCCTGGCTGGTAAACAATCGCTTCGCCCAGAGGTTCATCGGACAATTCAAAGAAAGCCTCTCGTAAGGTTTCTTTCACTGTCGCAACACGACCTTGTTCCCCAGTATATAAAACGTTTAGGCGATTTTTATTGAGTAAACGATGAAGTAATTGAGTAAGTTTTAGACTTAAATCTGTAGCGTCTCCTTTCAACTCTTCTCGAACAGTTTTTAAATGATTAAATTGGTCAATTCCACTCGTTAATTCACTTAATTTTGTTGCCGGACGCACTTGACTGAGTGCTCGATTCGCAACAAGAATATGTGAGCGACTGTTGATGGCCCCTTCAAAACCAGAAATCAGACGTTGAGTGATTTTACTGATTTCAACAGTATCTGTAAAGTCAGTTGCCGTCATAATTTCTTTTAACAATTCTACTAAATGATCAAAAGAAGATTCTAATGCTTTTCCTTTTAAAACAAAGTAAGGCTGAATTTTTCCTTCTTGATTTTCAAAAATAGAAATTGTTCCATAAATTCCACCAGTATGAGTATCTATTTCCGTTTGTAATTTAGCCGCATCGTAATTTTTTGTTCCTAAGTTTGATAATAAGTTACTTAAAAGCCCCAAAGCTTCATATTCTTTTGCTTCAAAGTCACTAATATCAAAATATAAACCAAGATAATCAATACCAGCCGTAAATTGTTCTGCATGATAAAAACTTGTTCCATCATAAAAAGAGGTTTCTTCCAATGGGTAATCAGGAACATCCGTCGTCAGATCGTCTCGTGTTAAAGTAGGAATCTTAGCCAAGTCTTCCGGTTTGTCGGGAGCATCTTGACGCTTGATTAAGTCTTTGGTGTTTTTCACAAGGGCATTAATTTCTTCAGTATCTAAGTTTGATTTAAATTCTTGCAATTCTCGAAGAACGGCTGCTTCATTTTCATCATTTTTACCTGGTTCGGCTTTGAGTGAAATTTCAATACGAAGAGGATTATTTAATAATTTATCCTCAATTAATTTTTCAAAATACCCTGTATCTGCCAATTTTGCTAATTGATCTAAATATTTAGAAAATTCTAAATTTACATAAGGATCTTCCCCGTATAACCAAGTACTTAATGCTGTAATGGCATATAAAACACCTCGTGGATTATCTTCAGAAATGGCTGCTTCTTTTGTTTGAAAGGTAATTTTATTTAGGGCAGCTTCAATTAACTCTGGATCAATGCCATTTTCTACAA
>DXAZ01000028.1 GCA_019116785.1 Candidatus Atopostipes pullistercoris
AAATGGGGAAAACGATTGGTGCAAAGGTGACTGCTGAGGTCTCTCCTCATCATTTGTTGTTATGTGAAGACGATATTAAAGAAAACAGTGGCGTTTATAAAATGAATCCTCCATTAAGAGCACAAGAAGACAAAGAAGCTTTAATTCAAGGATTACTTGATGGAACTATTGAAATCATTGCAACAGACCACGCCCCTCATACACAAGAGGAGAAAGCTTTAGGCTTTGAAGGTCCCTTTGGCATTATTGGTTTAGAAACGGCTTTTCCATTGCTCTATACCGAATTTGTTGAAAAACAAAAAATTTTTACCTTAGAACAATTACAACATTGGTTAAGTATTCAACCTAAAGAACTTTTCAAGCTTTCGGGGAATTTCATGCAAATGGGTGATGTAGCAGATTTTGCGGTGTTTGATTTAGAAAAAGAAGTAACCATTAACGAAAAATTTATTCATTCAAAATCAAGCAACACACCTTTTATGAATCATCGAGTGAAAGGGGCTTGTGTATTAACCATAGTAGAAGGAAAAATTGTTTATCAGGAGGGCTTATGAAAATATTAGCTAATAATTGTATCGCAAAAGATACTTATGAAATGATTTTAGATGCTCAAGAGATTAAAAAAATAAAAGCCGGACAATTTATGCATTTGAAATCAGGAAGAGAAGATTTAATTTTAAGAAGACCCATTAGTATCGCTTCTTACAATGAAAAAGAATTAAACCTTGTTTACAAAGTCATTGGCGAAGGGACAAAAACGATGGCTCGTTTTAAGCCTGGCGAGGAAGTCGATGCTTTAGGACCTCTGGGAAATGGATTTGATCTTTTAGATGTCGAAGAAGTTTTAATTGTCGGCGGAGGCATGGGGGTTGCGCCTTTGTATCCGTTGGGAAAAGAACTAACTCAAAAGAAAATAGAGGTAACTTTTGTCTTAGGTTTCAAAACAGCCGAGATGGCCTACTATATTGAGAAATTTCAAGCTTTAGGTGAAGTGATTGTTACAACGGATGATGGATCTTTGGGAATTTTTGGAAATGTGGGAACAGTCGTTGATGAATTAGGAACTTTTGATGCTATCTATGCCTGTGGGCCCTGGCCTTTACTTTATGGTCTTCAAGTTAAATTTGATGGTCATCCTCATCTTTACGTTTCTTTAGAAGAAAGAATGGCTTGTGGAATTGGGGCCTGTTATGCCTGCGATACCAAAGATAAAAAACATCGAATTTGTACAGAAGGTCCTGTATTTAATATAAAAGAGGTGGAATTATGAATCAATTAAAAGTAAGTTTACCCGGTTTAGAATTAAAAAATCCCATTATTCCTGCAAGTGGATGTTTTGGGTTTGGTGAGGAATTTTCAAAATTTTATGATTTGGGGATATTAGGTGCCATTATGGCCAAAGCTGTCACTTTAGATGAACGTGTTGGGAATGATTTACCAAGAGTTGCAGAAACTACTTCAGGGATGCTTAATGCCATCGGGCTTAAAAATCCAGGCTTAGAAGTTGTTTTAAACGAAAAGTACCCATTTTTAGCTCAATTTGATGTGCCGATCATCGCAAATGTTGCTGGGGCAACTGAAGACGAATACGTAGAAGTGTGTAAAAGAATTCATGAAGCGCCAAATGTCAAAGCTATTGAATTAAATATTTCGTGTCCGAATGTATCTGAAGGCGGAGTGGCTTTTGGGATTGATCCAACTATTGCTGAACGTTTAACTAAAAAAGTTAAAGCCGTTACTGATTTGCCAGTGTACGTAAAATTATCTCCTAACGTCTCAAGCATTGTAGAAATTGCCAAAGCTGTTGAAGTTGGAGGAGCAGATGGCCTAACAATGATTAACACCTTAACGGGTATGCGAATTGATCTTCACACAGGTCAACCTATTCTTGCGAATAAAACAGGCGGCTTAAGTGGTCCGGCAATTAGACCCATAGCCATCCGCATGATTTATGAAGTCTCTCATGCAGTTGACCTACCCATTATCGGCATGGGTGGTGTTCAAACCGTAGATGATGTGATTGAAATGTACCTTGCTGGCGCTAGCGCAGTTGCAGTAGGAACGGCCAATTTACATAACCCAATGATTTGTAAAGAACTCATCGACGCTCTCCCTGAAAAGTTAGAGGAATTGGGTTATTCATCGATTGAGCACTTGATAGAAACCGTAAAGAAAAACAAAAAATAACCATTAAATATTAGGTCATTGTTTCAAAAAAGAGTTCCCGCTTCAAATAAACTCTATAAAAAATACACAACCTACTTCAAAGAAAGTTTGTTGTGTATTTTTATAGTGGATCGTTATAATCTAAAATCTTTCATTTAGTCTATGTCTAACGATAATCGTCTCCCTTTTTTATAAACCGCTAACAGCTCTTGACCGTATTCACTCACGATTTGATCTTCCCATGAAGCTTCTTTCGCTGTCCTCGTTTCAATAATGGGTTGAATCCATTGATTTGTTGGCAGCAATCGCAACAAACGCCCTCGGGCAAATTGTGAAAACAATAAATTTCTTCCAAATAATCGAGCTAACTCCGTTTGAAAATCCTTCGCTTCTACTGGCAACAATAAGGCATTCAAATTATTTCGATTGCCTAAAAATAAATCTGCTTGCATGAAATCTACTTCGAGATTTAGAGGTAATTGCTTACGAGCAGCAAAAATTTCTTCAGGAAGACGAATGGCCCAAACCATCCCTTGTTTTTGACAAGCATCTAAAAACTGTAATACTGCGATCTCCAAAGAGGACATTTTATAAAAATATCGCTCTGTCTTTGGATCTTTAAACAAAGCAACAACCTTCTTTTCTAAATGACTGAGGTTAGCTGGATTTCCAAATTCTATAAACACTTGTTGGGTTTCTTCCAACCATAACGGATGATCAGTCAAGCGTAAAGTTAACCACTCTGGAGTTTTTCTATTTTGTTTCCGTTGTAATAAAGCATATAAACTCGTTCCTGCATGTGAATAATTATAAGCAACTAATTTTACAGAAGGTGGTAGCCCTCGTTTCAATTCATTGATTAATTGTTCTTCCATTAATTTTCGTGAGTCTAGATGATCCGTCGAATAATTAGAGTTTACCATTTTAAGCTTCCTCTATTCCTGTATTTATCCCTATTCAATCAATGACCTTTATAGATTACAAGTCAAACAAATTCAACAAAAATCATTTGTTATTTTCATCCCTCTTAACTCTACTCTAAAAACTCACTGTTTAAAAGTGACAAAGTGTCACTTTCGTGATATACTATTTTTTGAATAAATTTTTGTTAGGAGGTTTTAAATGCCCAAAACAACATTTCTTAACTTAAGCAAAGAAAAAGCAGAAAAAGTGACTCATATATTACTTGATATATTTTATGATCAAAATGTCAGTCAAGTCACCGTCTCAGAAATTGTAGAAGCACTTGGTATGTCTCGCGGAGCCTTTTATAAATATTTCCACGATATTTCTGACGCTTACTATACAGTAGCTAAAAAATGCGCCTTTCAAGTGCATAGAAGTATTATGCAATGTATACAGGAAAATGAGTATGACTTTATGCTCGGGTTAGAAAAATATCTTGCTTGGTGTGCAGACCTTGATCCCTCTAGTTATGAATGGAAAAGTATCCAGATGCTTAGCTTAAGCAATGCCGATGCCTATGCTAAAAGACCCTCTGTTAATGAAGATATTTTGAATTCGGAAATGATTAAAGATTGGTTTGCTTTACTTCAAAAAAATGACATTCTTTTTAAAACAAAAGAAGAAGCCTTATATTTTTTGTATTTTATTGAACATCTAGTCATTACCTCTCTACAAGATTTTATCGTAAATAATTGGTCAAAAGATGAACTCATGAAAGATTTCTCATATAAAAAACATTGGGTCATCCATGGCATAAAAAATAAATAAATGGAGATGATATCAAATGAAGAAAATTACATACTCAAGCTTAGGATACACAATTTTTGGTCTACTAGTTGGCGTCTTTTACAGAGAATTTCCTAAATTTCTACAAAACCCAGAAGCAATTTACGAAAGCCAGCTAAGCGTCGTCCACACCCATTCATTGACATTAGGAACGTTTTTCTTTTTGTTTGTCCTAATTTTAGCTAAGTTATTTCATATAGATTCACACAAACACTTTAATAAATTTTTTATAACCTATCACATCGGCCTTGGCCTTACAATTCTAACGATGCTCACTCATGGCATCTACGTTGCCCTCGGAAATGACCCTCATGCTGCTTTCTCAGGCATAGCAGGCGTTGGTCATATTCTCTTAACGATTGCTTTAGGCTTGTTCTTTTACATATTAATCCAAAATGTAAACCAAGAACAAAATAAAAAGATCAAATAAGAAAAGCTACGAACATATTTTTATGTTCGTAGCTTTTTATTGTTTTATTCAAGTTCTTGTGTAGCAATTAAGCCGCCTGCTATATTCTCCATATCTGGTGCATCTGCTTTGATGATCAACTTTTCATTAACAAAGGCCATTAAGCCCGTTCGACTCATTTCTCGACCATAACCTGAAAGTTTCACCCCACCAAATGGTAATTCAGGTAAAGAATAACGGATGTTATTCACAAAAACCATACCCGTTTCAATCTTAGCCGCAATTTCTGCTCCATGATTAGCATCTCCAGCAAAGACAATCCCACCTAATCCATACGGAGAATCATTAGCTAACTCGATTGCTTCCTCTTCTGAAGTTACTTTATAAACTACAGCTACCGGACCAAATAGTTCCGTTGTGTGCACCGGATTATCCCGATCGATTTCTGCTAAAATTGTCGGCATAAAAAATTGGCCTTCTAAATCATAACTTTCATTTCCATAAACGACTTGAGCACCAGCTGCAATCGCCTCGTCTACTTGTTTTTGCAACTCCTCCTTTGCTTCTTTCGTATTCATAGGAGCTAAAGTAGTCTTAGGATCAAGTGGATCTCCTGGTTTCAACCGACTAAAATGATCTTTTAGTCGCTCGACAAACTCATCATAAACTTCTTCCATAACGATAAAGCGTTTAGAAGAAGTACATTCTTGCCCCGCATTATATATTCGCGAACGCCATGCAATATCAGCTACATGGTCCATATTGGCATCCGCTAATACAATAAACGGATCCATTCCCCCTAACTCTAAGGTGGTTTGTTTCAAATGTTCTCCCGCTGTAGTCGCAATGGATTTTCCTCCACGTTCAGAACCAGTTAAAGCGACTCCTTGAACCCGTGAATCTGCAATCGCAGCAGCTACTTGATCATAATTTAAGAATAAATTCGTTAATGATCCCTCAGGAGCTCCTGCATCCAAAATTACATCTGCCATTAATTGTGCGGAAGAAGGTGTATTTGATGCATGTTTTAAAATCATCGGATTCCCTACCAAAAAGTTTGGCGCAAACACTCGCATGATTTGGTAATAAGGGAAATTCCAAGGTTCCACCATCATAATTACACCCGTTGATTGATAGTGAACTTCCGCAATCCCATTCGCACCTGTTTCAATTTTCTCTGGTAACAACATTTCCATTCCATTATCTGCATACCATTCAGCGATTATCGCACATAATTCAACTTCGCCTTCTGCTTCAGCTAATAATTTTCCCATCTCAATAGTTGCTGTACGAGCTAATTCATCTGAACGTTCTCGAATTTTCGCAGCAACTTGATGCAATAATTCAGCACGTTCTTTAATCTCTTGTGATTTAAACCTTTTATACAATTCATGACCTTTTTGTAATGCATTCTCTAGTTCCTGATCAGTCGCATCATTATATTCCTTAATCACTTTGTTTGTGTATGGATTCACTGTTTGATAAGCCATTAAAAAAATCCTCCCTATAATAAAATGATATTTACATTAATTAACCGCTTACATCATTAAAGCCAGTGTAACAAAAAATGATCAAAGTTGATACCCAAAATTGTCAGAAAGGAGTAAATCTTTCAATCCTATTTCAATTTTATCTTTAGAACTATCATTCAGCGTTCTTTGAGAAAAAATAATGAATTTTCATGCGGCATAACTCAAGTCGGTGGTCAACCGGTGGTAAATCATAGAAATAAAAAAAGACAAGGGCTCAAAACCCCTGTCTTATCAAAGCCACTTGCCGGAATCGAACCGGCGACCTCATCCTTACCATGGATGCGCTCTACCTACTGAGCTAAAGCGGCAAAAAATATTTTTTATATAAAAACTCCGCAAGCAGGACTCGAACCTGCGACAGCGTGATTAACAGTCACGTGCTCTACCGACTGAGCTATTGCGGAATAATAAATAGATATTTATTTTAATAATAAAAAAGAACGGCAACGTCCGGCTT
>DXAZ01000029.1 GCA_019116785.1 Candidatus Atopostipes pullistercoris
ATTTAGCTCGGCTTCGGCTTCATCTAACTCCGCTTTTGCATTAGCTGTCTCTGAATCCAAGGTCTGTTTGGCTTGTTCAATTTCTTCAAAGCCCGCGCTGATTTGCTGGCGTCCGTCTTCGATTTGAACCAAACCATCCTCCACTTGTTGTAGCCCATCGATTAAAGCACTTCGACCAGCAACGAGTTCTTGTTCTTGTGCTTGTAGTTGGTCGAGTTGTGCTTGAAGTTCTTCTCTTTGGGCAAGAAGTTCTTCTTCTTTTTTTAGAGGGGCGCTTATTTCTTCACGTTTTTCTTCTAAAGCGGTAATTTGTGCCTGCATTTCTTCAACGGTTTCGGGAGGCAATAAAGGATTTTCTAAAGCCGCTTCAAGTTCAGCAATGGCTTGATCAATTTCTTCAATTCCTTGTAAAATTTCTTCGCGGTTGTTTTCAATTTCAGTTAAACCGGCATTGATTTCTTCAATGCCCTGTTCTAATTGTGCTTTTCCTGCCGAAATTTCCTCTTCAGAGCCCTCCAGATTATTAAGCTCGGTTTGGAGTTCTTCTTTTTGTTGAATGAGCTCTTGTTCTTGTGCGTTTAAATTGTTGAGTTCTTCTTGAAGCTGGGCTTCGTTTTGATTGATTTCATTACGCGCGTTGGTTGTTTGACTTTCAAGGTCTGCACGTCCTGCTTCAACTTCTGCCCAACCTTCATCGAGTTTTGCTCGAGCATCGTCAAGTTCCGCTTTCGCGTCGGCTAATTCTTGTTCTCCTTCTTCAATTTCTGCCCAGCCTTCATCAATTTCTTCTTGAATTTCATTTTTAATTTCTTCCGTTCGTCTAGTTTCTAATTGCGTTAAACGTTCTTCTAATTCTGGTGTTTTTTGGTCGATAAAAGCGTTATATTCCTCTGAATAAACTTCATAGTTATCAGAACCATCTAGTGAAAGATAAGCTTCACTTTGAAGGTTTGTATTATAATCTTCTTCAGGGATTACGCCAAATCCATTTAGCGTTCCACTGCCTATCGTCGTGTTCCCCCGAGAAGGGAGTTCAATAAATAGGGGACTGTGAACAAAACCGACGACTTCAAAGGATTGTTGGTGAAGATTTTTTTGGGGATCACCGACATCTTCTCCGTTTTCTAGGCTGATGGAATCGCCGATATTTACCCCGGAGAGAAAACCTTCGTTTGCATCTAACGCAATTTCACCAGAAGTTTTTGGTAAACGCCCGTCAACGATATGATAATTATTGATTTTTTGATTGTCGTCTAGATCATAGCTGTATAAACGAATTGTTTCAGAATAATCTTCGACGACAAAATCATTGGCTGCGTTACTTTGGATGTGATAGCCAGAAAGTTTATTTAAATCATTTAAATCTTCGTCAGTGAGTCCATAGGTAGACTGCACGCGAAAATCCATTAAATGATGGGTTGAAAAATATTCATCGGCAGTTTTCATCATATTGGGACTGGTGGCACTCAAACCGACGTAAAAACCAACTCCTAAAAAGATGATAATTAAAATGGCAAGAAAGCGCATAACAGAATGGGAAAGTTCTCGAAAGGTATCTTTCCAAATGGCTTTATATTTCATAGTTGACCTCCTTTTTTTAAATTTGTCTTACCATTCAATATCAGCAATTGGTGTGGGTTGTTGGTTGTATTTATTCGTTAACACTTTTGCGTCACTAATATCAATCACACGATCTGCCATAGGGGTTAATGCGCGGTTATGGGTGATGACCAAAACAGTTGCATGATAGAGTTCTTTGGATTGGTACAAAAGGGACAAGACTTGTTTCCCTGTCTGATAGTCGAGCGCTCCAGTTGGTTCGTCACATAAAAGCAGCTTCGGTTTTTTAACCAGTGCGCGGGCGATAGCGACTCGTTGTTGTTCGCCTCCTGAAAGTTGTGCCGGGAAGTTATTCATCCGATGGCCTAAGCCCACTGCTTCAACAACTTCTTCAGGATTTAAAGCATCATCAATCAATTCTGCTGCCATTTCTACATTTTCTAAAGTCGTTAAATTTGGGATTAGGTTATAATTTTGGAAAATAAATCCGATATCTTTCCGTCGATAATTGGTCAGTTCTTTTTCATTGAACTGAGCAATATCCGTACCATCAATAAAGATTTGGCCTTCATCTGGGGTGTCCATGCCCCCTAAAATATTTAATAAAGTGGATTTTCCTGCGCCACTGGGTCCCACAATGATTGTAAATTCATTTTCGGCAATTGAAAAAGACACTTGATCATTTGCGGCAATTTGTGTAGCGCCGTCCCCGTAAAATTTCGATTCATTTATTACTTCAATATAAGACATTTTCTCACCTCTTGAAATACGAGTTATTCTTGCTTTTCTACTTAGATGTTTTTATCCAGCTCCAAAAAATTAAGAAATCTTGCAATTTCTTATATAAATTATTATAATCAACATAGTGTATGATAACAACCATTAGTGTTGGAAAATTATTATTTGGAAGATATAGAATATTTAATTGAAGGAATAAAAAACAAAATCGAGGGGAAAAAATGAAAGAGAAAAAGATGGATCGCCGAGTGAAATATACACTCAATGCACTAAAAGAAGCCATGATTGAATTATTGCAAGAAGAACATATTAGTAAAATTTCAGTCGTTTCTTTATGTAATTTAGCGGATGTGAATCGAAGTACTTTTTATGCGCATTTTCAAAATCAACATGATTTATTGCAATACATTACCGAGGAAGCACTAAGTGATATTGAGTGTCATTTATTAGAGCTCAATCGGAGCGAGGATGCGGATCGGTCCGTTCAAGCGTTGAATCAAATTTTAGAATATGTGAAAGAGCACGCGGATGTCTTTAAAGCTTTATTAAGTGATAATTGTGATCCCGATATCCAACATAAGGTAATGAGTATGACTGAAATCGTCTCTCCTAAAGATTATCAAGGTCTAGATGAGCGGACAAAAAACTATGTCTTTTTATTTCAGCTTACGGGTTGTATTAATATCTTGCATAAATGGCTAGATGATGGAACTATAGAAACGACTGAGGAAATGAGTGCCTTAATATTAAAATTGACGGGGAAGATAGAATAGAGGAGTAGAGAAAAGATCATCGTGTTTCTTTATTCCTCTAGAATATTTTTGAAAAAAGCAACAAATTGTTGTCGATCCGCTTCAGTGAAAGGCTTTGGTCCTTTCGTACGCTCCCCACTTTTTCTTTTAAGTGCACCTAGATGACGATTTTGAAGGAGTCGCTCAATATTTTCATCGGTGTATTCATACCCCTTATGGTGGACAACGCGACATCCCTTAGGAAGAAGAAGCGAAGCTAATCCATAATCTTGAGTAACAATAATATCTTCTTTATTTGCTAGTTGAACAATTTTAAAATCCGCACGATCTGCTCCTTTTTCGACATAGACAGTTTTCACATAAGAAGGATAAGACGCCAAGGAATAGTGCGCAATACTTGAAACGAGAATGACTGACAAGTTATGTTCACCTGCAAGCTTAATTACTTCATCTTTAACAGGTGCTGCATCTGCATCCACAATAATTTTCATCACAATCAACCTTTCTATATATAATTTATAAACATAAAATACCCTCCTTAGTATAGAATAAATTCTAAGAATAGGAGCTTTTTTGATTCTTTATTTGTAAAATTTTTACAATATCTGTCGTGAAGAGTCTTTAAATGGGACGATTTAACCGTTAAGGCAATGGTATGGGGTAACGATTTCGAGAAAATGTTAGAGTAAGAATTTACTGCGTAAAAAATTGGAAAAGTTACGCAGAACAAAAGTTTACTGCGTAAGAAATCGGAAAATTTACGCAGAAAAAAGTTTACTGCGTAAGAAATCAAAAAAATTTACGCGCAAATTAAGTTATTGAAAAACCTTTATATAATGAACGAAAGAATCTCCTTTATAAAAGGACTTTAGAAAGAAAACCTTCGCCAATTCGTGAAAAATGTTGAAAAATAAGCTATAATGAATAGAAAATATTGTAAGGAGATTGACCACGCATGGGAAAAGTTATACTAACAGGAGATCGTCCAACAGGAAAATTACATTTGGGCCATTATGTCGGCTCTCTTCACAGTCGTGTGAAACTACAAGATGACCCAAATAATCAAATGTTTATTATGATTGCTGACCAACAAGCTTTAACAGATAATGCAGAAAATCCTAAAAAAATACAAGACAGCTTATTTGAAGTGGGATTAGATTATTTAGCGGTAGGGTTAGATCCAAGTAAATCCACTATTTTTATTCAATCACAAATTCCACAACTGCCAGAACTAACGGTTTATTATTTAAACTTAGTGACGGTGGCTCGCTTAGAGCGAAATCCAACCGTCAAAAGTGAAATCAAACAAAAAGGGTTTGAAAAAAGTTTACCTGCTGGCTTTTTAGTGTATCCGGTCAGCCAAGCGGCAGACATTACAGCTTTCAAAGCGACTCATGTACCTGTTGGTGATGATCAAAAGCCAATGTTAGAACAGACTCGCGAAATCGTACGGGATTTTAATCGTATTTATGACACGGAAACTTTAGTTAAACCTGAATTGATGTTGCCTCCAAAAGGCCAGGGACGACTAGTGGGTATTGATGGTCGCGGGAAAATGAGTAAATCGCTAAACAACGGGATTTATTTATCAGATTCGGCGGATGAAGTAGAGAAAAAAGTGATGAAAATGTATACGGATCCGAATCATATCCGTGTGGAAGATCCCGGTCAAGTGGAAGGAAACGTTGTGTTTACTTATCTTGATGTTTTTGATCCCGACAAAGAAAAAGTGGCGGAATTGAAAGAACATTACCAAAGTGGAGGCTTAGGCGATGTTAAGATTAAACGTTATTTAGTAGATGTTTTACAAAATGTGCTTGAACCGATTCGTACGCGCCGAGCAGAATACGAAAAAGACAAAGGATATGTGTTGGATATGTTGAAGCAAGGAAGCGAGAGCGCTGAGCGTGTCGCAGCTGAAACGCTAGATGAAGTAAAAGCAGCCATGGGAATAAATTATTTTTAGTTACTTCATATAAGAATTTAAAATAAAATGAAAAAGAGAAAGAAGGCATATAAATGGAGCGAATTAATCGAGAACACGTAATTTATGAGATGAATAAAGACAATGAGCCGGTATTAACGGTTGAGAGCGGCGCAACAGTTATTTTTGAAACACAAGATTGCTTTTCTGGAGACGTACAATCAGAAGAGGATACGGTCAGCGATATTGATTTTTCAACGGTAAACCCGGCTACTGGTCCATTATATGTCCAAGGAGCAAAACCAGGAGACACATTAAAAGTAACCCTAAACCGAATAGAAATTGCTAACAAAGGGGCCGTATTGACAGCACCAGGTTTAGGAATGTTAGCGGATGGGATTGAAAAAGAAGAGACCGTTATCGGTGAAGTCCAAAAAGAAGGAACACTCTATAAAGGGTACGATATTCCTTTAACAAAAATGGTTGGAGTAATTGGGACGGCACCAGCAGGGGAAGGGGTTAACACAGGCACCCCAGATGATCACGGAGGTAATTTAGACACTACTTTGTTAACTGAAGGAGCCACATTATATTTACCTGTAAATGTGGATGGAGCGCTACTTGCCATGGGGGATATGCATTCTTCTATGGGAGACGGTGAAATTATGGGCTCAGGCCTAGAAGTCGCTGGGGAGATTGAAGTGACCGTTGAAGTCCTCAAAGATTCAACCTTGCCCCTACCTTTTGTGGAAACAGACGAAGTATATGCGACCCTTGCCTCCAGAGAAACAATGGAAGAAGCAAGTAAAGTCGCAATCAATAACATGGTAGAGGTGTTGAGAAGTAAAACGGATCTCACCTTCAATCAAGCGGGTATGTTTTTATCTTTAGCAGGAGATCTAAAAGTTTCTCAAGTAGTCAATCCCAACAAAACCATGCGTGTCGAGGTCAAAAAAGAAATCCTCTACTCCAAAAAATAACCCTCGTAAAATGATGAAAATTGAGCAATCAAAATGTTCTCTTTTTGTGATAAGAAGAGAGCCTTGATTATTTTTTGGTGTGTAAAGTGCAGTTTTATAATCGTATTTCATTCAAAAAATATTCGACAGACTATAAGTAAGATACAAAACAAGAAAAGAGAGATGGATGTATGAGAGTGTTGTTGTTGATTTTAGCAGGGATTTCTGGGCTCATGAACGCATATATGCTTGGAAATATAGATGAAGTGAACCAAGAAAATAAGAATAATTTTGAAGATACACTTGTTTTTTTAGGAAGAAGAGGTCTTGAAGAGCAAAAAGATTTTTTATTTCGCTTTATAAAATTTGGAATCTTATTAAATGTTCCTTACATCGTTCTTTCGGTGATTTATTTTTATGGACAGAGCGTTCCTTTTATTCTAGCTCTTACACTCATTATTTTTTTAGTTCTTGAGTACAGTCTTCAATGGCGACGAATTCATAAAGCAAAGAAACTTGAAGATGCTGTTGCTGTGAATCCAACCTTTGGAAAATTGACGGAATTTTGGAGTATGGCTGTCTATGCAATCCATATCGCTTATCTTATTTAAATATTTAATTGAAAGACTTGACTTTCTTTTTTGTCCTTCTTACACTTAGTGTGTAAAAGGAAAACTCAATATGATTTGTTAGGCAGAGGCTCCTATGCAAACATAAGCTACTGCCCAGGAACGTCCAGAGACGCCAATGGGTATAACAGAAATTTTCGAAATAAGGAAATTTTTAATGTAGCTAACCTCTCGTTTACGTTGCATAGTGCTGAAACTCCACGAAAAATCATTAAATAGATTACAATCTATATTTATGTGGAATTTTTTAGCGAGCCCTCACTGTCTTTTGGTGGGGGCTTTTTATATGCCTTACGAATCTTTGGTTTAATGATTAAAGTGAGGAGGTATCGAAATGGTAAAAAGGTGCATTTTACTTTAGCAACTGAAAAAATGAATCGATTCATTAAATCCTTTCTATGTATCCTTTCAAGAGAACTGGGCGGTTAGGTTATTTTCTCAGTCATGGAAGAAAAGGAAGAGAAAGGAAGAAAAAAATGATTAAAAATATTTTAGAACTAGATTCTTTTGAATTGGCCAGCAAGCCACTCAAAGAAATCTGGAAATTATTCGATGCCAATGAAAAAGGACACAGTACAAAAAAAGCAGAACAAATCAGAGAAGAATTTGGGGACAATGAAATTGATTACGGAACAGAAAAATCGATGTGGCGCCTCATTGTGGAGGCATATTTTACTCCCTTTACCTTGGTATTATTTGGTTTAGCCTTGGTTTCATTCTTAACTGATTATGTTTTTGCTCCAGCTGGAGAGAAAGATATTCTAAGCGCCCTTATTATTGTTGTATTGGTTCTATTAAGCGGAACAATGACCTTTATACAAACGATTCGCTCCAATCAATCCGTTGAACAATTAGAATCCATGGTTGAAGTAACCTCGGCGGTAAAGCGAGAAGGCGAATTTAAAGAAATTAGAACAGAAGATATTGTCATAGGAGATATTGTTCGCTTAAAAGCAGGAGATATGATTCCTGCAGATATTCGTTTGACACAAACCAAAGATTTATTTATCTCTCAAACTTCTCTAACTGGTGAAAGCTATCCAGTAGAAAAAAGAGCGCAAGCTGAAGTAACAGATGTAACGAGTGAGACCGATTACGAAACCTTGGCTTTTACGGGAAGTGAAGTGGTCAGTGGAAGTGCGACCGGAATTGTTGTACGTACCGGAAATAATACCTTGTTTGGAAGCATTGCAGATGAATTTGCATTGGAACCTCCTAAAACAAGTTTTGATATCGGGATTGAAAATACTTCTTTATTGCTGATTCGTTTTATGGTCATTATGGCCATTGTCGTTGTTTTGATTAACGGTCTTACAAAAGGGGACTGGCTACAAGCTTTTCTTTTTGGGATTTCAATTGCGGTTGGTTTAACGCCAGAAATGTTACCAATGATTGTGACAACAAATTTGGTTAAAGGGGCCAACGATATGGCCAAACAAGGAACCATCGTTCGAAATTTACACGGCATTCAAAACTTTGGTGCAATTGATGTTTTAGTTACCGATAAAACAGGGACATTAACTCAAGATAGTATTGTCCTTCAGTATCATTTAGATATTGACGGAGACCATAGTGATCGCGTTTTACGCCATGCGTATCTGAATAGTTATTACCAAACAGGATTAGGAAATCTTATGGATGAAGCGATTATCAATGCGAGTAAAGAAGAACTCGATTTAAAACAATTTAACTATACGAAAGTAGATGAGATTCCATTTGACTTTGAGCGTCGTCGTTTGAGTGTTGTTGTAGAAGATGAAACTGGCAAAACACAAATGATTACTAAAGGGGCCATTGAAGAGATGGTGGCGGTATCTGATTATGTAGACTACGGTGGTGAAATCCATGAGTTAACAGATGAGGAACGGAGACATGTTCTGACTCAAGTTAATGAATTAAATGAACAAGGTTTACGAGTTTTAGGTGTCGCTCAAAAAACAAATCCAAGTCCAGTGGATGAATTTTCTGTAAAAGACGAAGCTGAAATGGTTCTGATTGGTTACTTGGCATTTTTAGATCCACCAAAAGAATCGACAAAAGAAGCCATTCAAGCTTTAAATGATCACGCCGTAGATGTAAAAATTATGACAGGAGATAATGAATTAGTCACTGTAGCTGTAGCAGATCAAGTCGGTATTCCTACAGACCATATTATCTCAGGAGATCAATTAAATAATAAAACGGATGAAGAATTAAAAAAAATTGTTGAAGACCATAATTTATTTGTAAAGCTGAACCCGACTCAAAAATCAAAATTGGTCGGGATTCTAAGAGAAAATGGGCATGTGGTCGGCTTTTTAGGAGATGGAATTAATGACTCTCCAGCTTTAAGAGCCTCTGATGTGGGAATTTCTGTTGATAATGCGGTAGATATCGCAAAAGAATCTGCTGATATTATTTTACTAGAAAAAGATTTAATGATTCTTGAGAAAGGAATACTAGCAGGGCGTAAAGTTTTTGGAAATACGATGAAATATATTAAAGCGACAACGAGTTCCAACTTTGGAAATGTATTTTCTGTTTTAATTGCCAGTATTTTCTTACCATTCTTACCGATGTTACCTATTCAATTGCTCTTTTTAGGGTTGATTTATGAGATCTCTTCCATGTCTATTCCTTGGGATAATATGGATAAAGAATACCTTTATGAACCTAAAAAATGGGAAGCAGCCAGTATTCGAAAATTCATGGTCTGGTTTGGTCCAACAAGTTCTATCTTTGATGTAACTACCTTTTTGGTGATGTTTTTCTTTGTTGCTCCACAATTGGCCGGAGGCAGCTATCATACATTAGGGGCTGCGCAACAAGAAATCTTTTTATCTATTTTTCAATCGGGTTGGTTTATTGTATCTCTTTGGACACAAACCTTGGTTTTGTATGCTTTAAGAACACCAAAAATTCCGTTTGTTGAAAGCTACCCTTCTTTCATTATGACAACTATCACAGTTATTGGAATGATTATTGGCTCTGTTGCACCTTATACATCTTTGGGAACAGCATTAGGTTTAGCCCCTCTTCCAGGTAGCTTCTGGTGGATACTAGCCCTAACCGTGGTGGGATATTTCGTACTCGTTCAAGTGGTTAAAAAAATCTATGTGAACCGTTTTGGTGAATTACTATAATTAAATAAGAATAAAAAAGTCCAATTTCTCCATGTAAATACTGGAGAAATGGACTTTTTTCAATTGTCCTAATAACTAAAAATCACTCATCTGACCTATTGAATGAATATATCCTTCTGTAGCATTGACTTTAGAATCTGTGTCATATTCAATTTTTCCTGTTAATAGATTTTTACCAGAATGAAGATCAAAAACTTGTAATTTCGTTGGAGGTATATCTTGTTCTAAACGTTCACTTATAGTACTTTGAACAATGAATAATTGATCATTGATTACTTCTGATAGAAGAATCGCCTCTTCCTCATAAAAATTCAGCGGAAGTTCATTTTCTAAGGCAACTTCGTTTTCAATTTTTTGACCGGTTTGATCGTATTGTCTTAATAAAATTTCTTCTCCTTCATTTTCTAAAGTATAAAGTTGATCTTTATTTCCAACAAAGGAATTCGTTGCCGTTGTTTGGAAAGGAGATAATGTGTCTTCAATAAAATTGTAGATGTAAGCAGTTGGATGATCTTCGTTTCCGTCATGACGAATAATTTGAACCTTATTATTCTTAATATTGTATGGATCGGAGTTATATGCATAGAAACTTCCTTCTTCATTGAGTAGAGACTCTTCTGAATAAGTTTTTGTTTCAAAATTATATTCACCGACAGACAGATTACTTTTTTCGCCTAGACTGTCTGTTGTCCAAGTCGATGTACTATAAAGAATTTTTACAACAGGATATTCTTCATGCATCCCGATAATATTTACACTGTCACTAGCAGGATCACTTTCACGTTGAATAGTATCTTCTACTGTTTCCTTTGTTTCCTTGTTTAGTGCGTTTAAGTAAATGGTTGAATTATCAACAAAATAATTTGTATCGCTTATTTTAAAATATCCCAAGATCAATTGTTCGTCACTATTTAAAAGAGAATAATCAGTGATTTGTGAATTATAGACAACTTCATGCATAAATTGAGGATATTTCTCTAATAAATTATTCAACGTCTGATCTTCACTAGCATCTATTTTTTCAAGATAAGGCAAATTCTCATTTGTAGTAACGCCTTTTTTATTATTTACATGGAAACTTCCATAATCATAAAGATACCCATTAAAGTAAATATCATCTAACAACTCTTCATTTCCTGATTCAACGGTTAAATGAATTAAGGCTTCTTCATCAACAGATGGAACACTGATAAAGTAAATAAAGATTCCAACTAGAGCTATGAGAGAACTGATAACTAATTTTGTTTTACGCATTTTTTCCTCCTAAACCTTGATTCTATTTTTGAGTAATAAGCTACTAATCAATGTTCCCACACCAATGATGATAAATTGATAAAGCAAGAGTATCATGGTTTTTTGACTAGGGCGTAATGTGAATGAAGCACTGTAGAGAATATTATCGAGTAATATATACAGTATGAAAAAACCGATAAAATAAAGTGCACCAAGAATTAATCCTTTAAGCCCATAGCTTCTTTCGATAAGAATACCAGCAAACAATGAAGTAAGCGCCGCATAAGCAAAGCTATAAATGGAAATAAATTTTACAAGGCTTGTTGGAAATAATATTTCTTGAATCATTCCATACATAGGATGCACATTGTGTATATTTAATAAGGTGTAATGTCCATCTGTTACGAGCCATTCTGTAAGTTTTAGTTCAACAAAATATAAACCAAATTGGAAAACAAAAGCTACCAGTCCTCCAATAATAAAGACAAGAGACTTTGTTAAAAGTAGATACGTTCGATTGGTGGGAAGCATCAATAATCGATAAATAAATGTGTTTTTCCCTAACCATTCACGATACCAAGTAAAAAAACTATAAAATATAAATACCAGTACAATAAGCATAAATGATAATTCAAATAATCCAATAGTTGTTACATTTTGGAGAGAGAAAGGAGGGGTTTGATCGGCCATTTCTCCTCGAGCAATGATTTTTTCTAATTCATTATTATAAGACAAAGCTTCAGAAACCGTCACAAAAAGCTGCACGGCAGCCGTAATAAGTAATGTAGGGATTAGGAACTTTAAGAAACGATCCATCTCAAAACTAAGTAAACTCACAAATTTTTTCATTATAAACTCCTCGTATAATAAGATTAGTCTTAAATGGCTAATCTTTTTTTACTATATTTGTCATTTAAGGCTGACTTAAACCTGTAACTCTTATGAGTTATAATTGTTTCGTATAGATAGAGGTCGTA
>DXAZ01000030.1 GCA_019116785.1 Candidatus Atopostipes pullistercoris
ATTCCTTCATTCAGATACATCAAAATATATCTTTCGATTTCTTCAGTTGTATGTTTACTGTTTGAACGCATAAAAATCCCCCTAAAGTAATTTTACTTTTTTAAGTGTCTACTTTAGGGGGAGCATATCAATGAATGAGTGCCATCGCTTTTTTATTAAATATTTTAAAACCTCACAAGGTTCCCGAGCGGATAATTGAAATCAATAACCACAAACCCATTAAACCCGCCCCTAAGAAAATTAAAATAGCTAGATTCGATAAACTAGGGCTGCTCGCACTTACAATAATAAAAGCTGAAGCTAATATCAAAGCAGCAATAATAATCGCAAACACTAAACGGTTCACCATCTTATTCATTTCAACACTCTTTTTATCCCAATTTAAAATTTCTAAATTGAGTCGAGTTCTCCCCTTTACTAGAGTGTCTAGCCCTTTTTTAAGAGAGGTAGGTAATTCTAGAGTGTCTGCAGACAATTGAATCGCCTTTAATCCTAAATTTTCATCCGTTAAATGCTTAAGCGGTGAAAACCCCTTACTCTCTTTAAGATAGGTTTTAGCGATATCCATAACATTAACCTTTGTATCAAAATCACTAACAATTCCTTCAATAACCCCCATAGATTTGGCCAACATAATAAAATCATTAGGCATGATTAGACTATGTTTATGCGTAATCTTTAAAATATCATTAAATAAATCGCCAATATCAATCTGTGAAAGGTCTTTGGAAACATATATGTAGAAGAAATTTTCTAAATCTTCATAAAGAGCAAATCGATCGACTTCTGATTTGACAATGGCCATCTGGAGCAATAAATTCATCAAACCATCAATATCTTCAAATACAATCGCATCCAATATTTCAATCAGACGCTCTCTATTTTGCTCAGACAACTCACCATACAAACCAAAGTCAATATAAACAATTTGTTTGTCACTAATAATAATATTTCCTGGATGAGGATCCCCATGAAAAAAACCATCTTCAAAAACTTGCGTTAAAAAAGTATAAACAAATTTTTCCACAAAATCTTCTTTGTCATAACCATTTTGAACAATTTTATCGATATCTAAGCCATTGATCCCAGTAACATATTCTTCCACCAACACCCTTTTTGAAGCATATTCCATAAAAGGTTCAGGGGCAGATACGACTGGTCGCTTTTCATTATTTTTTCTAAAGCGAACTAAAGCCTTGATTTCATTTCGAAAATCTAATTCAATTCTGGTTACCTTCTCTACTTCAGCTAACGCTACTTCTGCATCGACAACAAAACCCTTTATCGTTTCAGGAGCCATAGAAATAATGCGTGAAAACAATCGAATATCTCGCAATAAATCTTCTTCCATATCGGGTCTTTGTATTTTAATAATTACTTCTCGTCCATCTAAAGTTCGTGCTCGATGAACTTGAGCAATCGAGGCACTAGCTAGTGGGTTCTCATCTACCCACTCAAATTCTTCTTCGATTTTTCGATCAAATTCTTCTTCAAAAGTCTCTTTAATCTTTTCAAAAGAAAAAGGAGGCGCTTGATCTCGAAGCTTTTTTAACTCTTCAATATAATCAGGAGGCAGCAAATCCGGACGAGTGGATAGAATTTGACCAAACTTAATAAACGTTGGACCAAGCTCTTCAAAAGCTTGTCGTAAACTTACCGCATCTTGAGAACCTCTTTTCTTCCCTATTTTGGTTCGATAAATATGACCAAAACCATATGAAGCCAATACGGTTGCAATCTCAGTGAGTCGTCCGCGTCCGGTCTTTCTATTCTTTTCAGTCATAGCTGCCCCCTTTAAGAAAACTTTATAATGTTTTTTTATAAAATAAATGTTTACAATTAATCTTCTTTGTCTTTATTTAGTTCAGACTCTAATTCTTGAATTCGATCTTCCAATTGTTCAATGTCTTTTCTTTGTGCAATATTCATTTCTAAAAGAACCGCTTCAATCTCTGCACGATCTTTTTCGCTAACATCTTCTTTTTTACTTTGGATCAATTCTTCTGTTAATTTCTTGCCTTCTTCAACTGTTAATTTTCCTTGTTTAACTAATTCATCCACATACTCTGAGATCTTATCCATTGCTAACGCCGTTCCGCCAATTCCAATCATCGCTAATTTCCTAAGTTGTTCAAACATTTTACATTCCTCCTTAATTTTAATTTCCTTATATAATAATTATAAACCAAACATTATGAAATAACAGTGATAAAGAAGGTCAAATAGGTGAATTTTATATAAAACTATACATAACAGCTGTAAACTAAATATGCATCCTCTTTTTAAGTTCTTTAATCACCTTTCTACGATACCGTATCAATATAAAAACAAACAAACTAAAACTAAAAATGACTGAAACAATACTCGCTAATGGATTTCCAGTCCATCCCATCAATAAAAATAATAAAGGGGCAATCCCTACCAATGCTGCCAATTGAAGATACAACACATAATCTTCCACTTTTAAACGAACAACTCGAATCGAAATCGATATTGCAATCAGAGAAGAAATGCTTAAAATCGGAACCACAAACGTAATCGACCAGCCCGTCCATCCTCTAAGATAATCAATATAAACACTGACAAGCGAAACAAAAAATAATACATAATTAATGGCTTTCGCAGGGTTTCTTCTTTTTCTTACTAGAAAAACAATATTAGTCCATGTGACCAAGAGTCCTAATACCACGTATTCTAAACCAAAGAATTCAAATGTCCAAAAATATTGAACAAGCAAATATAAAGATACAATCACTAAAGAATACCTTAAAAAGGATTGAATGGCTTTCTTTCGATTATAATGTAATGGAATATCTGGAAAAGAAGAGTTCGCTTGTTTATTCGCTTCTTTTGACTCTCTTTGAATTAAAGAGGACTGACATAGCGGACAATGAGACCAATCTCCCTTTATCTTCGCTTCACAATGCGGACAATAATTCATCACTCCTTCAACTCCTCTCGAGTTACTTTATTCACATCCACTGTAGCCTCTACTCCTTTTTGTGTAAGATAGCGAACAAACCATTGAACAATGTTCGTTTCAATATAAGGACTAGTAAAGGTTACATTTAAGTGCTCTTGATAACTAATTACACAAAATTGTGGACGAATCACAGAAGTATAAAATTTAAAATCTTTTACATAAGGAATCATCTGATCAGGCAAGTCCGCTCTTCCTAAATTCGACATAGCTACCGTAATTTTTCGGTTATTTAGTCGGTTCACCACTTTTAAAATAAAATCCTTAATTGGTCTTAAAATAATCCGAGCCGCCGGATTAAATTCAAAATCAATCAATTTTTGTAACCGACTCTCTAAAGCGTCTTTTTCAATCTTTTTTTGAAATTGTTGATCCAATTCCTGACAAATATGACTCAGTGAAGGCTCTTCATCCTCTTTAAACGTATAAGCAACTTTAGTCGTGCTAAAAAAATTTCGGACGGTCACTGAAGGAAAAAACTGGCGCAAATTAATCGGAATCGACACACTAATCGTTGTTTCCTTAGACTGCTTTTTACTCGTCATATAAACCGAAAGAACATACAAAGCCGTTAAATAAATCGTCAAAGAAACCTCTTCTGCCCGAGCAAGTTCTAAAGTTTTTTTCAATGGCAGATGAACATCCACAATTCGAGGCCGATGATCCGCTGTTTTAGTCCCCTTAATCTGATAAACTTTCTTATCAATCTGTTGTTCCAGTGGGCGCGGAAAAAACTTTACATCTGAAGATTCCTCTCCTGCTTTAAAAAAAGTTTTAAACGGACGTGTCAGTTGATCAAAAGCAAGCCTACTTTCTTTTTTGAAATAACGATTAAAGCTATCTTCTAAATTTTCTTTTTCTCTTTTTGTTTTTAAATCGGAATGTTCTTCACTCTCTAAGTGCTTCAAGCTTACATACTCCATCAATAAATCTTCAAAAAACCATAAAGCCCCTGTCCCATCTGTTAAAGCATGAAAAATTTCTAAATGAATGCTATTTTCTCTATACAACACGCGAAACAAAAAATTTCTTCTTCCGGATTGATAAATTGGAGAAACCGGAGGATCTGTTTCTAATTTTACTCGTGGATTGACTTCACTACTTTCCAAATAATACCAAAAATAACCTCGTCTTAACGTACTGTGAAACAAAGTATATTCTTCATACGTTTTATTCAATGCCATTTGAAGAAGTTCTGGCTCTACTTTTTCTGTCATTTCTGCCGAAAGTCTAAAAACTTTTGTGTCAATTTCATTTTGTGCAGCCAAAAAGATATTTGAGGCATTGTCTAATCTGTACCATTCTCTTTCGTTCAAAAGAACCTTCCTTCCTTAATGACTCAGAAAATCATGGATAAACTTATAAGTCTTTTCGACAGGTTCTAAATACGGCGGGTATTTAATAAATCCATGTACCGTGTCTAATAACCGATGAATCTCTACTTGATTTCCTGCTTCCTTCAGCGCTTGCCCATATGCTTCTCCTTCATCCCGTAAAGGGTCAAATTCAGAAGTAATCACTAAAGTATCCGGTTGTCCACTTAGATCCTTTGCCATCAGTGGAGCAATAAAAGGACTTTTTCGTTTTTGTTTATCCGGCTCATACATTTCCATATATTCTTGAACCTTTTTAATCGTCAAACCATAATCATAACCATTTGTTGTAATGGATTTAAAAGGGGAATCGCTAGAATGATCCCAATAAGTCAGGGGATATAAAAGAATTTGTTTATCTGGTAATTTTTCATTTTCTTCTTTCAACTTTAAAGATACACTCGCTACCAAATTCCCTCCAGCTGAATCCCCCATAAGCACCCATTTTCTATCTTTACTATTTTTCTTTGAATTCAATAAAACTTTTACAACCCGAAGACAATCATTAAACCCAGCAGGGTAAGGATACTCGGGGGCTAAACGATAATTTATCGAATAAACAGGTCGGTGTAAATGATTGGCTAAATTCACACAAGCCCGTGTATACGTATCAATATCCCCTAACGCCCAGCCACCTCCATGAATATAAATGATATTTTCTTCATGCTTTATAATATCCGGAAGAAATACACGTACAGGAATTTCGTGCTCTTCTTCAAGCTAATAAATCTTTTCGTCTAAGAAATGATATTTATTGCTGACATCTTTAGAAAAGAAGCTTTGCATTTTTCTAATCCAAATATAATCCTCTTGCATATCAATTCTTGGTGAAGAAGCTAATTTCAAAACAAACCTAAATAATGGATTCATAAAACACCTCATATAATTCTTTCTTTGTTCTTTACAGTTTATCATATATTATCCTTTGAAACAGAATTCTACGTCTCTTCGCGTTTATTACATATTTGTTACAATTATGTACATTTGATAAGAATGTGTATATCCTCTAATGCATCCTTGATATTGCTTATTTTACGATGTATAATAAGAATTGGAAATAATCGTTCGCATTTTAAGGAGTTTGATGTATTTCTAATTTAATAACTAAATATATTCGAGCTTCTTCTACTCAGCAAAATGATCGGGCGAGATCTTTTCAACAAAGGAGTAGATATTGATGATAAAACTTTATGTGTCACCTAGTTGTACGTCATGTAGGAAAGCGAAAAGTTGGTTAGAAGAACACAATCTAGGGTATGAAGAAAAGAACATCTATCATGAACCGTTATCTAAAGACGAGATTAAAGAAATCTTGATGTTAACAGATGAAGGTACCGAAGAAATTATTTCCTATCGCTCTCAAGCCTATCAAGACTTGGAAGTGGATATCGATACGCTTTCAATGAATGAGTTACTCAATTTATTTATTGAAGAGCCTAGTTTAATCCGTCGTCCTATTATTATGGATGATCGACGATTACAAATTGGCTATAATGAAGAAGAAATTCGCATGTTCTTACCAAGAGAAATTCGTGACATTGAATTAGCTGAAATCCACGAACGTCTTGAAGAAGTTGAGACTGCTTAATTTTTCAAACATTTATAGAAAATAGCCTCAAATCCAAAAGACTGAAAGTTTTGAAACTTTCAGTCTTTTTTAGGTTCTATAATTAATGGTATTGATAGATATTTAAAAAATATTTATTAATCTCTTTTTTCTATATTCTTAACTCTTCTACTAAGTCTCTCATTAAAGGTTTCATCCACTCTTCAAGCTTCATTAAGCGAAATCCCTCTTTGGCAATTTTATCAGAAATCAAATATTGATCATGGGATACACTAAAAGGCGATGCTGCTTTATTTTCTGAAGAGTAATCAACAGCTATCTCTTCCCCCACTGCTTCTGCTAACCAGTTCATTAACGTTTGAATTGAAACAGCATCACTCGTACTCACGTTATAGATCCCTTCTTTTTTATTTTCAATCGCCCACACTATCGATTCAGCTGCAGTCGTTCCTTTAACATAATTCACTTTCGCTTCTGCTTTTTCAAAAAGAATCGTTTCATCATTCAGAGCTTTTTGAACATAAAAATGAAGGCGTTTCGTATAATCGTCAAGATCTAATACGATAGGAAAACGGTAAGCCGTGACTTCAAAAGGCGCTTTTGTAAATAAAACTTGTTCTGCTTGACGCTTTCCTTCACCATAACCCACTTCGATAGTAGAATCGATTTTATAGGTATAGGGATCAAAATCCCTTTCCTCATACCCTTCCATCGCTCCTGAATAAACAGCCATAGAAGAAGTAAAATGTAAATGATCAGTAACATCAGTAAATTTATCAATCAGAACTTGAGCATCTTCTTTTGTATAACATACATTATCAAATACCGCTTCCCACTTTTTGTTTACAATCTCCTCCCAGCCAGGATGGTTACGATCCTGAGCGTCCAACACTACGTGGTGCACCTGGTCTTTAAAACCGTGATCCGTATTCCCACGTGTCGCTATCGTAACCTCATGGCCATGCTCAATCAGTCGTTTTACTGTCTTCTTGCCAAAAAAGCGTGTCCCGCCTATTACTAGAATCTTTGTCATTTTATGAGCTCCTTGCCTTTAATTTATTGAATTCTTCTTATTTACTATATCAAACTTGTCTTCTTTCCGAAATGACTAAGCGTTGTATTCGCTTATTTTGTGTAGGCGTGTTTTAATTTAATTAATAATAGAAATAAATAGGAGGAATTTTTATGCCATGGGATATGAATGATTACCCTGCTTCGATGAAGAATATGGATCCTCTTGTGCGGAAAAAAGCGATTGATATTGCGAACGCACTGGAAGAAGAGGGGTATGATGAAGATCGGTTAATTCCAATTGCACAGTCGCAAGCGGGAGATTGGTTTGATAATGCTTCCGAAAAAGAGAAAAAGGAATATGAAAAAGAGCCAAATCCTACAAAGACCGATCAGCATGACGAGAGTGGAAATCCAGATTTAGTAGATAATGATGTGGAAGTGAAATATGAAAACGATGAATGGAAGGTGCAAACAGTAGGAGCTAAGCGACCGGACCGTACGTTTGAGTATAAAGAAGATGCGGTGGGTCGAGCAGAAGATATGGCTAGAAATAAAAAGAGTTCAGTTCATATTTATAAAAAAGACGGATCCCTTCAAAAGAGTAAAACGCCTAAACCTAGAGATTAAAATAAACGGTGAAGCTGTTATTGGCTTCACCGTTATTTTTTGTTTCATTTAATTTTATTTTCTAACTTTACATGTCAAAATCAGAAGGTTCTTTTTGATCAGCAGCTGGTGCTTCGTCTTTATCTTTTTCTTTATCTACTTTGTCATCTAATCGTTCAAGTTGTTTTCGAGCAAAGTCACGTCCGCCTAATCCAAAGGCTAGTGCAAAGGCAACGGCTACTCCTCCGATAATGAACATAAAGGCTGTGTTTACAATACTACTTGCAAAGTTCAATTGGTCTAATACCATGAATAGTGAGAAAGCAACTAATAGATATTGAACCAGTCTACCTGCCCAACGACTTCCAGATGAACGAGTAAACAAGTTACCTATCCATTGTCCACCAATAACTCCTATACCTAAAATGATTAAAGCAAAGATTACATTTGGTAAGTAAGCAATGATTGCTGCTCCAATTGCGTTTAAGACTTCTAAGTTTAAAGCATTTATAGCTTCAACAAAAAAGAATAAACCAATTAAACCAGAAACAACTTGACCAATAACTTTTGCTATATCCAGTTTATCTATTCCTGAAACATCCACACTGTCTGTTAGATTATTAATTCCTGTTCCTTGTAGTAGGTTTTTAACTAAGTCCCCTACAAATTTCGCAATGGCTATACCTACCGCTAAAAGAATTACAGCGACTAAGATATGAGGAATAGCTGCCATTATAGAGTTTAGAACTAAAATAATTGGTTCTGAAATTGAACGAATACCTAATACTTCTAAAGCAACAGTTAAAATAGGAATAAGAATTAGAACATAAACGATGTTAGCTAACACTTTAGCGATTGAATCTTTATTTTCTTTGTATGTAGAGGCTGCATCAGTTGCTTCACCTTGGGCAGTTCTACCTGGTGTTTTGCGATCAGTTTGACCAGTTAATTTAGAAATCCAACGATCAATATTTAGGGTTAGAGCTAAGTTATAAACTAAATTTCGAACAAATTTACCAACAACCACAGCTATTACAGCTAAAACTATAGCGGCTAAAAGATTAGGCACAAAAGCTAATGCTGTATGCATCATATTTTGAATCGGTTGTGCTACAGAAGTTAATCCAAAGGTTTCAAAGATTCCAGGTAAGAATAATACCCATATTAAGTAATAAAAGACTTGCCCTAGCATGTCAATCATATTGGCACCTTGTTCTTCGGATTGTGCGGCACCCCATCCAACTAATCGATTATCCATATCGGCTGCTCTAAGTCCTTTAGTGATTGCTTTTCTAACTAAAGAAGCAATCAGCCAAGCGACTAATATCAATAAGATCCCACCAAGCAAACTCGGTAAAATTCCTGCAAAGTAATCCCACGTGTTCTGCAATTGACTCATAAATATCCTCTCCTCTAATTTATTTTGTTCATGATAAACATAGTATAGGAATAATTTATTTATTTATAAAGCAATTTGCCTTAAAACATCTTTTTTTTTGACAAATACACACTTTTCAAGAAAAAGGCGCAAAATATAACGCTTGTTCAGTCCATTTTCTCTGAAAGAGGCGAGGTGGATATTAGGAAATAAAAAAAACGTAGACAGGTCTCGTCTACGCTAGCTGGCAATCTATTAAATTTTCATTTAATTAGATAAGAGATGTGTTCACAGCACAATCTCTTCATCACTATTCAAATTCTTAGGCGTGATGTGCAAATGACCTATCTGAAATAAATCAAATGTTCGGTCGGCTCATCGCATAAGCATTTATTATCATAGCATGGTCATTTATAGAATACAAGCTATTTTAAAAAATAAACGTATTTTAGATGTTTTTTCCTTATTTTCAGGGCTTATTATTAGTAAGCGTTTTACTCCCGTGCTATATTTAACTCACCAAATAAGAAAGGAGATGAATCTTATGAAAACATTAGATAATATTGCCTTAGCCCTTACAATCGTTGGTGGATTAAACTGGCTAACGGTTGGTCTTTTTGAATTTGATTTTGTCGCTTTTATTCTTGGTGGTCGAACTATGCTCTTAGCTAAAATTGTCTACGTTCTTGTAGGTCTTAGTGCACTTTATTGCTTGAAATTTTTTGGAAATATCAATAGGAGAAATGTAAATAGATAAACGCTGTTTATCCATTATTTGAATAGAAATAATCCTACTTCGATTTAGATAGTAGGATTATTTTTCGATTTTATAAAACGTTTAAATCCTAAATCCAGTGCTTTTTAGAAGAAACATCCAAAAATGAAATTGACACATCGTAAAAAAATTGCTAAAATTACAATTGTTGTTTAAATAAGCGCACATGGCGGAATGGTAGACGCGCCAGCTTGAGGGGCTGGTGGGGACTTATCCCCGTGGAAGTTCGAGTCTTCTTGTGCGCATAAAGAAAATAAAAGTTTGAAGTCTCCCATTTTTGGGAGTCTTTTTTTATTCTCCTCTAGAAACTTTTCCTTTTTCTATTTCATTATCTTCATAAGAGACCCAATCGCTATACCCTCCAGCATAAAGTTTGACATCACTATAACCTGCCATTTTTAAGGCGATATAATTGGGAGTAGCTGTAACGCCTGATCCACAATAGACGACTACCGGTTCGTCTTTGTCAATTTCAGAAAACCGCTCTCTTTGCTCTTCTTCATTCTTAAAGGAACCTTCATGTAAACTCTCATCCCAGACTTTATTAAGGGCTCCCGGAATGTGTCCTGGAATTTTATCCATGGGCTCTACTTTTCCCAAATAACGTTCAGAAGCTCTTGAGTCGATTAAAACAGATTGCTCTGTCGTGTTCTCGACGATTTCTTTGACTTCCTCAAATGACGCCAGCATTTCTTTTTGAATGTTGACTTTATAATTTGTGGGCTTAGCTTCAGGAATTTCAGTGGTTACTGGAAAATTGGCTGCTTTCCATCCGCTAAATCCTTCGTTTAATATATAAATTTTTTCGTGCCCGATATATTTCATGAGCCACCAAAGACGAGAAGCATACTGTCCACCACCCTCATCGTAAGCAATCACTGTTTTTGAGTGATCAATTCCTACCTTTTCAATTTCTATTCTAAAGGTATCGATGTCTGGAAGCGGATGTCTGCCTCCGTGCTTTGTTATTGGTCCTGAAAGTTGATGTTTCAGATCAAAATAAAAAGCACTTGGGATATGACTATTTTTATACTGTTCTCTTCCTAATTCGGGTTGGTTCAAGTCAAAGCGGCAATCTATAATGATGAACTCTTCATTTTCTAAATTATCCATAAGCCATTCTTTTTCTACAACAAATTCCAAATGATTGTCCTCCTCTAAATTCCTAGTCTGCAGATAAAGTCCATATAATTGTGTAAAAGTAAAAAGGCCATATAAACGTCCTTTTACGGTACAATGTTTTTAACGCAAAAACATACCTAGGAGGACTTCATATGACCCAAGTACATTTTACACTGAATAAC
>DXAZ01000031.1 GCA_019116785.1 Candidatus Atopostipes pullistercoris
ATTCCTTCATTCAGATACATCAAAATATATCTTTCGATTTCTTCAGTTGTATGTTTACTGTTTGAACGCATAAAAATCCCCCTAAAGTAATTTTACTTTTTTAAGTGTCTACTTTAGGGGGAGCATATCAAAAGTTCATTAACACCAAAATTTATTAAGCTGATCTATATTTTTCATAAATTTTTAATTAAATATTTGATACAAACTTAATCATTATTCGTATAGTAACAGCCATTAAAAGCAAGCCAATGGAGATAAGATAATTCTTAAAGCTAAAATCTTTCTTTTTAAAATATTGAAATAAATCAGATATTTTAATTTTCCAATGGTAAAACAGATAAAAACTCAATATGAAAATAGAGACTGAGAACGTTGCATTCTCCATGATAAATAATCCAATTGCTAAAACAATCAATTGTAAAATAATAGTTTCTACTTTCCTATCCTTTATTAATTTTTCTTTTAATTGCAGGACATAAAAACCAATAAAGGGAGATATAAATGACTTAATAAACATGATATTCCAGTAAGGATTCATTGCAATTAGATTTTGAAGATCAATACCTGAAAGTTGTGTATATAATATCAAGAAGAATGGATGAGCAAACAAAATGACAATGATTAAATTAAAAAGAACTTCTATTATTTTTTTACTCGTCATTTCCATATCGATCATACTCTTCTATAATAATTCTTCAAACTCTTCACGAGTGAATGTAACATTTGTCCCATCAATAATTTGGATATTATTTCCTTTATGCACCAATCCTAAAGCTCCATATTTTTTAAAGATAGATTCAGGTGCAACTAATTCTTCATTTTTAACTGTAACTCTCAATCTAGTCACACAGTTAGTAACAGATTCTATATTTTCTTTTCCACCTAAAGCTTGCAGATATCCTTCTGGTTTAGGTAAATCTCCAGTCGACTCTTTAGACACTTTGGGATCATTTGAAGGATCATCTAGTTTATTTTTATTTCGTGAATCTTGATACTCTTTTTTACTATATAAACGCATTTCTTCTTCATCTGCTTCCCTACCCGGTGTTTTTAGATCCATTTTTACAATCATCATTTTGAAAACAATATACCAAACCCCAGAGAAAATAAGGCCAACTCCTAAGAGTAAGAGATATTGTTGCCAATGACTAGCTCCTAGTGGTAGGAAGTTATAAGAAGTCATTTCAATTAATCCACCTGTAAAATAACCAGAAATACCTATGATGTATACAACTGTAATGAAAGTGGCTGCTAAAAGTGCATGAACTAAGAATAATACCGGTGCAATAAATAAAAATGTAAATTCTATTGGCTCAGTAACACCAGCAATAATTGCTGTAAGAGTTACAGGAACCATTAAGCCAGCAACTTCTGCTTTCTTGTCTTCATGAGCAGTTTGATAAAAAGCATAAGAAATACCAATTGGTGCAAATACTTTACTTAATCCATATAAAGCATATCCCCCTGCTGGGAAAAGTGTACGTAAGCTCTCACCACTGCTTCTAGCGATTTCAGGTAATTGGTCTACCCACCCTGCTAGAAGTCCACCATTTATAACTATATTATCAAATTGGAAAGGTGTATTTAAAATATGATGCATTCCTGTTGGAATAAGTATTCTTTCTAAGAATGTATATAACCAGACTCCAAAGGTTCCAGAATTGAGAATAAAAGTTTGTAAACTACTAATTATATTTTGAACTTGTGGCCATACAATCATAAAAATAGCTGCGACTGGTAACATAACAAAGAATCCAATAGCAACAACAGTAGCTGAACCTCTAAAAGCTGTAAGCCATTCTGGAACTTTTAAATCAAAATATTTATTGTGAAGATAGATAACTATAAGTGTAACAGCAATCGCGCCAATCATACCTATATCTAGTGTTTTTACACCAGCAACCATTGCTAAACCAGATTCCCCACCGGCTTCTAGGCTGAAATCAACACCAAAATTATGTCCCCAATGACCTAACATTGCACTTAAAAAATAATTAAAAACCATATAAACGACAAATGATTCCATACTTGCTCGTGCTTGTTGTTTATTTGCAAGACTGATAGGTAAACCAATAACGAAAAGTAAGTTAATTTGGTTAAATACAGTCCATCCACCTTGTTGAATTACATCCATTAATTTCCAAAAGAAGCTATCTGGATTCGCAAGTGTTCCAAATATTACTTCTTGTTGAAAAAATGTTGTCACCCCTACTATAATCCCAAAGAACGCAAATAACATAACAGGTATAATCATTGCGCCCCCAAAACGTTGTATTTTCTGCATAAATATTTTCCTCCTTTGATATTCAGAAATCGTTTACAACTTATTTTAAAGAATACAACTGAAGGTTATTCAGTTGTATTCTAGCTTTTATTTCTATCTTAATTCTGGCCAATAATCTACGTTTGCCTCAATTAAAGCATCGAGTAAATCTTTTGCTACTTTAGCACTTGGAACAATCTTTGATAGAGTCAATGCTTGCCACATTTTTGTGTACGATTTTTCCACATAAGCATCTACAACTAATTTTTCTACGTTTACTTGTTGTTCCATTAAACCTTTTTGGAAGTGAGGAATTTCTCCTATGTGTAAAGGTTCAGGTCCATCACTACCTACTAAACAAGGAATTTCAACCATTGCATCATAAGTGAAGTTTGAAATAGATCCATTGTTTGGAACGATAAGTAACATTCTTTCCTTGGTATTGTAGGCAATTGCACGCGCCAAATCGACAATAAATGTTGCATGGGCATCCGCTTCAAATTCAATACCCTCTGCGGTTCCTGCTTCGATAATTTTTTGTGCTGTTGAGAAAACTTGTTTTTCTCGACCTTCCATTACTTCATTCGCTCTAGTATGTTCTTTATTCGAATGTTCTACTACATAATCTGGGAAATAGTAATATTTTAGATACGTATTTGGTAGTAAATCTGGCGTTAATGCTTGCACGTCTTTAACTTTACGGTATGTTTCTTTCCAACTCTCATCATTATGTTGGAAAGCTTCTGTATCAAGCACTAGACCATGTTCAGATACATAATCAATCAATTCTGGCATTAAATCTTTTCCAGCTTTATCCGTAATACTTTCCCACCAGCCAAAATGATTCAATCCATAATAGCGTACAATTAACTCTTTTCTAGACTCTAAACCTAAAATGTCTGCAAATGAAGCTTCAATACCAACTGGCATATCACAGATATTAATAATTTTAGAATTTGGTCGTAAACGGCGAGTGGCTTCTGCAACAATTGCTGCTGGATTTGAATAATTTAACATCCAAGCATCGGGTGAGTACTCTTCCATGTAGTCTAAGATTTCTAATACACCTGTAATTGAACGCATACCATAAGCCATACCACCTGGTCCACAAGTTTCTTGTCCGACAACCCCATAATTTAGTGGGATTTTTTCATCTAATTCGCGCATTGCATATAAACCAACGCGAATATGAGCCATTACAAAATCTATTCCAGTAAAGGCTTCTTCTGGATCGGTTGTATAAGAGAACTTAACATCTGGATATCTTTCAGAAACCATGATTTCACAGGCTTTACCAATGGGTTCTTGTCTTTTTGCTAAATTGTCATACAGTTTAATTTCTGAGATTGGAAATTCTTCGTAACTACTTAATAACATATCTACAATACCTGGTGTAAATGTACTTCCCCCACCAGCAATTGTTATTGCAAACTTTTTCATATTATTACATCCTCCGTTAAAAAATTAGAAATCTATTGGCCAAAGATTCTCTTGCTTGATACAATATTATTATAACTTCTTCCTCTCTGGATACAATACTTCAAGGAAAGGTTGGATAGCGTTTTCAAAGTGTGGTAAAAAGTGTCATTTGATGAAATAAAGTGTCATTATTAAGTCAGGAGCTGAAATATTGAAAAATATTAGAGATTTAATTATCAATCATTATGGGGAACTTACAGAAAGTGATCGTTTTGTAGCAAAAACTATTTTAAACGACCCAGATGCAAGCCATCTAAATACTATTGACGATTTAGCCGCTTTTTGTTCTGTTTCAAAAAGTACCATTATTCGTTTTACAAAAAAGCTTGGTCTGGAAGGTTTTGCGGAATTAAAGGTTTTATTGAAGCTAAATCAAAAATCATCTCAAGAAATTGACGAAGAATTTATTCATCGTGTTTGTGACAGTGATATTCAAATAATTAACCATTATAGGAATTATGATTTTACTCCGATTATTAAAATGTTAGAACAGTCACCGACTATTTATGCTTATGGAACAGGCATGTTTCAAAAAAGCTTTAATAAAGAATTTCAGCGCTTATTTATGCATGCTGATCGTTGGGTTCGTTTGATAGAAGGGGCTGGGGAATTTGAAGTAGCTTTAAATTCGATGAAGGCTGGCGATACGGTTGTTATCGTTTCATCAAGTGGAGAAAATGACTATTTAGAAGATAAGTATGATTTATTGAATTTAAAAGGAGTACACATTTTATCATTTACAAATTCAGCCAATAATTCACTCGCATATGCAAGTGATTATAATATTGCAACAGAACTAACGAAAGAAAGATTTCATGATCAATTTTACTTTGACAACATTGTTACAATGTATATTCCATTAAAGTTATTATTTGCCAAATATATTAATTATCAAGTCAGTAAGTACGAAGATGATCAAGTAATCGATTCTTAATCATATCAATTGTTATCTATTCGCTCACGTTATATACTTTGTTTGAATCATCTATAAACAATCAAAGGAGGCGTGTTTTCAAATGTCGGGATTGTATGAAGAATTAGAAAATAAGGTAAATACTGCAGATACAGAAAAACTAACGGATGTACAAGAAGAATTAGTACAAGCGAAAGATAATGAAGAAATTACAAAAGAAGAATTTGATCGATTAATGGATGTCGTTAAACATCGTTTGGGTGGCTTTAATCTATAGCATAAAAAAAGCACTAAGAGGAATTATTATCCTCTCAGTGCTTTTTTCACGCTTAGTCTACAGAAACATCTTGTCCGTCTAATTTACGGTACACATCGATTATTTCTTGTGCTAAATCTCTAAAAGTGATTGCATTCATTAGGTGGTCTTGGCCATGAACTAACAATAATGATAATTCTACTGAATCGCCACTTGCTTCTTGAGTTAATAAGTTCGTTTGCGATTTGTGTGCATTTCCTAGTGCTTCATCTGCAGCTTCTAGCTTTTCTTCTGCTTCGTCAAAGTTTCCACTTTTTGCTGCGTAAATTGCTTCCATTGCACTACTTTTAGCGTCTCCACCGTACATGATAAGACCCATAATTGTTTCTAAAAGTTGTTCTTGCCCTTCTGCCATAAATTTAATCTCCTTTATATTTCTTTTCAGTCTTTCTTGAAATTACAATTCAAACGATTTACTAGTTTTTAACTCTATTATTCACCGATTAACTCTAATGCTGAGTCAAGAACTTTTTCCCCGTTAACCATACCATAATCTTGCATATTAATAACATCAACAGGAATACCTTTATCCTCAACTTTTTTCTCGAATTGAGATTTCATGAAACGAACTTGAGGGCCTAATAATAAGACATCCACATCTTTACTTTCTAAACTTCCATCCGCTTCGTTTGCTGAATTCGCAAAAATTTCTGCATCAATTCCTCGTTCTTCTGCTGATTTTTGCATTTTAGATACTAATAATGATGTACTCATTCCTGCAGCACATACTAACATAATTGTTTTTTCTGCCATGTTATTCAATCCTCCAAAACTTTCTGTATATTATCGAATGAGTCTCGAACCCATGTACTTACTGGCAACGATTTCAGTTCGATTACCTATCTATTATATATTTTATTCCTCTAAATGTCTACCAAAAAAAATATTTCAAATTAATTGACCATTAATAATTATTCCTAATCAAATAGGATACCAGCTTGAGTAAGCAATTGATTCAATAAACCAGAAACAATGCGTGCAAGGTTAGATAATTCTTTATAACGTTCTTTTGTTTTTAAATCATCTTTTGTCTCAATCATTTTAGCTAAAGCTTCTGCTTCATAAAACATACTATTTTCACGTTGTTTTTCTAAATGAACTTCTTGTTCTTCTAAAGTTTGATGATCCACTTTTCTTGCAGTCTCTAAATGAGAGACATGATCAATAATTAGCGTCTCTTTTGAGCCGTAAATTTCAACTTCATAAGAAGAAGTCGCAATTTTTCCAACTAATATCGTTACATCAAACGCCTCATAACGAAGAATAACCGTTCCTATGCCATCAACACCTGTACGGATTTTTCGCGGATAGTAAACAGCTTCTTCTGGTTCGCCAAATAAAGCAACCGCTGTATAAATAGGATAAACGCCTAAATCCATCAAAGCCCCACCTGCAAACTTTAGAGAAAAAATATTGGGTTCTTCCCCTGCTAAGACATTGTCATATCTAGAAGAATATCTTACATAAGGGAAAGTTGCTCCAACAACGCCTTCTAATTTTTCAATTTCGTTGGCTACATTTTTTAAATTTGGTATATACATATGCTTTGCAGCTTCTAAAACAAAAACATCATTTTCTTCAGCTACTCTTAACATCTCGTCCCACTCATCCACATTGGTAGAGGCAGGTTTTTCTACCATCACATGTTTTTTAGCTTTTAGAGCCATTATCGCTTGTTCATAATGAAGACTATTGGGTGATGCAATATAGATGACATCAAGAGATTCCTTTGCCATAAAAGCCTCTAAGTCTGTTTCTACTTGAATATCCCCATATTTGCTAGAAAATTCTTTCCCTTTTTCTTTGCTTCTTGAATAGACACAGTCCAACTGGTAAAGATCGGTTTCTAAAGCTGCATCAATAAAACGATCAGTTATCCAACTAGTACCGATTGTCCCCAAGCCTAATTTGTCCATTTCTTCACTCTCCTTTTTTAATTAAATCTAATCTTAATGATTTCTGGACGGTTATTTATTCTCAATGGAAAAGAGGAATTTCCAAGTCCTCGGCTAATTATTAAACGACTGGATGAATAAGTGTCGTCTGTAAAAATTCCAAAATCATAATACGGATTAAAACCTTGTCTTGGAACGTAAAGTCCGCCAATTATTGGTAAAATGACTTGTCCTCCATGAGTGTCTCCTGAAAGAATTAAATCAGGTATTTTTGTTTCGCTTCTCCTATATTTTTCAATAAAATGAGGATAATGAGCGAGTAAAATATTTAATCCTTTTTTAGATTCCTGCGACCAATTAATTTGAGATAAAGCATCTTGTTTCATACTGATTGAATCTGCCTCTTCATTTAAACCAATTAAATGAAAGCCAATGTTTGGATCATCAAATGTAATCCAATCTGACTTATTATCTAGTAAAGTAACTCCTACTCTTTTTAAAGTATCTGTTATTTCTTTTTTTCGATGACTTTCTAAATCATGATTACCGTAAACCACATAGGTTGGAGCTATCTTTACTAATTGAGAGAAAAAATCTTTTGTATGCTCAATCACTTGATCATATGAAGTTTCATGTACAATATCGCCACCAAATAAAATGACATCTGGATCTATTTGTTCAATTTCCGATAACACTCGATCTATAAAAAAATAGGAAAGATTTTTTCTGAAATGAGTATCTGAAATAAAAACAATTTCTTTATTTTTTAAGGATGAATATTTTTTTGGTATAGAAAACGTATAGGATGTTACTTTATGTATATAATTTTGCCAAAAGAAATAGCCCCCAAATAATAAAAGTACAAGAATTGTCACAATTAAGTACACTATGTTCACCTCTTTAAAGTTTAACAAATATATTGTACCATGAAAACGGATTACGTTTAAAAAATAATCTAAATAAAAGAAAAGAGTCATTACTTTTTGGTAATCACTCAAAAAACAAAAAGATACAATAAAAAGATTAATAAGGTGAGATATAGGTTTTTGGTTTTTGGTTTAAAGCGGCTATAGCTACTCCTCCCAGTCCTATATGAGCTGCTAACACAGCACCAAATTCAAAAATCATTGTCTTGGCTTTGGGAATTTCTTCTTTCAATTGTGCTTCTACAAGCTTTGCATTTTCTTCTTGATCTACATGACTGATCAGATAGAGCTGCTCAGTAAAGTCAGAAGTATCCTTTTTTATTTTCTGCACTAATTTTGTATAGACACGTTTTTTCCCGCGAACGACACTTTCAGAATATAATTCTTTACTATTCACACTAATAATTGGTTTTACTTTTAAAGCAGCTCCCATAAAACCAGCTGTCTTCGATAATCGACCACCTTTTACTAACCAATTCAAATCATTGACGGTTAAATAAATCGAAATATGTGCAGCATTCCATTCTGCTTGCTTTGAAACTTCTTCAAATGAATAGCCTGCTTTTATCATTTCTGCTACTTGGATAGCAATTAATGTGGCTGCAACAGAGCCACTCCGACAATCAATTAAAGCCACTTTAAACTCTGGATGTGTTTTTTTATATTCATCAATAACACTTTTAATGTTTTGATACGTTCCAGAAATTTCTTTCCAGATACTAACAATTATAACTTCATCTCCATTTTTTCGATATTTTTCAAGCTCTTCTTTAATTAAACCAGGAGATGGTTGTGAAGTGGAGGGCATTTTTCCTTCTTTCATTGCACTATGCAATTCTTCTAAGGTGATTTCTTCTTTATCTAAATATTGTTCGCCTTCCAATATAATACTTAATGGTAAAAAGCCGAATTGATATTTTTCTGAAAACCAAGCATTTTGATCGGCTCCAGAGTCTATGATTAATTTTATCATATAAATTCTCTCCTTATTTTTGTAAAATGGACAATAGGATTTACAAAAATATAACACACTTTGTATAAATGTACAATATTATTAAAAGTGTCTATTTAGAGAACTTTTTTAAGAAAATACCCTTTACGCTTTTAACCATTCAATCTTAAAAATTTCTACCTCTGATTGAGTATCTATAAAATTAATCACTTTTTGTAAAATGACTTCCGCATGTTTCGGATCATTTGTAACCATTCCAAAACCGAGTGAAGAAGTATCTAGGCTATCTAGATCTCCCACTTCTGCGGTACTAATTTGGTATTTATGTCGTGTTTTATCTAAGATGCTTTTTATGATCCTTCTTTTATCTTTTAAAGATTCTACATAGTGAAATCGAATATATACTTCAATTCCTATTAAATTCATTTTACTCACTCCCCCCTTAATTATTTATATTCCCAATTGCTCAAACGTATTTTCGTACACTTCTTTCGTCGGTTCATCAAATACGACAAAGATTACTTCTTCTACATTTTTCATTTCGGGCAATATCTTTTTTACAGTGGACACACAAATCTCAGTAGCTTCATCTAATGGATACCCATAGACTCCTGTACTAATGGCTGAGAAAGCTATTGTTTTTAAATGATGCTTTTGTGCTAATGCTAGTGAATTTTTGTAACACTTTGCAAGTAATTGTGCTTCATTGTTCAATCCATTTTTATAAATTGGACCTACTGTATGAATAACATATCGAGCAGGAAGTTTAAAGCCTTTGGTTATCTTTGCTTCGCCTGTTTTGGCCCCACCAAGTTTTTTGGTTGCCTGAAGCAACTCAGGTCCAGCCGCCTGATGGATTGCTCCATCTACACCCCCACCACCAAGTAAAGATTTATTGGCGGCATTGACAATAGCATCAACTTTTAAGGTTGTGATATCCCCTTGCCATATTGTCATTTTCTTATCCATTATAAACTCCTCGTATAATAAGATTAGTCTTAAATGGCTAATCTTTTTTTACTATATTTGTCATTTAAGGCTGACTTAAACCTGTAACTCTTATGAGTTATAATTGTTTCGTATAGATAGAGGTCGTA
>DXAZ01000003.1 GCA_019116785.1 Candidatus Atopostipes pullistercoris
CCTGAGATACCAGTCAGTGTATCTGTGATTTATGAGTGGTGTGGAGGTAAGTATACGAAACCTAGAATTAGAAGAGTGCTAAGTCAAAAAATGACCAAGTATTCTAATGGACCAATGACTTATTACAAAAACTGATTTTCTCAAAAGATTACCCTTACAAGTTGGACCTATTTTTAGGCTCACTTGTGAGGATAGCGAAATCTATTCATAAAAAAGCAGTTTTTAACTTTTTTAGACGTAAAAAAGCAAGGACTGGATTCCTCCTTGTCCTTGCTTTTATTTTAAGGTTTGATTAAATTAAGCTTTGCGTACATTTGCTGCTTGAAGACCGCGATTGCCTTCTTCAATATCAAAAGTAACGGTTTGGCCTTCGTCTAAAGTTTTGAAACCTTCTTCTTCGATTGCTGAGAAGTGTACGAATACGTCATCTCCATCTTCACGCTCGATGAAGCCAAAACCTTTTTCAGCGTTAAACCATTTTACTGTTCCTTGTTCCATGTTCAAATCCTCCTCGTGCTCATTGCACCTTTATTTACATTTATTGCTTAAGCGCCGATTCGGAAATACATTACATAAATCTTTCTTGGTCTCTAACAACATGCTAATGAAGTATACCACATCGACTTAAAATAACCTAATGTTTTTTATTAATTAATATTTATTATCTCTTTTTCTATTAAAAAAGCAGAAGATCTGCTCTTCTGCTTTTTTGACTATTCTTCTATTTTTTCATCTTCTGTGGTTGCAATAAGTGTGTCATTTGGAAAATCGACTTCAATGGCATTGGTTAGTACATCTGCATAACTGTAGGAGACACGTTCATAAGAGTCTTCACAGTTTTCAAGTTCTACAACAAAAACAGCCGGGTAGGTTTCGGTAAGTGTCCCTTTATGGGTTGTCGTCTTACGTCTTCCTATTTCAACAGTAATTACTATATTTTCGCCAATTCGTTCAGTAAAATTATCTTTAATGTTTTCTATGGTTGCTGTCATTAGCGACACCCCTTACAATACAACCATTATAACACACAAAACATTAAAATTAAATTAAAAAAGATTAATAATAGCTCTATAGTGCATGTTTCACAGTTTTTCACACATTTTATCTTATTTTGAACGTCTGCATTTAAAGAAACGAATCTTCTAAATTGCAGGATACCAATGCATCTGCTAATTGGCCAAATTCTTCTATTGTTAAACTTTCCCCGCGACGAGAAGGGTCCACATTGGCTTTTTGAAAAGCTTCTTTTAATTCTTGTTCTTTATTTTTATCACTTAATATTTTTTTTAAGTTGTTCCAAATCGTTTTTCGACGTTGAACAAAGGATGCACGGACGACTTTAAAGAATAAGGGTTCATTTTTGATGTGGACGGGGGGCTCTTTTAACGTTTTTAATTGAATAATCGCTGAGTCAACATTCGGTTGTGGCATGAAAACGGTCCGTGGCACGGTAAAGGCCACTTCGACATCCATATAATATTGAATGGCGATGGACAACGAGCCGTAAGCTTTGGTGCTTGGTTTTGCTTCTAGACGACTGGCGACTTCTTTTTGCATCATTAAAACCATTTCATCTACAGCAAGTGAGCTTTCGATTAAATGCATGATGATAGGAGTAGTGATGTAATAAGGTAAGTTCGCAATGACGACAAGCCGTGTGGTATTTTCTAAGTATTTTTCTTTAAATTGTTCAAAGTCTACTTCTAAAATATCTTGGTGCAAAATCGTTACATTTTCATAGGGGGATAGTGTATCTGCTAAAACAGAGAGGAGCCGGTCATCAATCTCAAAGGCAAAGACTTCTTTGGCTTCTTTTGCAATTTGTTCTGTTAAAGCTCCTATCCCAGGTCCTACTTCAATAACGGTGGTGTTTTCGTCTACGGCTGCTGTTTTTACAATATTTCTTAAAATATTTGTATCAATAATGAAATTTTGTCCAAGACTTTTTTTTGCACTTAAATCATATTTATTTAATATTTCTCTTGTCCGACTTGGTGTTGCAATTTCTTGTCGCTTAGTCATTGAGTCCCTCCTCTTTTATTTTTTTCATGGCGTAAGCCACTTCTTCTTCCGTAATTCCAAACATGGTCAAGCGTTTTTGAAGTTGTTTTCCATTAGTATATCCAATTCGTAAGGCTTCGCCTAATTGGATTCGAAGCGCTTTGGCTTGGCGGCCCCCCGTCAAGCCCATTTCCCGAAGGAAGGTTTTGGACACTGTGGGGGTTTTTTCTTCGGAAATGTCATAGAGTCCCTTTAAGGCTTCTTGAATGGTTTCGACTGAGGCGTGTTCGATACCTAGCGTTCCTTTGTGACGTGGAACTCCTTCAGCAGGAATGATAAAGGCATGTTTGACACCGGGGATTTTTTGTGAAATTTGCTTCCGAATGGTTTCACCTGGGTAGTCTGGGTCGGTAAATACAATGACCCCTCGCGTTTTTTGTGCATGTTCAATTAAAGCGAGTGTTTCGTCTTCTAACGCTAAGCCTTGTGTCTCAATGGTATCTGCTTCTACTGCTAGTTGGATTCGCTCGGTATCTTTTTTTCCTTCAACGACAATTACTTCTTTTATTTTTGGTTTCATCTTCTAATCTTCCGTTAAATTAAATATTTTATTGGCGTTTTGTGTTGTAATCTTAGCGATTTCTTCTAAGGGCATGTCTCGGAGAGTAGCTAATTCTTCTGCCACAAAACGTACGTAACTTGATTCATTTCGTTTGCCACGATAAGGTGTCGGGCTTAAATACGGCGAGTCGGTTTCGATTAATACTTTGTCTAAAGGTACTACTTTCGCGCTTTCTTTTACTTCTGGTGCATTTTTGAAGGTCAATACCCCACTAAATGAAATATGCATCCCTAAATCTAAGAAACGGTCTTGCCATTCAGGCGTTAAATTAAAGCTATGCATAATTCCGCCAATATCTTCAATATGTTCTTCTTTTAACACTTGGTAGACATCTTCAGTGCTCTCTCGATTATGCACGGTAATAGGAATCTTGAGTTCTTTGGCTACTCGAATCTGTCTTCTAAAAACTTCGATCTGTACAGGTTTTGGATCTTCCATCCAATGGTAATCCAAGCCCATTTCACCCATGGCAACAACGTTTTTTGATTGAATGAGGTGAATTAATTTTTCTTCTACTTTGTCAGAATAACTTCCGGCTTCGGTTGGGTGCCAACCAATGATGGGGTAAATGCCTTCATACGTTTTACTCATTTCGAGCGCCTTCGCAATCGTTTCATGATCGAAACCCACCACGGCTATTCGTGAAACACCATGATCTTTTGCACGTTGAATCACTTCTGCTTCATCTTCGGCAAATTGTTCGACATTTAAATGTGCGTGTGTGTCAAATAACATAATTTCAGTCCTTTGCTTTCTTGCTCTTCGAAAAATTTCTTTATTCCGTTTATTATCGTGTAGTTTGGATCGATTTAGATCAACTTGTGGAATATTCATTGGGATATTTTGATAAGAGAGGGCCCCAACTTCAAGTTATCTAGTTAGTTTGATAAGGGAGCGGTTTTTACGACACGAGAATCGTAATTGTGGGCTGCAAGAGCCGCCTTATGGAACGATATTCGAATTAATGTGCCGCGAGAACCGCCTTGTGGAACGTGATTTCATTTAACGGTCCGCAAGAACCGCCTTATGGAACGATAATCCAATTAACGGTCCGTGAGAATCGCCTTATGGAACGTGATTTCAATTAACGGTCCACAAGAGCCGTCTTATGGAACCTGATTCGAATTAATGTGCCGTGAGAGTCGTCTTGTGGAACGTGATTCCATTTAACGGGCCGCGAGAACTGTCTTATGGAACGTGATTTCATTTAACGGTCCGCAAGAGCCGTCTTATGGAACGATATTCTAATTAACGGGCCGCGAGAGCCGTCTTGTGGAACGATATTCGAATTAACGGTCCGCGAGAACCGCCTTGTGGAACCTGATTCCCATTAAAGTGCTGCGAGAACCGTCTTATGGAACGTGATTTCATTTAACGG